>CAZAAP010000020.1:0-23740 GCA_964482935.1 uncultured Enteractinococcus sp.
CGGCCGCCTCCTCATACGCCGCGGTGGCCGGTGGGTTCCACGATAAACCCTCCGCTAGATCCCACCCAGCCCCTCCTGCGCAACCTCTACTGGGCGTTGTAGTCGTCCTCTGAATCTAGATAAACAAGATGTTCCATAGCGCGCTTTTCTGCAACGGAGATCTGGTATCGGCGGTTCTCAGTAGCTGCCACAATGATGAAGAGCCCAAGAAGCGCAATACCCACTAAGAGAAACGATGTGTTTTCGCCAAAGAGCCGGGAACCAACGATCGCTGCCATACCCACGGTGAAGCCTAAAACCACTGACATACGGCCCCGCCCAGTAAGGGCTAAGCGAGACAGCATTACTAGAACAACCACCGTGGCTGCAATAGCCCAAAGAATCTCCGGAATGAACAGCAGGTCTAACAAATTCCAGGATGCCATCGCAGTGAACACCGTTGTAGCGGAGAATATCAACATCCAACCGGTGAAAGCACCAATTGGCACATCTACATAAAAGCGTTCCTTACTGGTCCGTTCCGTGTATTCATTGAGGTTCAGCACCGCCCGATACAGCAGCACGGCCGCAGCAATGGAAGTAATGACTTCCAGACCATAATCTTGAAAATGTGCCAGCAGAATGGTGCCCGACGCCAACAACATCGCATTGGACACATACCAGGCAGTCGCCCGATTCCGCATCGCAGAATACTGCGAAGGCGACCACTGATACAACGTGTACGCCAACATCATCGCCCATAACACTGGCCAAGCCACCACATGCCACGCGGCCATCGACATCAGCGAAGTGGAACCTTCATAAATACCGCCGTGCGCGTCCACGATAGACGGCCAGGGGCCCAACCAGCCCAAAGCAAACAAACCAACGACGACAAAGAGCACCCAACTGACCGTTAACGTCCCCCGACGGAAACCATCGAGATGCTGCGGTTCAGGGTCATCCCGAACAGGTTCGGGGAAGGGTAAGACCATTTCTTCACCCGCATCCGCCTCCTCGGGTTCGTCATCAGGAGACCGAGTAGGAGTCTGCGCTTCAATTGCCCGAGCTTTCATCACCAGCCGCTCAAGCCGCTGCCACTCCGGCAGATTCTGGCGAGCACGTTCCAACAATTCCTCATCCCTGAGGTATTCACCTTCACGCTGGAGCATCGGACGATTCTCTGGAGCCGGAATATCATCGGACTCTAATTCGTGGGCAGCTTTCAGGAGCGCTTCGGTTTCCCGCTCTTGCTGACGACGACGAGCCAGAGCCGCCTGCTCACGTTCCAACTGCGCCATACGCTCCGCCTCGCGTACGCGCTGAATCTCCAAAGCTTCTTTGGCCTGTTGAACATCCAGCTCCAACTGCCGCAACCGCTCTTGCTCTTCGCGAGCTCTTTGACGATCATCTTGCAGCTTCTGCCAGCGAGCCTGCAGACGATCAGGAGTCTCAGCAATTGCCCGTTCGATATCGTCTTGAGTCGGCCCGCGAAACGAGTCAAGCCATGCGTTGAGACGATCCCGGAGCGTCAACTTCTCAGCCGAGCTTGAACCCCTCGAAGCTTTCTTCGTCGTCTTGGGCTTCCGGTCGGCACCGTTTTTGGTTGGAGCGTCGGACGGTGCAAGGTTCCCAGAATCTTTGGACGGAGTCGCAGGTTTTGCGGACGGTTTTTTCAGCCGAGCCAGGGCCTCTGACGACTCTGTGGGCTTCTGGGCCACGTGCACTCCTCCTACCGAACGATCTTGTGCTTGAGTCCCGCTATTTTACTTTCCACCATGACATTCTACGGGGTGACACGCGCCCCTCAGCGTTCTCTAAGACTGTGCGTGGCGCTGCTCAGGCGCAAAGTCCAAAGTGCGTTCCGAAAAGAACTCGCGGTACTGGCCGGTCAACGGATCAGTAAAGGCCAGACCGCTGGCCAAGAGCTGTAACGGGGTGGTGAAATCATCCGGTGTGTGCTCCAGTAATTCCGGGTAGAACCGGTCATGCAGGATGGCATGGCCTAACGCAGCCAGGTGAATCCGCAACTGGTGGGTACGCCCCGTCTTGGGATATAGCGCCACATGCGCTAGAGCTCCGCCGTCGTCGGTATACCGATGCGCCAACAACACAATGTCGGTGATGGCATTGGGACCGGTCGTGGGGTTGTGACTGCGACGCCGTTTGCCCACTCGGGGTGCTTCGATACGGCCGGAGTCGGCGGTCGCATACGCTTCGACCTCGGCGGTGATGATGCCCTTGGTTTTGATGATGCGATTCCGGTAGGTAATCGGGAAACGCTCCAGATACGGGTGGGCGGGGGAGGGGATGGTCACGACGGCGCGATACTGGCGGGTGACCTGACGGTGTTCGAATAATTGCTGATACGCACCCCGGGTCTGCGGGTTGGGTGAGAATAACAGGACGCCGGCGGTGGCCCGATCCAACCGATGTAGCGGCACCAAGTCCGGAATGTTCAGCAGGTTGCGCAGCCTGACGAGTGCGGTTTCCTGGACGAATTGCCCGCCCGGTGTGGTGGGTAAAAAGTGCGGCTTATCGGCTACGACCAGGTGTTCATCGGCGTGCAGCACGGTGATATCAAACGGGATGGGTGGCTCATTGGGCACGGTGCGGTAATACCAAATGAATTCGTGTGCGGTTGCCAGGGTGGTTGCAGTGATCGCGGTGCCATCTTGGCCCACAATTTCCCCGGCGGTGAGCCGCTGACCAAGGGCATCATCAGCCAAGTGGGGAAAGCGGGTGCGTAGATAGTTGAGGACAGTGCCCGGCGTGTTGGCAGGAATGCGCAGTCGGGTTGGTCCGACGCCGTTGCGAACGGGCAGTGGGGGTGTGGGCATGGTTCTAGTTTAGGCTCGAAAACGGATGGCATTGGGCGCGGTGTAGAATCCAGCGTCCACCATGTGGCTGGCCAGTTCGGTACCGACAAGCGGGTCGCCGTTGACGGTTTGGATAGCCAGCTTTTCGGTACCGGCCCGACGCAGCACGGTCTCCAGAGCGGTTGCGGCAGGGCCGAGGTGTGCATCGGAAAATTGCAGTAGGGTTTTGCCGCCGCGTTCCAAGTACAACACCAACTGCCCGTTGACTAACACCACAAAGGCGCCGGCTTTTCGACCGGGCCGGTGGCCCTCGGTGGCGGGCCAGTCGAGCGTGGCACCATACGGATTGGCCGGATCGGTCGCCGCAAGCCCGACAGCCCGGGGGTGCGTGGGCTCTTGGTCGAAGGCGCGCAACGCATCCACGGTTGCGGCAGTTGAGAATTGGGCGGCACCGAGACCATCAATAAAGTACCCGCGCCGGATATGCCCGGACTCTTCCATTTTGGACAACAACCGGTAATATGCCGAAAACCCACCGGGCAGCGCCTCGGCATTCACGGCCCCGCGGGTGATGACACCGTAGCGGTCGAGCAAGTATTCGGCCTGGGCATGGAGCGCGGTGGTGTTGTCGTCGGTGCGTTCGGGTAAGAGGGACCACCGGCCCACCGCGGTCGGCGGATCGGGTTGCCGGGTGAGCGTGGTGTCCGGGGCCAGGCGGTTGAGGCGTCGCAGCCGGGCAGTCCGACGCGGAGAACCGCGTTGTGCTTGCGCGCGGCGCGGGGTGGACGTATACGTGGCGCGCACTGCGGTAAACGTGTCATTGGTGACCACACCTGCCCAGAACAGATCCCACAGGGCCGCCAGAATATCTGACCCGGAGTGATCCACTTGGGCAAGCAGCGCCGAGTAGAACCAGCCGCCGGTGCCGGTGAGTGCTGCGACGATGTCGTCGTGGACAGCGGTGCGATCATCGGTCGTACGAATCGGCAGGGTCAGGTCGATCGTGTCAATGTGATGGAAGGCCACGGACTGATCCGCAGCACCGGCCATCACAAATTGCCCGGTGGCTAACAGCTCATCCAGCATTGCCGGCGAGTAGTTGGCCACGCGCGCCGGCAGGATCGCCGTCTCCCACACTTGCGCCGGCGCGGTGAATCCAGTGAGCTGGTCCAACACAATCGCCAAGCCATCAACGCCGCGTTCCTGCGGTGTCGGGGTGACCTGGTGAGACTGTACTAAATAGCGTGCGTATGCGGCATGTTCGACCGGTTCAACTTCGGCACGCAACTGGGCTAAAGAACGACGGCGAATGCGGGCCAGTACCTCGACGTCGCACCACTCATCGGTTGCGACCGGACCGTCACCGGGTGGCGGCGTCGACATATACGCGCCAAAGGTCACGCGTTGTTGCGAGGCTAAACGCTGTAACACCTGGTGGGCAATGACCGGCCCGATGCCCAAGCGTTGAGCCACCTCGGGGGCGGTAAACGGTCCGTGCGTGCGGGCATAACGGGCCACCAGATCTCCGAGCGGGTCGGTCACGGATTCAGCAAATGCGGAGGGCACCCCGATCGGTAGCGGAATGCCCAGCCCATCACGCAACCGGGGCGCATCCTCAATGGCCGCCCAGTATAGTTGGGCCCCGATGCGCACCTGCATCGCGCGTCTGTCATCCACTAACTGATCGGCCCACTCGTGCGCGGTTGCTTCGTCGGCGGGCGCCTCCTCATCGGCCGGGTTACGTACCCGAGCTGCCAGCTCAGCGGTGGTCATTGGCCCGAGCAAGCGCAGCAGATCGGCGATTCCTTCGACGCCGGCCAGTCGGCGCGAGGTCGAGGTGTGTTGTAGATCGGCCTGGACCTGGGCGATGATGTCGTCGTCGAGTAGCTCGCGCAACATATCCTGACCCAAAAGTTGCGCTAGTAACCCCGGATCCAGCGATAGGGCGGCGGCGCGACGCTCGGCTAGTGGCGCGTCAGTTTCGTACATGAACTGCGCGGTATAGCCAAACAGCAGCGTTTGGGCAAAGGGCGATGCCTGCGGGGTTTGCACCTCGACGACGCGCAGCACCCGGGTGCGGACGTTCTCCAGAATCTCCAGGAGTCCGTCGACGTCGTAGATATCCTGGAGGACTTCGCGCACGGTTTCCAAGATGATCGGAAACTGCGGGTATTTTGAAGCGACCGCGAGCAGTTGGGCGGCGCGTTGGCGTTGTTGCCACAGCGGGGTGCGTTTGGTCGGGTCGCGGCGAGGTAGCAGCAGGGCGCGGGCGGCGTTTTCACGAAAATGCGCGGCAAATAGGGCCGAGGCACCGACGTGTTGGCGCAACTGGTCGCGCAGCTCTTCGGGTTCGAACCAGAAAATATCCGACGACGGCGGCTCACCATCGGTGGCCGGGATGCGCACGATGATGCCGTCGTCTCCGGCCATGGCATTGGCATCGAAGCCGTACGTGGCTTTGACGCGTTCGGAAATTGCTAACGCCCACGGGGCGTGGATGGCTTTGCCAAATGGCGAGTGCAAAATAACTCGCCAGTCGCCCAATTCATCGCGGAAGCGCTCGACAAGAATCGTGGTGTCGGTCGGCAGGTGGCCGGTCGCTTCGCGCTGCTCGGTGAGATAGTTCAGCAGGTTGACCCGGGCATTGTCGTCCAGGCCGGCGGCTTGCAGACGCTGATCAATTTTCGGGTCGGCGAGTGCTTCTCGTCGGAATGCTCCGGTGGCACGGCCAAGCTCCAACGGGCGGCCGGGCTGATCACCGCGCCAAAACGGCAGCCGGCCGGGGCGACCGAAAGCGGGGGTCACCAGGACCCGGTCGTGGGTGATGTCTTCAATCTGCCAGGTGGTCGCGCCCAGAATGATCGTTTCGCCGACCCGAGATTCATACACCATTTCTTCATCGAGCTCACCGACACGTTTGGCGCCGTCGGTATCGGTGGCCAAATACACGCCAAAGAGGCCGCGGTCGGCGATTGTGCCACCCGAGGTGACCGCCAACCGTTGGGCACCGGGGCGGGCCGTAATGGTGCCGGCTTCGCGATCCCACACGACGCGGGGTTTCAGCTGCGCGAATTCATCCGAAACGTATTTACCGGCCAGCAGGTCCAGGACCGAAGCGTAGACATCTAGTGACAGCGTGGTGAATGGAGCAGCGCGACGTACCAACTCGAGCCAGGCCTCATCGACTAGGTCTTCCATCGCGGCCGCAGCGATCGTGTGCTGGGCCAAAATGTCCAGCGGATTGGCCGGAATCGAGATCGCCTCAATAGCCCCGGTGAACATCCGCTCGGTTACTACCGCGGCGTCGACCACATCGGCGCGGTGTAAGGGGAAGAACCACCCGACCGACACTTCACCCACCTGGTGGCCCGCACGTCCGACGCGCTGCAGGCCCGCGGCGACACTCGGGGCGGCCTGCAGGTGCACGACCGCGTCGACCACACCCATGTCAATCCCGAGTTCTAAGGACGACGTCGCGACCACGCATCGCAGCGTGCCCGACTTCAAGCCCTCTTCGACCTCGGCGCGAGCGGTGGCCGACATGGACCCGTGGTGGGTACGCGCAAACTCTTCGCCTGCGGTATCTTCGCGTTCTTCCCACAGCTCGTTGAGCGAGCCGGTGAGTCGTTCGGCCGAGCGCCGGGAGTTCACAAACACGATCATGGACCGGTAGTCATCGGCCAGCTGCATAATCTTAGCCTCGACGTGCGGCCACATCGACACATTTTCCTCGGGGGAGGCACCCGTATCGGGCTGGGTCATATCGGCCACTGGCACCGCAACCGTAATATCCCAGCGCTTCTTCTCGGCCCCGTCTACAATCGTGACCGGTTGGACCCCGCCCAGGAATCGGGCGACCTCTTCAGCCGGGCGCACCGTGGCTGACAACCCAATGCGCTGGGCCGGCGCGTCCAACAGTGCATCAAGTCGTTCCAGCGACACTGCTAGGTGGGCGCCGCGCTTATTGCCGGCCAGCGCGTGCACCTCATCAATGATCACCGTCTCGACCCCGGCGAGGGTTTCCCGCGCTTTCGACGTCAACATGAGATACAGCGATTCGGGTGTGGTGATGAGGATATCCGGCGGGTCGGTTACCAGACGCCGCCGATCTCGTGCAGAGGTGTCACCCGAGCGTACTCCGGTGCGAATCTCGGGGACTTCAGACCCCATCCCACGTGCCGTTTGGGTGATACCCACGAGCGGGGCGGTCAGGTTGCGTTCAACGTCGACACCCAGGGCTTTGAGTGGCGAAATATACAGCACCTTGGTCCGGTGTTTGGCCGCGGTGTCGTCGTTGGGGTCGGTGGTGATGAGCTTATCGATCGCCGATAGAAATGCCGCCAGCGTTTTCCCCGAGCCGGTTGGTGCGATGACCAGCGCGTGCTGGCCCGAGTTAATGGTCTGCCACGCACCGATCTGTGCTTTGGTCGGCGCGGCAAAAGATGCCGTGAACCATGAGCGCGTCGCAGCGGAAAACTCGTTGAATACGGCATCGGTCATGTGCTTAGACTACCCAGCCACTACTGATGATGGTACGGTCTGCCCCCCGAAATCTCCTGAGCGCGATATACCTGTTCCACGACCATCAATCGCACCAGTTGGTGCGGAAACACCAAATTCGACAGTGACCACACGGTATCGGCTCGCGCTCGCAAGCGGTCGCTGACCCCGTAGGCGCCACCGATGATCAGCGTTGGCTGACGGCCGGTGTCAAAGAGCTGCTGCAGGTGACTGGCCAACTGTGGAGAGGAGAAGTTCTTGCCGCGTTCATCTAACAGGATCACGTGGTCGCGCGGCCGGAGCTGTTTTTCAATCGCTGCGGATTCCTCCTCGCGGGAGCGTTGCTCCCCGGCGGTGGTGTGAGGAACGAAGATGAAATAGACGTCGTAGGGTTTCTTGAGGCGTTTGAGGAACCGAGCAATACCTGTGCTGACCCAGTCTTCGTGTCGTTTTCCGACCGTGATGATTCGTATGGTCAAGATCTCAATCCTCAGACTCAGCGTTATTTGTCTTTAATTACTACGCATTGTAGCTTTTAGCCATGGAGATTACGCCTTGGACCATTTTGGTCGATGCCGGATTGATTGGTGTTTTATTAGTCATTGGCGCAGGATTGCGCGCCTTGATTCGGCCGTTTCAAACATTAATGATCCCGGCGTCAGTGCTGGCTGGTCTGCTCGGGCTCGTGCTCGGGCCCCAGGTGTTGGGGTGGCTGCCGTTTTCGGATCAGTTATCAACCTATGCATCGGTGCTCATCGCGGTGGTGTTCGCTGCCGTTGCGATGACCGATGACTTCGATGTCCGCAAGCTCAACCGCAACGTCGGGGGATTCGCGGCGCACGGCGTGTTAATGTACTCGCTGCAAGTCGCCCTGGGAATGGCTGTAGTGCTGGTCTTCCTCAAACCGGTCTTCGGCTCCCCGGACGCACTCGGGGTCGTGCTATTTGCCGGCTGGGTTGGCGGGTACGGTACCGCAGCAGCCATGGGCGACGCGTTTTCAGCAACCACCCCGGAGATTAGCTCACTGGCGTTTACTGCAGCGACCGTCGGATTGATCATTGGCATCGTTGGTGGGATCATCCAGGCTCGACTCGCAGCGAGTCGTGGGCACGTCCAGGCGTATGGCTCGATGAGTTCCCTGCCGGAACAAGAGCGCACCGGTCTTATCCGCGAAGTCAATAAGCGCCCTTCGATCGGTCAGCACACCTTCACGGGCTCCTCGGTTGAATCGCTAGGCTTTCAAGCTTCGGTCGTGATCATGATTGCCGCCGCAGCCTACGGCATATCATTGTGGATCGGAAATATCTGGCCTGCGTTATCCGTCCCGGTCTTCGTACTGGCGTTTCTTGTGGGACTGGTCGTGCGCGCCGTGATGACCAAAATCAATGCTTCGCGATATGTCGACAAACCGACCCTGCAGTCCATTTCCGGCACCGGAACCGACATTTTGATTGTCGCCGGGATCGCCTCAATTCAACCGCAAATCGTCGCAGACTTCGGCATCGAGCTGCTCATCATGTTTGTCTTCGGGCTAGCGCTGACGCTGTTCCTTGGGCTGTGGGTCGCCCCGCGCCTGATGCACCAAGGGTGGTTTGAACGCTCCATCTTCACCTGGGGTTGGTCCACCGGTGCGGTCGCGACCGGTATCGCGATGCTGCGCATCGTCGACCCGAGACTCAAATCCAACACCTTGGAAGACTTCGGCCTGGCCTATATTCCGGTCACGCCCGTGGAAATCACAGCGGTTACGTTTGTCCCCGCCCTGGTGATGGCCGGGGCCGCGTGGGCCGTCGTCGGTATCTGGGGTGTGATTGCCGTAGGAGCGGTCATCGCCGGACTGTTCATTGCCCGAGCAAATAAACGGGAGGCAGCGCTCGTCTAAGCTCGATGCTTCGTGGTGAGCACCATCTTGCCCACGATCCAACCCGTCTCATCCACTCCCAGTCGCGCTAAGCAATCATGGTTCTTCGCGCTCGCAGTCCCGACGACATAGGCGCCATAAGCCTTCGCGATGTGTCCCGCCAGGTGCTCAACATCTCCCGCTGCTGCATGCCTTAACGCCCGGTCGGTAGCAGAAATTTGTGCGGTATCCACCAGCGACTGCCATGCCGTTAAACCAGCTAAGGGCAAAGGCCCGGCCTCGCCGTGGGAAAGCCCGGCAGGTTTATGCACAAAGGCGCGGGTCGGGCCGACGGCGTATTCAGCATGCGCACCGACGCCCGCGCGGGTAGGGGAGCATGCCAAATACTTCATCGCCCGGTTTGAATAAGGTCACTCCCAGACCGAGCGCTTCGCCGACCCCCGAAACATCCCAGTTCAGAACCAGCGGCAGATCGCGCACGAACGCCTTCCCGGCACGGCCGCTAAGGCGCTGCAAGGACCTGTCATAGGCCACATATTGGCATGAGGGCGACCATGCAGAAGCCTGATGTGTATACAGGTAGGCAAAGATTTGCAGGAAAAACGCCGTAAGGTGGCCAAGCTCTCCCTTTCATGTATACACTGGGGACATGAGAGCCAGTGAACGTGCCTATCAAGCGTTGCGCCGGGGCATCCTGAATTGGGAGTTGTCACCGGGCTCAGTGCTTGCCGAGGTTGAGCTGTCAGAACGCCTCGGCGTTTCCAGAACTCCCGTGCGCGAAGCGGTGGCAAAACTGGTGGCCGACGGCCTAGCCGAAGCGCAACGCGGTCGAGGCACCGTCGTCTCCGATGTTTCCCTAGAGGACCTGGACGATATGTTCGTATTGCGGCGGGTATTGGAAACCGAATCGGCCAAGCTTGCTGCAACCAGCAACCAAACCGAACAGTTTGCACCGCTGGCTCAGCAGTTCCGCGCCATCAGCCAGGACTCGCAAGTTTTAGAAGACCCCGGAACCTACTACCAGCTGATCACCACCATGGACGAGCTCATTGATGCCGCGGCCGGTAACAGCTACCTGTCCGGGGCGCTTTCGAATCTGCGAGTCCACTTAGTCCGGGTGCGCCGACTGGCCAAGGACAACCCCCAACGGTTAGCCGCCTCCGCGGTGGAACATGCTCGGATTGCCGAAGCCATCGCCAATAAGGACCCGCTGGTTGCAGCTGCCGCGACGATTATGCACTTACAAGCGTCACTGGACCACATTTTGAACCACGCCGAAACCCCGAAGGGACGTCATGATTAACCACGAAGTACGCGTCTATCCATCCGCCGAGAACTTGCCACGCGAGGACCAGTTGGCCTATAAGATCGCCAAGGTCGCCGCCGACGACGTCGAAGTCACCGACGAAGTCCAAGAGATGATCATTAATCGCATCATCGACAACGCTTCGGTTGCGGTGGCCTCCCTGAACCGCAAGCCCATTATTTCGGCTCGTTCGCAGGCCACCACCCACGCCCCATCCACGAACGGGTCCGGTGGTTCGGTGTTTGGTATCGAGGAAAAAGTGTCCCCAGAATGGGCCGCCTGGGCTAATGGCGTAGCAGTGCGTGAACTCGACTACCACGACACTTTCCTCGCCGCTGACTACTCGCACCCGGGGGATAATATACCCGCGGTCCTGGCTGCAGCCGAGCACGCCGGTAAATCCGGTCACGACCTGATTCGCGGCATCGCAACGGCCTATGAAATCCACGTGAACCTGGTCAAAGCGATCTGCTTGCACGAACATAAAATCGACCACGTTGCCCACCTTGGTCCGGCCGCTGCTGCTGGTCTGGGGACGCTGCTGGGTGCTGACGTCGAAACCATCTTCCAAGCCGTCGGTCAGGCACTGCACACTACAACCGCGACTCGTCAGTCTCGCAAAGGCGAAATCTCCACGTGGAAGGCCCACGCTCCAGCGTTTGCGGCCAAGATGGCCGTCGAATCGATCGACCGCGCACTACGTGGCCAGACCTCACCGGTACCAATCTATGAAGGTGAAGACGGCGTTATCGCCTGGCTGCTGGACGGCCCAGATGCCTGCTACACGGTGCCGCTGCCAGAAGACGGCGAAGCAAAGCGCGCTATTCTCGACACCTATACCAAGGAACACTCGGCAGAATACCAGGCTCAAGCCTGGATCGATCTAGCACGCAAACTTAACGCAGAGCATCCAGAAGTTACTGACCCGGCCAACGTGGAATCGATTCTGATCAAGACCTCTCACCACACCCACTACGTGATCGGCACGGGGGCTAACGACCCAGAAAAGATGGACCCGACCGCCTCGCGGGAAACTCTGGACCACTCGATTATGTACATCTTTGCGGTGGCACTGCAGGACGGCGCCTGGCACCACGTCGACTCCTACGCGTCAGAACGCGCACAGCGCCCAGACACCGTCGAACTGTGGCACAAGGTTTCCACGGTCGAAGACCCAGAATGGACCCGTCGTTACCACTCGCTGGACCTCAACGAAAAAGCCTTCGGTGGTTCAGTTGAGATCACCCTGAAAGACGGCTCGGTCATCAAAGACGAAATTGCTGTGGCCGATGCCCACCCACTGGGTGCTCATCCATTCCGTCGCGTGCAGTACATCAACAAATTCCGCACCCTGGCCGAAGGTATTGTGGAAGAGACCGAGATCACCCGCTTCCTGGATGCAGTCCAGCGTCTTGACGAGCTCAATGCCGGTGAACTCGATCAGCTCAACGTGGTGGCCAAACCCGGGTACATCAATCCGGCAGACGCCCCGAAGGGACTGTTCTAATGCTGTATTCGAAAGTCAGCCCCGCCGACAAGCGGGTTGCCTTACGCAAGATGCTCACTCCCGGAGCTGCCCGCCAGTTCCCGGGTGCATTCAACCCGCTCAGTGCCCGGTTGATCGAAGAGAAAAGCTTCGACGGCGTGTACATTTCCGGTGCCGTCCTAGCTAATGATTTGGGTTTGCCCGACATCGGCCTGACCACCCTGCCAGAAGTCGCAACTCGCGCCGGGCAGATCGCCCGGATGACGGACCTGCCGGCCCTCGTCGATGCTGATACCGGCTTTGGCGAACCGATGAATCTGGCGCGCACGATCCAAGAGCTCGAACACGCGGGTCTTGCCGGGATGCATATCGAAGACCAGATCCTGCCGAAACGTTGCGGCCACCTCGACGGCAAGACCGTTGTCGATACCGCGACGATGACCCAGCGGATCGCCGCAGCAGCGGATGCGCGTATTGACGACAACTTTCTAATCATGGCGCGCACCGATATCCGCGGCATCAATGGGCTCAACGCCGCCGTGGACCGGGCCAAAGCCATGGTGGATGCCGGTGCGGATGCGATCTTCCCAGAAGCTATGAAAGACCTATCCGAATTCGAGGCGATCACGCACGCCGTCGACGTCCCGGTGCTGGCCAATATGACCGAGTTCGGTAAATCCGAGCTGTTTACCCGCCAGCAACTCGCCGACGCCGGTGTGGCCATGATTATCTACCCTGTTACGCTGCTGCGCAGTGCGATGGGGGCTGCCGAGCGCGTATTAGATACGATCTCTGCGGACGGCACTCAGAAGGCTTCCGTGGATCAGATGCTGACCCGTGCAAGACTATATGAACTGGTTGCCTACGAGGACTACAACGCCTTCGACTCTGGAATCTTCAACTTCGAAGTGCCCGGTCTTGACGTTGAAGTCAACGCCGAAAACCTCTAGATCCGAGGAGAATCATGAGCATGACCGAAGAAATCAGAAAAGGCTTAGTCGGCGTTGTTGCCGACTCCACCGCCATTTCAAAAGTCAACCCGGACACCAACTCGCTGCTGTATCGCGGGTATCCGGTCCAAGACCTGGCGGATAAGAAATCCTTTGAAGAAGTCGCCATGTTGCTGTGGAATGGCGAATTGCCAACTCAACAGCAACTGGATGATTTCACCAAACTCGAACGCGCTAACCGCGCACTAGATCCGGCGGTCCAAGCCGCGATTGATCTGCTGCCCCTAGATGCTCACCCAATGGATGTAGCCCGCACCGCGGTGTCCGTCATCGGAGCGCGTCATGACGACGCCGAAGACTCCGACCCGTCCGTTGAACTGCGCAAAGCCAAAGAGCTCTTCGCGGCCTTCCCAGCCGTGGTGGCTTACGATCAGCGTCGTCGTCGCGGCATGGATATCGTGGAGCCGCGTGATGATCTGGATTATTCCCAGAACTTCTTGTGGATGACCTTCGGTGAAGAAGCTGCTGAAGAAGTTGTGGATGCCTTCCGGGTGTCGATGGTGCTCTACGCCGAGCACTCGTTCAACGCTTCGACTTTCACCGCTCGAGTGATCACCTCGACTCAGGCTGACCTGCACTCGGCGGTCACCGGTGCGATTGGTGCGCTCAAGGGCAACCTGCACGGCGGTGCGAACGAAGCCGTAATGCACACATTCAACGAGATCGGCATCGACAAAAACGAGTCTCGTGAATCTGCCGCGCAACGTGCCAAAGAGTGGATGGAAGCCGCCTTAGCCCAAAAGCGCAAGGTCATGGGTTTTGGCCACCGCGTATACAAATCCGGTGACTCCCGCGTGCCGTCCATGAAGGCTGCCCTGGATCGGATGATCGACTACTATGGTCGTCACGAAATTCTCGGTCTCTATGATGGTTTGGAAAAGGCTATGACCGAGGCGAAGAATATTCTGCCGAACCTCGATTATCCGGCCGGTCCGACATATCACTTGATGGGCTTTGATACCGAGATGTTCACGCCGATCTTCATCGCGTCGCGCATCACTGGTTGGACGGCGCACGTTATTGAACAGCGTGCCGATAACGCCCTGATTCGTCCGCTGTCTGCTTACCACGGGCCAGATCAGCGCGAGCTGTAACCGTCACTCCATAGGAAAGCCGCGGTCACCTCCATTAGGTGGTCGCGGCTTTTGTCTTCTCGTACACCACTGGGGTGATCCGGTGGTTGCTGCAGCCCTAAAGTTGCAACGGGTTAAAAACTAGCGGTCACCATTGAACGAAATAACTTTCGCTCGGTGACCGCTGGCCTTTCCGATCGCCCGTTAGGGCTTTCGCGAGGGAATGTTCACTTGAAGCCTTCACCTCCGGTGTTCTCTTCCCTCACTCCTCATTCTACGCCGTCGGGATGCTCTTGTCTATGAAAATGAGTGCGGATATTCGGTAGCAAAAGATGTGGCGTTGAAGAGTTCGTTATTGAGAAAATCGAACCGTTCGACTAGCACATGACCCGGGCATTGTTGCTTGTCACAGCTGTCCGGCGGATACTGACAGCAGAGCGCTTTCGCAGCCAGCAGGTCGGGGAGGGCAACTTGAGCAGAATCTACTTCACTGCCGACTTACACCTAGGACACGAACTCGTCGCACAGCACCGCGGCTACAGCGACGTTTCCCGCCATGATGACGGGATTGTGCAAGCCTTAATCGAAACGGTGCTAGAACACTCAACGCTGTGGATTCTTGGGGATGTGATGGGGTGGGGCTCCCACCGGGATTACGCACTTTCCCGGCTGCTAGAAGTCCGGTCGGAGACTGGGACGGCTATGCACCTGGTGCCGGGCAATCACGACACATGCCATCCGCTGCACCGCAACGCCCACAAAGAACAATCGAAGTATTTAGACGTCTTCGACTCGGTACAACCGTTTGCCAAGATCCGGCACAATCGGCGAGACGTTTTGCTCTCTCACTTTCCCTACGAGGGCGACCATACGGTGGAAGAGCGTTTCAACCAGTGGCGACTCCGGGACTATGGGCAACCCCTGATCCACGGTCACACTCACCAGACCACACCGACGGAGGTGACCCGACCGAATCAAGTATGTGTGTCCTGGGACGCCTGGGCAAAACCAGCGAAGTTACACGAGGTTATGGCAGCACTTGAAATAACCTGCGACCAGGAGGCGCCAGGCAACCCCGATGCGGCTGCTGTGGACGACGGCACTGGAACTTGACGCTGAGCATGACAAAAGCTCCTATTCCGCTGGCAATGCAGTAAAATAGGAGCTTTTGACCTGTTGAATTATGCAGCGGTAGCGGAGGGATTTGAACCCTCGGTACGGGGTTACCGTACAAAGCATTTCGAGTGCTTCACCTTCGGCCGCTCGGACACGCTACCGTGTGTTTACACCCGGTCAAGTATACCTGATCGCATCAGGAAACCCCAAAACTACCGTTTGCCTACAAAGAACTGGCGCAGTAACTCGCCACACTCTGCGGCCAAGACACCGGCGATGACTTCAACTTGGTGGTTCAAACGTGGCTCCCGCAAGACGTCTAACACCGAACCGGCGGCTCCAGTTTTGGGTTCCCAGACACCAAAGACCACCCGGGGGAGCCGAGCCAGGACCGCAGCACCCGCACACATCGAACACGGCTCAACGGTCACCACGAGGGTACAGTCGGACAGCTCCCATGGGGAGGATTCCAATGCGATCACGGCGTCAGCAATCGCAAGCATTTCGGCGTGTTTGGTAGGGTCACCCGACTGCCGAGTCGCATTCACGCCGGTTGCCACAAGTTGCCCGTCGGGGGAGAAGACTGCGGCTCCGATGGGCACATCGTCCGTGGCCGCTGCGGTATGGGCTGCGGTTAGGGCCTGACGCATCCATAAGGCCAGTTCGGCGTCGTCAGGCAGCGGAGTCGTAGTCGAAGTGGTCACGTAGGTAGCTTAGGCGATCAGGCTAAACTGGCAGCATGCATGTTCACCTCATTGATCACCCGCTCCTAGCGCATAAACTGACAGTCCTACGCAAGCAAGAAACGCCGTCGATGATTTTTCGACAGGTCACCGAAGAACTCGTCATGTTGCTTGCCTACGAAGCGACCCGAGATTTGTCCATTGTCGACGTCGAAATCCAAACACCCGTGGCGACCACCACCGGCAAAGAACTGGCCAAGCCGCGTCCGCTCGTCGTGCCAATCCTCCGGGCCGGACTGGGCATGCTCGACGGTATGGTGCGCATGGCCCCGACCGCTGAAGTCGGGTTTTTGGGAATGATCCGTGACGACGAAACGTTGAACATTGTTACGTATGCCGAGCGTCTTCCCAAGGATCTCACAGGACGGCATGTGTTCTTGCTGGATCCCATGTTAGCGACCGGTGGCACACTGGCCGAAGCGTGCCGCTTCTTATACGAACGCAATGCGCGCCAGGTCTCTGCGATCTGCTTGCTTGCCGCCCCCGAGGGGCTGCAGTACGTCAAAGATCATCTCACCGATATTGACATGAATCTTTATATCGCAGCGATTGACGATCATCTCGACGAGAATGCCTATATCGTGCCGGGTCTGGGAGACGCAGGCGACCGCCTTTATGGCTTGGCGGATTAGCCTTATACAGGTGTATTGGCGCGAATGCGCCTAAGAATTCGAATGTTACAAGTGACATTTGTCACAAATACACCGCAAAAGTCCACATAATGAGATAGTTGTGGGGTGCGCGTTTGCGTTACGAGACTGTTACGCGTCAATGTTGTGGTAGCAGATACCGGCTTGAGTCAGGTTAGGCTCGAGCGTCATCGGTGGTCACCACCGTTTAGTTTGTTGAAGGAATGACTCTATGACAAGCGCGCCCCAGCAAGGTTACGTTCACATCTCGGTTCGTAATGCACAACGCCGAGCCGAAAGGGTACGAGCCTATCGAGAGGCGGATCAGCAGAGGCTGAAAGCAGTTCCTTCAGAACAGCCGGCGGAAAACGGTGCCGCCGCGCCGGTCCATATGGAGACTGAAGCCCGCGGATTCGTACTGTATGTAGGGATGGATGAACAGGCCGCCCTGGCTGCCGGTACATCACTGACTCGACTGGCCAACGAATTGCGCCACTATGTCGAAACTCTTGTGCCCGGTGCGGACTCATATGCCGCCGTGGCCATTGCTCCTGCAAACGTCGCCGGTGACGATCTCGACGTCGTCCGTCAGGTCACCGCGGATCCAACCATCCAGCAGGCCATCTCGCCAGAGCTGGCCGCTGCACCAGCGCCAGTATCGACTCGCCAACCGGGCGTGCTCATCGATCTGGCTCGTCGAGAGGTCCTTCTGGACGGCGAACCGCTGAACTTGACCTATAAAGAATTCGAATTGCTCAACTACCTGGTTGAAAACGGCGGCCGGACCGTCAACCGTGAAGAGCTGTTGGAAACCCTGTGGGACGACACCGAAGAAGTCCCCAACGAGCGCACCATCGACGTCCACATCCGTCGATTGCGCGCCAAGTTGGGTCGACTGTCAGGTACCGTACGCACAGTACGCGGCCAGGGCTACCGCTTCTACGAACACCCAGAGGTCGTCGTCTGGGCTGCGCCTGAATACTCCATCTAGACTCCGACTCCTTCCGAAAATCTCCTCTGCCCTGCCTACCGCGATCGGGCTAGACTTGGCACAGGAGCTTTCGGAAGGAGCAGCCAAGTGGCGAATCACGACCCCCTACAGTTTTATCTCGACAAATCGAATCCAGAAGCATGGAAAACGGTCAAGAGATTAGTCAAAGTCGTGGGGGAGGACGCTCGTGCCGCCGGGCTATCTGAGCAGCTCATTGAACTGATCAATTTACGAGTTTCCCAAATTAACGGGTGTGCATTCTGTTTAGCATTGCACACCCGTTATGCAGTTAAAGCAGGAGTCTCCCCACAGCGCCTCGGTGCGCTGCCGGCCTGGTGGGAAGCCGAGAACCTGTATACCGACACTGAACGCGCCGCGCTGCAACTGGCAGAACAGGTCACCAAAATCGACGATATCGACTCAGTCCAAGCTGCACAAATCGTCTCCTCCGCGCGGCTAACGGAAGCACAATATGCTGCTGTGCAGTGGATGGCCATGATTATGAACCTCACGAATCGTATCTCGATTCTCTCGCACCACCCGGTTCAGCCATCCAAAGAGACACTTGCGGCACTGGAGGACTACCTGTGACAAATCTTGACCCCAATCCAGAACTTATCGACTACAACTCCCCGAAGAACAGCGGCGGACTGGCGACCGGTTTTGCCCAAAAACCTGGCACGGATTTTATCGTTGAGGTGCTTGAACCCCGCGCGGTCCCACTGGGCGGTCCGCGAGCTATGACCGTGCAACGTACCATCCCACAGCGTGCTCGTTCGCTCATCGGTGCCTGGTGCTTTTTAGATTATTTTGGCCCCGACGACGTCGCACGATCCGGCGGGATGCAAGTCGCTCGTCACCCGCACACCGGCTTGGCAACCGTCTCGTGGCTCTTCGAAGGTCGCGTTGACCATATCGATTCTGCAGGAAACTGGGCGCTGGTTCGCCCCGGTGAAGTCAACCTTATGAGCGCCGGGTACGGCATCAGCCACTCTGAGCACTCCACTACCGACACCACGGTTCTACACGGGGTCCAACTGTGGTACGCCTTCCCAGAAGAACACCGCTTCGTGAAGCCGCACCTCGATCAATATCGCCCCGAAACCATTTCGGGTGACGGCTGGCAGGCCAGGGTCGCGATCGGTTCGCTACTGGGTTCTACCTCACCGGTCACAACCTATAGCCCACTATCAGCCGCTGAAATCTCACTGGAACCCCACACCACGCTCAACATCGATGTGCCACCCGCACACGAACACGGCCTGTTGGCTGTCGAATGCACGGCAAACTTCAACGGCGCGCTGATTGAAGAAAATCATCTGGGCTATCTCGGAACCGGGGTCACCCGACTACAACTGAGTTCGGGCGACCACCCCATTCGAGTCATCCTCATCGGCGGAGAACCCCTCAACGAGGATATCGTCATGTGGTGGAACTTCGTGGGCCGCTCTCACGAGGAGATCGCCCTGTGGCGTCAGCGCTATCAAACAGAAATGGGCTTTGAACCCGCCACTGACGGTTCCCCATTAGCGAGCCAAGGATCGGACGGACCACTAGCGGGGCCACTGCTGGATGATCTCATAACCACTATTTACCCTGACGGCACAGACTTCCCCCAGTACGGTGAATTCCCATCGGACCAGCCCGCACCATTGCCTGCACCCGCGCTGCCTTCCGTGCCCATGAAGCCTCGCAAAAATCCACCGACCGTTGCACGACGTAAGACTCAGGAGGACGCATGATCACCCCGACTGTAGATCAGCCGAAGTTTGTGCACGAGGATGGCTTTACCGGCATGATCGTGGATGACACCGGAACTATCGCCGCCCGGGAATACCACACCGATCACGTCACCGCAGATGGCACCAAACAACGGGCACTGGTTTCCACGGTCACCGATAAGGACTATCGCGGTCAGGGCCTAGCCAGCAAGATCGTGAAATATACGCTAGATAACGCGATTGACGAAGGATATCGTGTCGTTGCAATCTGTTCGTATGTGAAATCTTGGCTCGAAAAACACGAAGACCCGAAGTATACGGAGGCGCTGGACTCCGCTCGCCCGGAACATATCCCGCAAGGAGAGCCGAATGACTGAGCCCCGCTGGTTCCGGGATGACACCACCTTTGGTATCTATAACGACGCCGGAGAGGTGATTGCGCGCAATGTTTATCGCGATGTCGAACACGCTGACGGTACGAAACAACGAATCTTTCCCAGCATCCATGTCCGCCCAGATCACCGCCATGCCGGGCTGGCCGGACGACTCACGAAGCACTCGCTCGATATCACGATTGAAGAAGGGTACCGCATCGTGCCGATCTGTCCTTATATTGCCCAGTGGATGAGAGAATACGACCACGGAGCGTACCTTACATATCGTGACGAACCAGGAGCAAAATAGTTCCATGCTGACGGACAAGAGCGACCACAAACGCCTTATCGTGTTACGCCACGGCAAAGCAGCCTACCCGCCGGTACCGGACCACGAACGCCCACTTGCACAACGCGGTAACCAAGAAGCTCCAGCGGCTGGTCGATGGTTAGTCGAACACGACGTGTACCCAGACTCCATCATCACCTCCGATGCGCTTCGCACCCGGCAGACCACCACCTGGGTTCTCAACGAGCTCGGCGACAAAGCGCCAACCCCGTACCTAGACTCCCGGCTCTACATGGCGCCGGTCACCAGGGTGCTCTCGGTTATCAACGAAACGGAAGAACAAGTCCGCACCCTCATGCTCGTGGGGCACATGCCCTGGGTTCAAGAACTCGGGATGCGGTTAGCATCCATCGACTCGGACGAACATGCGGTCATTAACATGGCCGAGCGCTACCCCACACTGGGCATGATGGTATTTGAAGTGCCGGGGGAATGGGCCAGTCTAGATGGTCGAGACGCCAAAATGACACACTTCGTCGTGCCTCGTTAGCTACTCGGACGGCTCAAGACCAGATAGAGGATCACTCCGAGTGCGGCCAACATCGCAACACTCCCCAGGACGACCGCGGCCCAGAGAGGAAGCGGTATAAACATCACCAAGGACATCGCAAGAATTGCGATACCCAGGAACACCCGCTGCCACCCCATCGCGTTACCTTTCAAAATCAACCTGCGCCTCACCCCAGGGACTCTGCCGAACGCGCCCATACCGGTCGGAAGACGCGATGCACGGTGAAACAACGGCACGGTTTTGGGGAAACGAAAAGCCCCTGAGATCATTTCTGCAATAGATCTCAAGGGCTTAGGATCCGCATAATAATGCGAAAGCTATAAGCGCGCCCTAAGGGATTCGAACCCCTGACCTTCTGTTCCGTAGACAGACGCTCTATCCAGCTGAGCTAAGGGCGCCGAAGCAACGAGATATAACTATACTCCGAGTTTTTGAAAATGCAAAATCGAACCAGCACTCCCGGTGTAAACGGAGCCCCTGGGGCACAAAGTAACGTGCAAAAGATCATTTCTTTCGCCTATAGGACTTTCAAAAACCCCGGAATTCCGCCACAATCGTGGGTATTCAGCCGGAAGTTGGGTGTCGTTGCTCACTTTTGCGCATCCGGGTGACGGCAATGTTGTCTCTGGGCGAAGTTTGGGTGAATCATCTTGCCCGGCCCTTGCAGGCAGACTGCTAAAGTATGCGACATAGACTCTCGTTCCGACCGGAACGGTTCGCAGCACGACGACGTGCTGGTATTGTCATGCTGCGGTTGGTAAGTCGATACGAAAAAGGATCCACATGGTTGAAAACGCCGCCTCGAATCTGGCTGCACAGATTGAGGACACCGCACCCACCAATTACAAAGCATTATTGGAATGGGTCAGAGAAACAGCGGAGCTGACCCAACCGGACTCGGTCTATTGGGTAAACGGTTCGCAAGAAGAATATGATCGCATCGCACAAGAAATGGTCGATGCCGGTTCACTGGTTCGTCTCACGGACCCGCAGTTTCCGAATTCTTATGCGGCGTTCTCTGATCCCGCTGATGTTGCCCGCGTAGAGTCGCGGACGTTTATCTGCTCTGAAAAAGAAGAAGACGCTGGTTTTACCAATAACTGGAAAGACCCGTCAGAAATGAAAGCCATCCTCAACGACGCGTTCGACGGCTCAATGCGCGGTCGCACTATGTACGTCGTCCCATTTGTGATGGGTCCACTGGATGCTCAAGATCCCAAATTCGGGGTCGAAATCACCGACAGCCCCTATGTTGTGCTGTCTATGCGCATCATGGCACGCGTCGGCACCGACGTCTTGAATAAGATCGAAGAAACCGAAGCGTTCTTCGTCCCCGCTCTGCACTCCGTGGGTGCACCACTGGAAGAAGGCCAGGAAGATGTTCCGTGGCCATCAAACGACACCAAATGGATTGTGCACTTCCCAGAAGAACGCGTCATCATGTCGTACGGTTCCGGGTACGGCGGTAACGCCCTGCTGGGTAAGAAGGCATACTCGCTGCGTATTGCGTCTGCCATGGCCCGTGATGAG
Source organism: uncultured Enteractinococcus sp. (assembly GCA_964482935.1). Classification (GTDB taxonomy): domain Bacteria; phylum Actinomycetota; class Actinomycetes; order Actinomycetales; family Micrococcaceae; genus Yaniella. The sequence continues at coordinate 21,999 of CAZAAP010000020.1, forward strand.
GGCTGGATGGCTGAGCACATGCTCATCCTGAAACTCACCAGCCCAGAAGGTAAGTCGTACACGATCACGGGTGCCTTCCCATCGGCGACAGGTAAGACCAACCTGGCACTGATTGATCCAACCCTGGAGGGCTGGAAGGCCGAAACTCTAGGCGATGATATTGCCTGGATCACGCCACATAACAACAACGAACTGCGTGTTGTCAACCCAGAATACGGTTTCTTCGGGGTGGCACCGGGCACCGGTTGGCACACCAACCCGAACGCTATGCGTGCCATCGCCAAGGGCAACACCATCTTCACTAACGTGGCACTCACCCCAGAAGGCGGCGTGTGGTGGGAAGGTATGACCCAAGAAAAACCAGCAAAGCTGACCGACTGGTTGGGCAACGAGTGGACCCCGGAATCCGATACCCCGGCAGCCCACCCGAACTCGCGCTTCTGCACACCGATCGATCAGACGGACATGCTGGCCGAAGAATACTTCAATCCAGATGGCATCAAACTTGATGCCATCCTGTTCGGTGGCCGTCGTGACACCGCCATCCCACTGGTGACTGAAGCGCGTTCCTGGCAAGACGGTGTCTTCAAGGGTGCGACCCTGTCGTCCGCACAAACCGCAGCCGCAGAAGGTACCGTCGGCGTCGTCCGCCGCGACCCAATGGCCATGCTGCCATTCATCGGCTACGCAGCCGGTGACTACGTCCAAAACTGGTTGGACATGGCAGGCAAGATTGGCGAAGAAAACATGCCGCAGGTTTTCTTGGTCAACTGGTTCCGGCGCAACGACGAAGGCAAATTCTCCTGGCCAGGTTTTGGCGAGAACTCCCGTGTTCTCAAATGGGTCGTTGAACGTCTCGAAGGTCAAGGCGAAGGCATCGACACCCCAATCGGCGTCGTACCAACCGAAGATGCCTTGGATTTGTCGGGTCTGGAGATCTCGCGAGAAAACCTCGTGACGTCGATCCGGTTTGACTCCGAAGAATGGCACGATGAGATCCCGATGATCGAAGAATGGTTCGCCAAATTCGGTGACAAACTCCCAGAAACCATGACTAAGGAACTAGAAGGTCTCAAGGAACGTCTTGGCCTAAACAGCTAAGATTTCCCCAATCCGTCAACCGGGTCTGCAATAGCGGGCCCGGTTGATTAGGTTAACAATCATGACACTACGCGATGAAGCAACCCAGGTTCTCTCCGAACTTGTGGGTAAACCCACCACTTTCCACGACGGACAATACGAAGCCATACAAGCCATCGTGGCCGACCGACGCCGCGGACTGGTCGTGCAACGCACCGGCTGGGGGAAATCTGCCGTGTACTTCGTCTCGACCGCACTGCTCCGCCGTCAAGGCCACGGCCCCACGCTGATCATCTCGCCGCTCTTGGCACTTATGGCAGATCAGGTCGCAGCGGCACAGCGTGCCGGTATTGTGGCTGAGACTATCAACTCGACCAACGCGGCCACCTGGGATAGCATCACCCAGCGACTCGCTACCGATGAGATTGACGTCCTGTTGATCTCGCCCGAACGGCTCAATAATCCCGTGTTCCGCGAAAGCCAGCTGCCTGATCTGATGACGCGACTGGGCATGCTGGTCATCGACGAAGCCCATTGCATCTCAGACTGGGGCCACGACTTCCGTCCGGATTACCGTCGCATTGGCAGCGTGATTGATGAGCTGCCACAGACCCCTATCCTCGCCACGACGGCAACCGCAAATCAGCGCGTGGTCGATGATG
>CAZAAP010000021.1:0-23544 GCA_964482935.1 uncultured Enteractinococcus sp.
ATCATCGGTCAGTCGCGAATCCGACATGTCGTGGACCCGTTCTCGTGGAGCAGTCGCGTACTGAGCGTAGCCGCCGTGGGGTGTCACAACTGACACAGGGCGATGACGCCAACGCTGAAAAGATACCCGGCACGCAAAATCAGCGTCCAGACCAAAACCAGGCGACGTCTTCATTCGTCAATCAAGTGTCGCTTGTCCGACAGGGGCGCTTCCGCGGGGCCTTGAAGCACCGAACCATCGGTGGAGAACTTCGAACCGTGGCAGGGGCAGGCCCACTGGGAGTCCGAGTTGTTCCACAGCACAATACAACCGGCGTGCGTACATACAGCCGAGACGACTTTCAGCTGCCCGTCGTCATCCCGGTGTACGGCGAGTTGCTCTCCGCCGCTGCGTACCACAGCTGCATCGCCTGGAGTCAGTTCCCGGATGATCTCGTTCGCGTTGCGGTCAGTACCGCTGCTGGTGCGTGCGGAGATTAATGTACTGTCGATGGCGGCAAGGTCGCGCCTCGGGTCGAAGACGTTACGATATTCCTCGGTCCTGTGGCTTCCGGTGATGAAGTCACGCATGATAGCTCCAGCGACCCCGGCGGTCGTAAGGCCCCAGCCCCCGAAGCCCGTGGCGATGTAGAGTCCGTCTTCGGCAAGCGGCCCGATGAGCGGGATACCGTCGGCAGTTGAGTAGTCCTGCGTAGTCCATCGATATTCGGCCTCGCCGACGTCGAAGTGTTCGCGCGCCCAGGCCTCAAGGTCGTCGTAGGGCTCAGCCCCGGTGTTGGGATTGTTGACGAACGCGCCCCCAGCAACCTGCAGTAGCCGCCCTTCGGGGCGTTCGATCGCGCGGAGTGAGCGCATCGGACGCTCGTAGGAGATCAGCACGCCGCCAGGGTCAGTGGTCTGGCTGAATAGCGGCAGTGCTACAACGAACCCTTGATGACAATACAATTGATCCCACAGTTCGTTGCCAACGCCTGCCGTGGGAATCAGGGCGGCTACGACGACGTTGTCCGCGTGCACTCGGCCGTCTTGAGTGCTGACTGTCCAGTGGTTGTCGAAGCTGATGTCTTTCGCTCGACTGGACTCGAAGATCTGTACCCCGCGCTCGGTAAGCGCGGCAGCGAGTGGCACAAGCAGCCGCCGTGGATGCATCTGGGCCTGGTCGGTGAACCGCACGGCACCGACGGTTTCGAATGGGACCGGGACGTCGGTAGTGAACGAGGCCGGGAGCCCGGCGTCTACTGCGGCCTGAGCTTCGGCGCGCAGCTCGGTGACGCTCCTGGGATCGGTGCCATAGACGTAGGCATCGCGGGTTTGGAGGGCATCGTTGATGTGCAGTTCCGAAGCGATGTGGCGAATACGCTCCAGCGCGTCCTGGTTCGCCTGAGCGTAACTGCGAGCAACCTGGGAGCCATACTCCTGTGTCATTCGGAGGTAGCGGGCGCCGTGCTGGGATGTCAGTTTAGCCGTGGTATAACCGGTGACGGCCGAGGCTATATGTCCACTTTCTAGGACTGCCACACGCAAACCGGCTTCGGAAAGTTCGAACGCGCTCAGAAGGCCGGCGATACCTCCGCCAACGATGCAAACATCTGCGGTTACCTCTGCCTGCAGCGACGGATAGGAGGTGGGCGGTACCGACTCCATCCAGTATGAATTTCCGGATTTCAATGGGCTCATGACATGCCCTTTCCGTCAGACTTTCACGTCAGTGAGCCAATCGTAACACCGCGCTTTCACCGGGCCCAGGGGTCGTGAAAGCTCACGGAACTTAGTATGGCGTTCATCCAACTGGCGTGCGCAGCTCAGGGTTGAGCGAAACCAATGTGAAATTATCGACTCAGGCTGATCGACTTGAGCGAAACGGTCTGCAGTCTCGGTTGTAGCGGGCGGATTGTCGAGCGTGCACCGAAGGTCTCATCCTAGTGACACTGCATGTCAAAGCTCGATCTGACACCTGAACCGGCTGTGAGTAGACGAGGTCAGCCGCAGGTTCGATGGGTCAATGTCCGGGTAGCTATGATGAATCTTGAGAACGGCTAGCTGCCGAGGAGCAGTATCGGTCTCGAACGCGGTCAGCTCATCGGCTCGATCTCTTCATTTGTAGGATAATTTGGATTGCTGTCCTTATCCGGTACGGAATTCACACATATCGCGCACGACCCAGGAACCTCAGTACATAGAACTGATGTTTGCATCAGTGTGAGCGCCATAGGCGCCGAGATGCTTCATGGGAGTAGGTTCCGTCACCTTCTATTCAAAGACTGACTGCCAGTCATGACAGAGGGTCGTATTGGGATTCCGAAAGTTGGGACTCGTACCAGTCAGACTCGAATCATCACCCGGAATATGGCAGCACCACCACAATCAGACTCACCCGCATTACTAATCCTAAAAATTCTGCCGACGGACCTGTGGTATCGCTTAACGGAGGGTGCGTTTCAGTTCTTGGCGTTCCTTTTCGAGCTTGCGCACCCGGTGACTGATCTTGATGAGCTTTACGGAGCCGAATAGTCCCATGACCAGCATGCCTGCGATGGCTGCGAACAGCATTGCAATGCCCAAGGGGAGTGAGAATGCCCAGCCTAGGTAAGCGAAATCAGCTGGGACATTGTTCTGCAGGATGAAGATTAGCAGCATGATCAGGACCAGCGCGCCAAGGATCAAAGCGATCCAGGTACCCGTGGTGAAGCCTTGCTTCTGATGCTTTTCGAGCTTGGTGCCAGTTCTTGCTTGCAACTGAGAATCGTGCGGCGTCTGATCAATCGGCGGGGGTTGTGCGCCGGTGGTTGGAGGCTGTTGATTTTCGGATGAATCGGATATCTTGGCCATGATAATTCCTGTCGATACACCGCGTATTTCCTACCCTTAAGGTTACCAGGGTTCAATGACGGAGTATTGAGTTCGGAGTCTAAAACCATAAGCGGCACGCGGGATCGTCAGACTATCGTGACTCATCAGCTATACGATCAGACCTGCGATTGTCAGCTTCGTTTGGCGGTGTCGAATGTGCCAATCCAGATGAGAGTGAGCCAGCTGCTCGCTAAGTAAACTCTGTCTAATCTGGTATATCTCTGTGGCATCCAAGAGCTCTGGGCCCTCAGTCAGTGCTACCAGTGCGATTACCGCAGAGGTATGCGGCTCGCAGTTCATTGAACATTGACACCTCGCCAGCGTGTTCTCGGATGAAGCAGACTACTATCGAGGGCGGTAATATGACAGAGATTCGTATCAAAGAACCGAGGCTGGCCACTTAGCACTATGTCTTCTGCAGATCTTGCCCTTCCCGACGATTATCGACAGACTTTTGAGAGGCTCAAACAACAAGTAAGCCAAGCCCAGACCCAAGCACGGCGCACTATTAACACCGAGCTGATCCAACTGTATTGGACCATCGGGAAAGAGATCCTTGTACGGCAAGAGCACCAAGGCTGGGGCAGCAAAATCATCGCTCGTTTAGCCGAGGACTTGCGGGCCGAGTTTCCCCAGATGCGCGGCTTCTCACCTCGGAACTTGCAGTACATGACCACCTTCGCCCGGCACTGGAACGTAGACGAAATTGCGCCACAACCTGTGGCGCAATTGCCTTGGGGCCATATCCGCACCCTTCTCGATAAGCCCCTGACCCAAGAAGCACGGCAGTGGTACGCCGCCGCAGCCGTTGAGTTCGGTTGGTCTCGTAACGTGTTGCTCAACATGATCAAAAACAACACGATTGAACGCACCGGCGCAGCGCCCTCGAACTTCCCTCAACGGTTGCCCGCCCCCGAGTCGGAACTGGCCCAACAGGTGGCCAAAGATCCGTATGCTTTCGAATTTCTGGGATTGTCCGGCGAAGTCGCCGAGCGGGACGTCGAACAAGCGCTGACGGACCGGATCGTGGAGACCTTGCGAGAGCTAGGGCCTGGTTTCGCGTTTGTAGGGCGCCAAGTGCACGTCGAAGTTGGTGGCGACGATTACTACATCGATTTGTTATTCTTCCATGTGGAGCAGCTGCGCTACTTTGTCGTCGAGCTCAAAACCGGTAAATTCCAGCCAGAGTACGCTGGAAAGTTGAATTTCTATGTGGCGGTGGTCGATGACCAGCTCAAGCGCGATGCGCACGCCCAGACGGTAGGAATCCTGATCTGCGGCAGCAAAAATGACCACAGCGTCCGATATGCCCTGAGTCGGTCGGAGTCACCCATGGCCGTGGCCACCTACACCTATGAGTCCTTGCCTTCGGATGAGAAAAAAGCTTTGCCCGCCGAGCATGAACTGTCTGCGGCTTTCAAGCAGATCGAAACGACTGACGATTCTGAAACATAGTCTGGCTCAGATGGGTTACAACACGTCGGTCGGATCGATTCTCAGTCGAACCGATGTTGTCTCGCCTCTGGCAGAGAGCTGCGCACGCGTCGTCTTTAGCGCGCCCACCACCTGATCGGCGACATGCTCAGGATAAAATAACAACGCCCGATGATTCGTTTCATCAACTGGGACCGGACCGATCCATGGCGATTCCTCAGACTGATACGGCAGTGGCGTGTGTCGAATGGTCTTTTGTATCTCATGTGAAGGCCCATTCAGTTCCGCCACCCGCATGGTCGGGGGCAGACCCAGTTGTTGGCGCTGCGCCAATTGCCGCGTCGCCCAAGCAATCGGGTTCATCTGCACTAAGGCAGCAACGGCGTCATTATAGTCTGCGGTTACCACGACGGTCCCGCCATCTGCAGCGGGCCGTACCAGCGTTGCTGCGCGCATCCAGTGGCCTAATACGTGTTCGGGAACATTGAGGCCTTCACGTTGCAGCTGCGCGTCACCATCGAGCAGTAGGGCGGCAGCATAGCCATCGGTTGCTACGGGTTCGGCGCCGGGGGTCGCTATGACGATGGCGGGCTGCTCCCCTACGGTCACCAACATGTGGTCAGCTGATGATGACATCACGGGTGTCATGGGAAAGGCCCTGCCCAGTTCATCGGCGGTCCGGTGCACACCGCGCGCGCCGGCCCGCAAATGGCGAGCACCGCAGTTGGTGCAAGCAAAATTGCGTTCTTTGGTGCCGCACCACCGACAGGTCGCTTCTTGGCGTTCGACCGCGATCCGGTCGGTGTATCCCAATGGGCCGGTGCAATGTCGGCATCGGGCGGAGTCGCCGCAGTGGGCGCAGAACAAGCCAGGGATGAATCCGGCACGAGCCACTTGCACTAACACCGGGCCGGGTCGGCCATGTTTACCTTCGAGGGCTTCCCTGGCGGTCAGGTGTGCTAGGTGCGGGATGCGTGCGATCTGCGCTAACGGGTCACGTTCGGCATGGAAAGAGTCCGAGGTGGCTACGACGCGGGGAGCTAGAGCCTTCCGGGTGTCGCGGTCGGTACCCACCTGGCTCAGCCGCCCCGTGGCGACCAGGTGTTGAATCTCCAGGGCTCGGGATGTAGAGGCCAGTACGAGTCGTGCGCCGTGTTGGGTTGCCCGGAGGCGTGCGACGGTATGCACGTGGAAGTACGGGGTGCGCGGCTCGATGAGATGTTCACTGGTCGGTTCCCAGACGAATATCGCATCGATATGGGCTAACGGCGCCCAGACGGCCGACCGGGTGCCAATCACAATCCGATGTTGACCGGTGAGGATGCTCAGAAACGAACGGTAGCGGGTGGTGTTGCCTTGTTCACCGCTGAGCATCGCAAATCTGCCAGCGCCAATACGGTCTTCGAGTTGTCGCTGCAGTCGTGAAAGGTATTTGTGGTCGGGTACCACAATGAGGGTGTTTTGTTCACTGGCGGCTAGCCGGTGCGCGGCGTCTGCCAATATCCCCATCGCGTCCCAGTTGCCGTGGGCACTGGGCAAGGTTAGAGCGTATTGTCCGTGATGTTCTGGGGTGAAGAGTTGTTCGGCGCCTTCGAGCAGATCCCAGCGGAAGTCAGGTGCGTTCTTGCCGGTGAGCGGCGTTTCGTCTGGGGCAGCGATGACCGGTGGCGCGGGGATGCTGTGGTCTGCTACTTGTTCGGCAATCTCACGTTCAACCCCAGCAACGCGACGGGGTACGACGGCGCGTAATACGTCCGAGGTGATCGACCCATAATGCTGAGCTACCTGTTGTGTGAGTTCCAGGACCTTCGGTTCTAGCACGGGAAGCGCTGAGACGACCGTGCGGATGGTCGTCAAACGGGCTGCGGTGTCGATGGTGTCGGTGCGTCGAATGAGCCAACCGAAGAGTTGCTGGTGTCCAAACCGAACTTTAACTCGCACGCCCGGTTGGGCTGCCGCGTCGAGCTCCTGGGGTACGAGATAGTCGAAGAATCGGTCCAGATGCAATACCGGTGCCTCGAGCAAAATCTTGGCTACCGGTTGTTTCGGCCACCCGTCAGGCGCCGGCGGCAAGGTCGCGCGGCGTTCCGGTAGATCGAACAGAGCATCCGTTTGTGGCACATCACCAGCCTACCGCGGCACGCAATTGGTCGACTTTATCGGTGCGTTCCCAGGTGAAGTCTGGCAGTTCGCGGCCGAAGTGACCGTTGGCAGCGGTGGCTTGATAGATGGGGCGCAATAATTGCAGATCCTGCACGATGGCAGCTGGACGCAGGTCGAAGACCTCATTGATCGCGGCGACCATGTCGTCGTGACTAACTTTTCCGGTTCCGAACGTATCTACATAAAGCCCAACGGGACGGGCTTTTCCGATCGCGTATGCGACCTGCACCTCAACACGATCAGCGAGTTCTGCGGCCACGATGTTTTTGGCAAGCCAGCGAGTCGCATAAGCTGCCGATCGGTCAACTTTCGAGGGGTCTTTGCCAGAGAATGCGCCACCACCGTGGCGGGCCATGCCACCGTAGGTGTCGACAATGATCTTACGTCCAGTCAACCCGGCGTCACCCACCGGGCCTCCGATCACGAAGGGACCAGACGGATTGATGATGAATTCGGCGTTGTCGTAATTAAGCCCGAAGTTCACGAGCACGGGTTTAATGACGTGTTCGGTGATGTCATCGTGGAGTTGTTCCTGGGTCACATCTGCTAGGTGCTGAGTGGAGACGACGACGGTTTCGACCGTTTGAGGCACGTGGTGTTCGTCGTAGCCGATCGTGACCTGAGTTTTACCGTCTGGCAACAGGTAGGGCATCGGTGTGTGGTCTTGTTGGCGCACGGTCGTAAGACGCTCTGATAACCGGTGTGCCAAGTAGATCGGGGCAGGCATCAAAGCCGGGGTCTCATTGGAGGCATACCCAAACATGATGCCCTGGTCTCCGGCGCCTTGTTTGTCGATCTCATCGACTGAACCATCGCGGGCTTCGAGTGAGGTGGATACGCCGTGGTGGATGTCAGATGACTGCTGGCCAATGGAAATGTTGACGCCGCAGGTTGCTCCGTCGAATCCATTGGCTGAGGAGTCGTAGCCAATATCCAGGATGGTTTGACGCACGATCTCTGGGATTTCGACATAGGCGGAGGTGTTGACCTCACCTGCGACTTGGACCAGGCCGGTGGTGACCAGGGTTTCTACTGCGACTTTGGCATTGGAATCCTGGGCGATGATCGCATCAAGGATCGCATCTGAGATTTGGTCGCAAATTTTGTCAGGGTGGCCGGCGGTTACGGATTCGGAGGTGAATAACCGAAGTTGGCCGTCGCCGATGCCCTCGTAGGGCTCATACATGGATGAAGTATTTTTAGCAGTCACAGTAGGAGAGTTTACCCGCTTCCCCGACCCCGACAAGGCGGGGGTTCATGGATCGTAAAACTCTAGGCTAGGACGGCAGCCAACTGATCGATAATCGCTGCAGCAACTATGTCTTTACTGCCTGCCACGGTGATATCTTCACGTCCGTCAGCAAACAGCATGGTGACGTTATTATCATCCTGGCCGAAGACCTTGCCGACGCCGACTTCGTTGACCACCAGCATTTCGCAGCCTTTACGCTGTAGTTTTGCGCGCCCGTATTCCAACGGACTGGTGGTGGCGTCACCGGTTTCTGCCGCGAAGCCGACAATGATCCTAGGCAGCGGTTGTCCAGCGGCGCGTTGTTCGACGCTCGTCCGCAGTACGTCTTCGGTTTGTTCTAACACGATGGTAGGTGCCGACTCATCGTCTTCTTTTTTGATCTTGTTATCGGTCACACTGGCGGGGCGGAAGTCAGCCACGGCTGCAGCCATGATTAGCGCATCTCTGTGTTGAGCATGCGTCAAAACGGCGTCGTGGAGCTCCCGCGTGGATTCGATCTGCACCACGTTAATGCTGGGGTGTTGTGGTGCCGGGATGTCCATGGCTCCCGCGATCAAGGTGACCTGTGCGCCTTGTTTAGCGGCAGCTTTTGCTAAGGCAACGCCTTGTTTGCCCGATGACCGATTGCCCAAATAGCGCACTGGGTCGAGCGCTTCGCGAGTACCGCCGGCACTAATCACGACAGTTTTCCCGGCGAGTCGGTCCCCTGGTTGCGACTGTGAGACGATCTGTTGGGCTTGGGCCCAGATTTCTTCAGGCTCGGGGAATCGACCTTTTCCGGTATCAACCCCGGTAAGACGCCCTACTGCCGGTTCAATGATATGTACCCCGCGGGAACGCAATGTAGCCACATTGGCTTGTGTTGCCGGGTTTTCCCACATTTCGGTGTGCATGGCAGGTGCCATGATCACCGGTACGGTAGCCGTTAGCAGAATATTGCCTAGAAGGTCTTCTGCTAATCCAGCAGCAGCCTTGGCAATCGAGTTTGCGGTGGCAGGTGCAAGAAGCACTAAGTCGGCCTTGCGGCCTTGGAGCACGTGATTGACGTCTTCAACGGCCTCAAAAGTGTCGTTGTAGACCGGCCTCCCCGAGAGGGCTTCCCACGTGGGTTTACCCACGAATTTTAGGGCCGAGTCGGTGGGAACCACATGAACATCATGGCCAGCTTCGGTCATGAGCCGTAGGAGCAGGGCAGCCTTATAGACGGCGATACCACCGGTAACGCCCAGTACAATCCGCATGGGTTCCCTCGTCGAGCCTCGTGGTGTGGTTAGTCGTCAGAACCAGCGGCAGGTTCTTCTGGCAAGGCGAAGGGATCATCCTCGTTGGCTGGCAATTCGAAGGTTGGGAATTCTTCGTCCAATTCCTCGGCTGCGGCGGCACGGACTTCTTCGACTGGTTTCATTTCTAAGAGGCCAGCATCGATCTCACGCAGGGAGATCGAAAGCGGCTTTTCATTCAGTTCGGTATCGACCAGGGGGCCAACGTATTCGAAGAGACCTTCGTGGAGTTGGGAATAGTAGGCATTGATCTGGCGTGCACGCTGTGCCGCGAAAAGCACCAGGGCGTACTTGGAATCAACCTTGTCGATGAGCACATCGAGCGATGGGTTGACGATACCTTCGATTTTTTGTTCAGTCACTGACTCTCCAATAAGTTTCTCCGGAGCGACCGGAGATTGTGGATGGTATTTGTTTTCGGCCGTGGCTACTGTTGAGGTGTAGTCAATTGCATGACGTCGACCAGTCGGGCAGCAGCTTGTCCCACTGTATCGTTGACAATCACGGCGTCAAATTCTGGTTCTGCAGCCAGCTCTAGTCTAGCTGTTTCCAGCCTGCGCTGCTGGTCCTCTAGGGATTCGGTGCCACGCCCGACGAGACGCCGCACGAGTTCTTCCCAGCTGGGGGGTGCCAGAAATACGAATGTGGCTTCTGGCAAGGTCTGACGTACTTGGCGCGCGCCTTGCAGATCGATTTCTAGTAAAACGTGTTTTCCTTCGGCCAGAGCATTTTCGACCATCTCGCGCGGTGTGCCGTATTTATTTTGCCCGTGAACTTGTGCCCATTCCAGCATCTTGCCTTGTTGAACGAGTGCGTCAAATTGTTCGTGCGACACAAACGTGTAGTGCACTCCGTCAACCTCGCCGGGCCGTGGTTCACGGGTCGTGGCCGAGACAGATAGGCACACCTGGGGATAATGATCGCGGAGATATTGGCTCACGGTGCCTTTACCCACAGCAGTCGGTCCAGCGAGGACGGTCACTGCGGGGCGTTTTCCCGCATGTTCGGGACGCAAGGTCAACTCTCGGGGTCCGGGGATGACCGGTGGCGTCTGATCAGGCAAGATATTCCTCGTGGTCTTAGGTGGTCGCAGCGCCCAGCGCTACGTGTAGATTAGCGCAACAACCGGCGATCTCACAAAAGAGACCGCCGGTTGGAGTGGAAATTTTTCTATCGGCCTAGGACATCGATCAATGCTGTGCGCTGACGATGACCCAGTCCGCGAAGACGCCGGTTCAAGGAGATATCACACTGCTCCATGATGCTTTGGGCCCGAATCTCTCCGATACCTTTGATCGACGTTAATAGGTCGATGGTCCGCATGCGGGCGACGGCCTCGTCTGTATCAGATCGTTCAAAAACCTCTTGCAGCGTCAGCCTGCCGTCTGCAAAATCCGCTTTGATTTTTGCCCGCGTAGTTCTGGCATCGAGCGCTTTTTGTCTGGCGGCTTGACGCTCAGCTGGTGTCAAATCCTTGAGAACCATTGGCATTGCCCTTTCGTGCCCGCTTCTACGTGACGGTGAGGACAGTCACCCCAAAGTGCTCTACCACTTGAGGGTTTGAGCTGTTCTACCTAGTGAAATGTATTCTACTTCACATTCAGGTCTTTGCGGGCCTCACCTATAGCCGACTTCAAATCGGCTACTTTTGGCCCATGCTGCAGTATGCCTCGCGACGAGTTGACTAGGACGTTCCGCCAAGCATCACCGAAGCCTTCTCGAATATCGGCGGCCTGTGCTCCTTGGGCGCCGTAGCCTGGAGCAAGGATTGGCGCGTTTGCCCTAACCAGATCAATATTCAGGCGCTTGGCCGCGTCCGAAACGGTCGCGCCGATAACCAACCCAACGGATCCCATACGTGGGGCGCGGGCATTATCCTGCGTTGTCGCATCGACAATTCTTTTGGCCACCGAGTCGCCGGCGGACCCAAGATGTTGAACAGATGCCCCTTCAGGATTCGATGTCAGGGCTAGCACGAACACTCCCCTGTCCTGGGACAAGGCCAAATCAATTGCAGGACGCAGTGATTCGTAGCCCAGATATGCGGTGAGTGTGACGGCATCAGCTGCTAGAGCGGAACCATCTGCTAACCAAGCGTGCGCGTAACCTTCCATGGTCGAACCGATGTCGCCGCGTTTAGCATCGGCAATCGTGAGGATGTCTGCTTCGCGCGCCAACTGCAGGGTTTCTTCCAGCACGGCGAAGCCGGCCGAGCCGAAACGCTCATAGAGTGCCACCTGCGGCTTGAGGACGGCGACCCCGGTGGTTTCGGCTGCAGCTTCGACTACGGTCTTGGAAAAGGTTGCCACCCCGGCTGGGTCATCGCTCAACCCCCAGGCGCTGAGCAGGTGACGATGAGGATCAATACCCAAGCACAGTGGACCGTGATGGTCCATCGCTGCGGCGAGACGACTTCCAAATGAATGAGGCATGGCTTCCTACTGCTGGGCCTTGATCACTGCGGCGAGACGACGATCGTGTTCTTGCAGGCTGGTGACGTCCCAGGAGTATTCGCGCTGGGCCTGGATAGCTTGCAAGGCGGTTCCGATCGCCGCCAGTGTGGTCACCAGCGGGACACCGAGGGAATTCGCGGCGGCACGAATCTCGTAGCCGTCCCCGCGAGCATCTGAACCCGATGGGGTGTTGATGACAAGGTCAACGCGGCCGTCTTCGAGTTGGTCAAGGATCGTTTCGCCGGTGGTTTCGACGTCGCTGGTGATCTTATCGACAACTTCCGTGATGATGCCATTGCGCGCCAGCACATCGGCGGTACCGCCGGTTGACACGAGCTCAAAGCCCATATCGGTCAACCGTTTTGCGTGCGCGACGATACCGCGCTTATCGCGATTGGCCACCGAGATAAAGACCCGACCACTCGTGGGCAGTCGTCCACCCACAGCGTCCTGGGATTTGGCATAGGCGGTATCGAAGTACTTATCAATCCCCATGACCTCACCGGTCGAGCGCATTTCAGGGCCCAACAGCGAGTCCACGACGCGGCCTTCTGGGGTGCGGAAGCGAGTAAAGGGCAACACGGCTTCCTTGACAGCAATGGGCGCGCCCAGTGGCAGTGACCAGCCGTCATGCGTAGCTGGCAGGTCGCCGGTCTCACGGAGTTCAGCAATCGTGGACCCAACACCGATTTTGGCTGCTGCTTTGGCCAACGCAACACCGGTTGCTTTGGAGACGAATGGTACGGTGCGTGAGGCACGCGGGTTGGCCTCAATGACATAGAGAATATCAGCGGCCAGGGCGAACTGGATGTTGATCAGACCGCGCACGCCCACACCCTTGGCGATGGCTTCGGTTGCTTCACGTACCCGTGCCAGCACGTCGGGTGCCAGGGTAGTCGGTGGCAGCACACACGCTGAGTCACCGGAGTGTATACCGGCTTCTTCGATATGTTCCATGATGCCGCCCATGAACAGTTCGTGACCGTCATACAGTGCATCGACGTCGATTTCAATGGCATCGTCGAGGAAGCGATCAACTAACACGGGGTGTTCGGCGGTAATTTCTGCCGTCGAGTTTTGGATGTAGGACTCTAGCTGGGCTTCGTCATAGACGATTTCCATGCCGCGGCCACCCAATACATACGAGGGGCGAACCAACACAGGGTAGCCGATCTCATCGGCCACGGCTTTGGCATCTTCAAACGATACCGCAGTGCCGTTTTTTGGTGCGGTCAGGCCGGCTTCTTGCAGGACCTGGGAGAACAGGCCGCGGTGTTCGGCGAGATCGATGGCCTCCGGTGAAGTCCCAAGAATGGTTACGCCTGCATCGGCGAGATCTTGGGCCAACTTTAACGGGGTCTGGCCACCAAGCTGGACAAATACGCCTTCGACCGGGCCGGTTTGCTCTTCGGCGTGGATGATTTCTAGCACGTCTTCCAGTGTCAGTGGTTCGAAATAGAGCCGATCCGACATATCCGAGTCAGTGGAGACGGTTTCCGGGTTGCAGTTGACTAACACCGTGTCATAACCGGCCTGTTGCATGGCCATGGTGGCATGCACACACGAATAGTCGAACTCCACACCCTGACCGATGCGGTTCGGCCCCGAACCCAAAATGATCGCGGTTGGACGGGTGTGTTTGGTGATTTCGGTTTCGAAACCGTCGTAGGACGAGTAGTGATACGGCGCTTGGGCAGCGTGTTCACCGGCTGCGGTGTCGACCGATTTATAGACCGGGCGAATACCCAGGGCGTGGCGCACGCCGCGAACGACGGCTTCATCCATGTGGCGTAATTGGCCGATTTGTTTATCCGAAAAGCCATGACGCTTGGCGTGGATCAAAACGTCTTTGGTGAGTTCCTCGGCGTTTCGAATATCGGTTGCGACTTCGTTGATCAGCACTAATTGGTCGATGAACCAGGGATCGATCTGAGTGATCTCGAAGATCTGGTCGGAGGTTGCTCCCCCGAGCAGCGCGCGCTGGATCTGCCCCAGACGCGAGGTCGTGGCGGTTTTGGCGGCTTCGAGCAGTTGTGCAACCTCGACATCATCCGGCACCGTGAAGTCCAGTTCGGCGTCCTTCGTTTGTTCCAAAGAACGCAGCGCTTTTTGGAGGGCTTCGGAGAAGTTGCGGCCAAAGGACATAACCTCTCCGACGGCCTTCATAGTTGTCGTCAAAGTCGCGTCAGCGGCCGGGAATTTCTCGAACGCAAAGCGCGGAACTTTCACCACGACGTAGTCTAGGGCCGGTTCAAAGGCTGCGGTGGTGGTGCCGGTAATGTCGTTGAGAACCTCATCCAGGGTGTAACCCAGGGACAATTTGGTGGCGATCTTAGCAATCGGGTACCCGGTGGCTTTAGAAGCCAGGGCCGACGAGCGGGATACGCGCGGGTTCATTTCGATGACGACGATGCGGCCGTCTTCGGGGTTCACGGCGAACTGGATGTTACAGCCACCGGTGGCCACCCCGACTTCGCGAATGATCTTGATCGAGATATCGCGCATCTTTTGAAATTCGCGATCGGTCAGCGTCACAGCCGGCGCAACAGTGATCGCATCACCGGTGTGGACACCGACCGGATCAAAGTTTTCGATCGAGCACAGTGCGATGACGTTGTCGGCACTGTCGCGCATCATTTCGAACTCGTATTCTTTCCATCCCAGGATGGACTCTTCCAACAGCACCTCGGAGGTTGGAGAGTACTGGATGCCAGCACCGGCGATGCGGTGCAGATCGGCCTCATTGTAGGCCATGCCCGAGCCCAGGCCACCCATCGTAAATGAGGGCCGTACGACCATGGGGTAACCCAGTTCTTGAGCGGCGTCCAAGGCTTCATCCATGGTGTGGACAATGACCGAGCGGGCAGATTCAGCACCGCAGCGCTCGACCACGCCTTTGAATTCTTCGCGATTTTCGCCCAGTTCAATGGCAGCGATGTTGGCACCAATGAGTTCGACGTTGTATTTTTCTAACACGCCACGCTCATCTAATTGGATGGCGGTGTTCAGTGCGGTCTGACCTCCCAGGGTGGGCAGGATCGCATCGGGGCGTTCGGCGGCGATGATCTTTTCGACGATGTCGGCGGTGATGGGTTCAACGTAGGTAGCGTCAGCCATTTCCGGGTCGGTCATAATCGTGGCCGGATTGGAGTTGACCAGCACCACGCGGATGCCTTCTTCTTTGAGCACTCGGATGGCCTGGGTTCCCGAGTAATCGAATTCGGCGGCCTGGCCGATCACGATGGGACCGGAGCCGATGACTAATACGGATGTGAGATCTGTGCGTTTTGGCATATCTGGTGTTTCCTAAGTCTTAGTTTCCGGTGGCCATCAGGGTTGCAAAGGTATCAAAGACCGGGTGCGCTTCGTCTACAGCAACGGCGGTGTTTTCTGGGTAGTACTGCACGGTGATCACCGGCAGGCCCTCCGCACGCAGGGCTTCGACCGATTTGTCATTGAGGCTGTATTGAGTCACTGTCACTTCGCCATAGGTGGCGTGCGGCGCGGTCGCGGTGCCTTGCGGGGCAATAACGGCGAACTCGTGGTTCTGGGTGGTGATGATGCTCTGACCGGAGGCAACATCGTAGACCGGTTGGTTCGGGCCACGCTGCGCCTTTGCCATCAACACCGTGTCGTAACCCAACGCGCGGGCTATAATTTGGTGGCCTAAACCAATGCCCAATACCGGGGTTTTGGCATCCAACAGGGCGGTCGCCAGTTCGATCTGCGCGGCGGTTTCGGCCGGGTTTCCGGGTCCCGAGGAGAACACGACGCCATCGACGTTGGCTGCGGTGACGTCGTCGATGGTTGCGCTTGCTGGCAGCACCTTGACCGTATTGCCGCGTCCCACGAGTTGGTTGATTGTTGCGCGACGCACACCCAGGTCGATCAGCGCGACGGTGTGCTTCGGATTGTCTGCTGTCACCTCATACGCGGTACCGGTGGTGACTCGATCGAGGAGCTGTGGGGTAGCTGGTTTCGACCCCTGACGAACTTGGGCGACCAGCTCCGCGTCGGAGGCTTCGGCGTCGTCGCCAGCAAAAATGCCAGCAACAATTTGTCCTGCCTCGGCGATGTGGCGGGTCAGTGCACGCGTATCGATTCCGGCAATACCCACCACCCCGGCCGCGGTCAGCTCGGTGTCCAGGTTGCGTTCGGATTGCCAGTTGGAGCGCACGCGGGCTGGCTCACGGATCACAACACCGGCGGGCCAATAGGTATCGGATTCGGCGTCGGCATCATTGACGCCGACGTTCCCGATGTGCGGGAAGGTAAACACCAAAAGGGTGTGAGCATTGGCAGGGTTGGTCAGACTGTGCTGATAACCAGTCATGGTGGTGTCAAAGACCAGTTGACCAAAGACGGTACCGGTTGCGGCATAGGGTGTGCCGGCGTAGATGGTGCCATCCGCCAGGACGAGTTTGGCTGATGCGGTCATGCTGTCTGCCTTCCGTTTGTAAGTTGTTCCAGTGCGGTGTGAAGTTGTTGATGTTGCGCGATGGTTTCGGTGCGCAGACCGGTCGTGACCTCCATGCCACCCAGATTCCAGGTAATGGCTAAGATGCCGTCTTTTTCGACAAATTTCCCTGCGATTCCAGAGACCGTGGCCACTTTGATGATGTCCGGGGTTGCAATGAAGATATTTGGTTCACCGGCGCGCAGTAGTGCGACGCCGTTGGTGTGGATTTCAATCTGGGTCTCGGCGGGGTTGCCGAGCTTGTGAGCCGTGATTCGCTCGAGTAGTTCTTGGCCCAGCACCGTGGACACATAGGTGCCGTGTACTACGGTCAGGGGTTGTTGATCGATCAGGGCGCTTGGCATGTCTTGGGGTACCGGCACATACTGTTGTCGCTTTGTTCGGTTGCGGCGCCCGAGGATGATCCCCAGTAGCATCACCACGAGAATAACCGAGGCCAGGGTTACCGTGAATGTTGTCTCGTCCAAAACTGGCCTCCTTCTCAGCGGTGTCGGTATGGCGTAGTGATGTGAGTTCCCGCGACGACGCGATGTCCGCGGTAGAACACGTCGGTCACCTGGCCGGCAAGCTCCATACCCCGATACGGGGAATTGGCAGATTTCGAGGCGTGGCCGGCGGGGTTGACCACGAAGCTATGTGCCGGATCGTAGACGGCAATGTTGGCAACAGCACCGGTGACCAGGCTGCCGGTATCGGTCAGTTGACCCTGTTCGGTGTGGCGGTAGATGCGCGCCGGATTGACCGACATCACGCGTGCCACGCCGTGCCAGTCCAGCAAACCTGTGTCCACCATCGTGTGTTGAATGACGGGCAGGGCGGTTTCCAGTCCGGTCATGCCCATCGCAGCGACAACCCATTCGCACTGTTTGGTTTCGGCCGTGTGTGGTGCGTGGTCGGTCCCGACGGTGTCGATTGTGCCGTCTGCCAGCCCTTCGCGCAGTGCGTGGACATCAGAATCCTTGCGCAGCGGGGGGTTCACTTTATATATCGGGTCATAGGTTTTGACGTAGTCTTCAGTCAATAACAGGTGGTGCGGCGTGACTTCTGCCGTGACATTAATGCCCTGGGATTTGGCCCAGCGGATTAACTCAACCGATCCGGCGGTTGAGACGTGGCAGATGTGGACGCGCGAATCCACGTGTTGGGCTAGCAGGACGTCGCGGGCAATGATCGATTCCTCGGCCACGGCGGGCCAGCCAGCCAGTCCGAGTTCGGAAGACAGCGCCGATTCATTCATCTGGGCGCCTTCGGTCAACCGTGGTTCTTGGGCGTGCTGGGCAATGAAACCATCAAAAGATTTGACGTATTCCAAAGCTCGACGCATTAACACAGGATCCCATACGCACATCCCGTCATCGGAAAACATCGTGACGTTGGCGGCCGAGTCGTGCATGGCCGAGATTTCGGCGAGTTGTTCACCTTGTAAGCCTACCGTCACGGCACCCACCGGGTAGACGTCGGTCCAGCCGGCGGCTTTACCTAGGCGGTGTACTTGTTCGACCACCCCGGCGGTATCGGCCACCGGATTCGAGTTAGCCATTGCGTGCACCGCAGTGAAGCCACCCTTTGCGGCAGCCTGGGTTCCGGTTTCAACGGTTTCGGCGTCATTGTTGCCGGGCTCACGCAAGTGCGTGTGCAAATCCACCAAGCCGGGCAAGAGGATCTTGCCGGTGGCGTCGATGACCTCGGCCTCATCGGTGTTGAGGTTTTGGCCGAGGTGGGCAATGGTGCCGGTGGCGTCGATGGCCACATCGGTTTGGATACCGTCGGGTGTGGTGCCGCCGGTTATCACAGAGGTTATCGTCATGGTCTGGCCTTTCATTGCCCTGGTTGACCTGCAAGTAACAGGTAGAGGACTGCCATGCGCACAGAGACGCCGTTGGCAACTTGTTCAAGTGCGGTGTTTTGAGCCGAGTCGGCGGCCGCTGCCGAGATTTCCAGTCCGCGGTTCATCGGGCCCGGGTGCATGATGAGCGTGTGGGTATCGGCGATGGTCTTATACCGGTCATTGGTTAGTCCCCAGCCGCGAGTATATTCGGCCGGTGAGGGAAAGAATGCCCCCGCCATGCGTTCGGCTTGGACCCGCAGCATCATGACGGCATCGGGGCGCTGGGCTAGCAGCGTATCCAGGTTGTAGTTGACCTCAACCGGCCAAGTATTTACTCCGACGGGCATCAGCGTTGGTGGGCCGGTCAGTGTGACTTTGGCGCCCAGGGTGTGCAGTAACCACACATTGGACCGGGCTACTCGGGAGTGCAGGATATCGCCGACGATAACTACGTGGACGCCGTCGAGGTCTTTGCCGGTGGCGTGCTGACCGTGGAGCCGATTGCGTAGTGTGAATGCGTCCAACAGTGCCTGGGTTGGGTGTTCGTGAGTACCGTCTCCGGCGTTGATCACAGCCGAAGAGGACCAGCCAAAATTGGCTAATTGTTGTGCGGCCCCGGAGGCCCAGTGGCGCATCACGATCGCATCACCACCGATGGCTTGCAGGGTTTGCACGGTGTCTTTGAGGGATTCGCCCTTCGAGACTGAGGATGTCTTGGCCGCGAAATTCAGTACATCAGCAGATAGCCGCTTGGCAGCTGCCTCAAATGAGGTGCGAGTGCGCGTGGAGTCTTCAAAGAAGAGATTGACAACGGTCTGGCCGCGCAAGGTCGGCAGCTTTTTGATCGAGCGTCCTGAAACGGTCGCCATTTCTTGGGCGGTGTCAAGGATCGCCAAAGCGTTGTCGTAGGACAGATCTCGGGTGGCTAAGAGGTGCCGCATTAGTTCATCACATCCACGATTTGGACCTGATCTGTCGTGTAATACTCTTCGGCGCCATCAATTTCTACCAAATGAACTCTGACGTGCTCAGACGAGGCGGTCGGCAGGTTCTTGCCGACATAATCGGCACGGAGCGGAAGTTGGCGGTGTCCGCGGTCAACCAGAACGGCCAGCCTGACGGTATGTGGGCGGCCGATATCAGACAGCGCATCGAGTGCGGCCCGGATAGTACGACCGGAATACAGCACATCGTCTACGAGGACGACCACCGCGTCATCGACCCCCGTCGGCGGGATGATCGTTGTGGCCGGTACCCGCGATTCGGCGCGGGCCAGGTCGTCTCGGTAGAGGGTGATATCGAGTTGTCCGGTACGTTCTTCAATCACGAACGCTGGATCGATTTCTGCCAGTTTAGTGGCCAAGCGATTCGCCAAGGGTACGCCGCGGCGCGGGATGCCCAGGATCAGCAGGTTTTCAACCCCGCGGTTCCCTTCGAGGATCTCGTGGGCGATGCGGGTCAAGACCCTGTTGATGTCCGATTCGGTCATCACGGTGCGTGCTTTGCGCACGGGTTCGTGTACCACGGTTTGCTCCTTTCCCGCCTCACAGGACGGATTTTAAAGGATCTGCGGGAGACGTGGTGTTCCCGTCAGTTTCACTGGAGGTAACTGTAACACCGCTGAAGGTCACATCCGCGATGTTTACAAAAACAGTGTGGGCTTGAGGTCCTGGAGTCGACCCAGTACACCGTTGACATAACCGGGGGAATCATCATTGGAGTATTCTCGGGCCATGTTGACGGCTTCGTTGACCGCAGCGGCATCGGGCATTTCCTCGTTGAACAGTAACTCCCATGCGCCCAGGCGCAGAATGGATTTGTCCATGGCCAACATGCGTTCCATGGTCCATCCGTGGGCGTATTGGGCCAACAGTTCATCGATCTGCTCCTGGTGGGTAATCACCCCGTCGATGATCTGGGCCGTATAGGTGTTGATCGTTTGGTCGGTATATTCGCGCCGGCGCTGTAAAGCCGACAGCGGCGTGGTGTTGCGGTGCTCGGCTTCAAACAGAATTTCAAGGGCACGACGTCGTGCCCTTCCGCGGGAACCGATTTTACGTGGCTGGTCTTTTGAGTTCTTAGTCAATGTGGTTCGCTCCGCGCCAGTGATTACTCAGTGGCCCGGCCCTGGTATTCACCATTTTTGGTGTCCACGCGGACTTTCGTGCCTTCATCGATGAATAGTGGGACCTGAATTTCCAAGCCGGTCTCTACGGTGGCTGGTTTCGTGCCGCCCGAGGAACGGTCACCTTGGAGACCGGGTTCGGTGTAGGTAACCTCTAGGACCACGGTTGGCGGCAATTCTAGGTACAGCGGGGTGCCCTCCGAGATGGCAATCTGGGCGTTTTCATTTTCTAACAGGTAGTTTGCAGCATCCCCGACAACCGACAAGGGGACCATGACCTGATCGTAAGTGGTCAAGTCCATGAAGACGAAGTCATCACCATCACGGTAAAGATACTGGTATTCCGAACGATCGACCGTGGCGAATTCAAGTTTTGCACCGGCGTTCCAGGTCTTGTCCACGATTTTATTGGAGGTCAGGTTCTTGATTTTGGTACGCACAAATGCGCCACCTTTACCTGGTTTGACGTGCTGGAATTCCTGCACCTGCCATAGTTGGCCGTCAACCACGACGACCGAACCGTTTTTAATATCGTTACTGGTGAGCATGACCATGGTGGTGAATTCTCCGTAAAAAGTCTATGAGTTGGATATCTATTGTGGCAGATTTCAGGCAGGACCGCAGAACCCGGCCTTTTCTAGTGTAAACGACCGCGACAAGCCCCCGAGGGTCTACTCGGCGATTTCCTGATAAGCGGCAAACAGCAAGGATTCGTCCGGAACATCGTAGATGACTGGTTTGCCTTGAGCTTCCAAGATCACGAAGCGCAGTTGCTCTCCGCGGTTTTTCTTATCACGTCGGATGCCATCTAGCAGGGTCGCCCAGCGGTCACCTGCATAGGTGGTTGGCAGTCCGACGCCCTCTAGGATGCTGCGATGGCGCTCTACCGTCGCGTCGTCGAGTCGACCCACTGAGCGTGCCAGTTCTGCGGCAAAGACCATACCGACGGCCACAGCGGCACCATGCCGGTATTGGTAACGTTCAGCAAGCTCAATAGCGTGGCCCAGGGTGTGCCCGTAGTTGAGCATCTGACGCATATTCGATTCTTTGAGGTCCTGACTGACGATGTCAGCTTTGACCTGGATGGCGCGTTCGATGAGTTCTCGTAGCACAGTTGAATGCGGGTTCGAAACCTGGGAGATGTTCTCTTCGATCAGCTCCAGGATCTTCCCGTCGGAAATAAAACCACACTTGACGACTTCCGCCAGCCCCGAGACGAGTTCGTTTTTTGGCAGGGTCAGGAGGGTGTCAAGGTCAGCAAGTACCCCGGCCGGTGGATGGAAGGACCCCACCAGGTTTTTACCTTCGGCCGTGTTGATGCCCGTCTTGCCACCCACGGATGCATCCACCATTCCCAAGAGGGTGGTGGGCATGTGTACCACGCGGACCCCGCGCAGCCAGGTCGCGGCAACAAACCCAGCAAGGTCGGATACGGCACCGCCACCCACGGAGACGATAGCATCCGAGCGGGTGAAGTCACTTTGGCCTAGTACCTGCCAGCAGAATGAGGCCACTTCAATGTGTTTGCCTTCTTCGGAGTCTGGAATTTCCACCAGAATTGCATTGAAGCCTGCCTCATCAAGCGCCGATTTTACAACGTCACCCGTTGCACGCAGCGCCCGCGGCAAGATGATAGCGACCCGATGGGTGTGAGGACCCAGAATGTCTGGGAGCTTTGCCAACAGACCGCGGCCGATCACGACGTCGTACCCGCCGTTGACCTCATTTTCGGAGCCGCCAGCGACCTTGATGATCGTGGGCTGTTCGGTGGTGGCACTTGATGTATTTTCAGTCATACCTACGGTCGAATCCCTTGACAAAATAATTGATATCCTTCGATGATCTTAGTCGCCACAGCGTCAACGTCCAGTCCAGTGGTGTCGACCACTTGATGTGCGGACCGAAAGAAGTACTCTATTCGCTCGGCTCGGATGCGGGACCAGTGAGCTGCGGGATCGCCCGCCAACACGGGCCGATCGCTGGCATCTCCGAGGCGGCTGAGCGCTTGTGCTTCGCTAACGTCGAGAAAAACCACGTAACCATGCTCACGGATAATTTCGCGATTAGCGGCCCGAATGACGGCACCTCCGCCCAGCGAGATCACCCCGAGATCACCGCGCGCTACGGCGTCGGCGATAACGGTTTGCTCTCCGCTGCGAAATGCGTCCTCACCATGATCGGCAAAGTATTGCCCGATGTTTCCATGGCGCGTCACGAAGAGGTCATCGGTATCGACGTAGTGGACCTCGAGTCGTTGCGCCAGGTGGGTACCCACGGTGGTCTTACCTGATCCCATGGGGCCGATCAGAATAATCGGCCGACTGTGTGTGTCCATGGTTATAGCGGGTCGCCCAAGTGATCATCGTCCAGTGCATCCGAGGTCGGTTCGGGCAGCGGTTGAATCGCGGCCAGGAAGTTTTCCAAGTTGCGCTTGGTTTCTTCCACGGAGTCACCGCCAAATTTTTCCAATACTTCTCCTGCAATGACCAAGGCAACCATGGCCTCGGCGACGACTCCAGAGGCCGGAACGGCGGTCACGTCGGAGCGCTGGTGGTGTGCCTTGGTGGTCTGACCAGTGGCGACATCAACGGTTTGTAGGGCGCGGGGCACTGTGGCAATGGGTTTCATGGCAACACGTACGCGGATGGGCTCACCGGTAGACATACCGGCCTCTATCCCACCGGCACGGTGAGTTGTCCGCGAGACTGATCCGTCAGCATTTCGCATGATTTCATCGTGGGCGGCTGAGCCAACGCGTGTGGCGATATCGAAGCCATCCCCGACCTCGACGCCTTTCATAGCCTGAATGCCCATCAGGGCACCGGCGAGTTTGGAATCCAAGCGACGGTCCCAGTGGATGTGAGAGCCCAAGCCAACTGGCGCGTTGTGAACGAGAACTTCGACCACGCCGCCGAGCGTTTCCCCAGCTTTCTTAGTGGCGTCAACTGCTTCGACCATTTGTGCTGAGACCACCGGATCAATGCAGCGCAGCGGATCAGCATCGAGAGTCTCTACATCGGTGGCGGTGGGGAATTCGTAACCGTCAGGCAGCTCAATCTGACCCATGCGCACGGTATGTGACACTGTCGTGATGCCCAGTTGGGCTAGGAAATGTTGGGCCACACGACCAAGCGCCACCCGGGTTGCGGTTTCCCGGGCTGAAGCACGTTCTAGCAACGGGCGGGCTTCGTCGAAACCAAATTTTTGCATACCCGCCATATCGGCGTGACCGGGACGAGGGCGAGTCAGTTTTGCATTGCGTGCCAGGCCTTCGATCTCGGCTGGATCAACAGGGTCGGGGTTCATGACCTTTTCCCACTTCGGCCATTCGGTGTTCGCGATGTGGATAGCAACGGGTGAGCCGAGGGTCACTCCGTGGCGAACCCCGCCAATGATGGTGACCTCGTCTTTTTCGAATTTCATTCGTGCTCCACGACCGTAGCCTAAACGACGGCGCATCAGCGCTTCCTGAATATCGGCGGTCGTGATTTCGATCCCCGCCGGCAGGCCTTCAATAATTCCTACGAGTCCGGAGCCGTGTGACTCTCCTGCTGTTAACCAACGCATCATACGCCCGATTCTTTCATGCTCTGCGCAGCTGCGCTTGCTTCATGTCGATGTTTGTCATTGCGGTTTTGTCAGCTTTTGTCAAGAGCCAACGCTGCCGCCATGTGTTGTGTTGC
>CAZAAP010000022.1:0-22409 GCA_964482935.1 uncultured Enteractinococcus sp.
GATAAACCGCGAGCGCCATGAACACCATGATGATCGAAAACGGTAGCGCGGTGGCCAGGGAGGCGGCTTGGAGTCCCTCGAGGCCACCGGCCAGCAGCAGTCCGATCGCGATGGCGCCTTCCAGCCCCGAGAACATGATGCGTGACCAGGTTGGTGGGTTCGGGTGTCCTCCGGAGGTCATCATGTTCATCACTAGCGAGCCGGAGTCGGACGAGGTAATGAAGAACAGCACAACCAGGATGATCCCGATGATCGAAAACACCGTGCCTAACGGCAGATCCTGGAGCACGGTGAATAATGATCCTTCAGGCGAGACTTCACCATCGGTGACCAGGTCACCTTCACCAAACAGTTGCCGGTAAATACCGGAGCCACCCAGAATACCAAACCACAGCATCCCCACCAGGGTTGGGACGAGCATGACCCCGATAATGAATTCGCGGATCGTGCGGCCGCGGGATACCCTTGCGATGAAGATGCCCACGAATGGTGCCCAGGCGATCCACCAGCCCCAGTAGAACAGGGTCCAGGTGGAATACCAGGCGCCGCCTTCTTCAGCGCCAGCGTAGGCGCCGATGTCGAAGGACATTTCAAAGAAGTTCGCCAGCCACATGCCCAGCGACTCGATAAAGTTTTCGACTAAGAACAATGTGGGGCCCAGCAGCAGGACTGAAATCGCCAGGACTCCGGCCAGGGAAAGGTTGATCGAGGATATCCATTTCATGCCGCGCCCGATACCCGAGACAACCGAGACGGTAGCGATCAACGTGATGATCACGATCAAAATGATCAACAACGTGGTGTCGGCCTGATCCACGATGCCCAGGTGTTGCAGACCGGTCGCAATCTGTTGGACCCCGAGGCCCAATGAGGTGGCAACCCCGGCCATCGTCCCGAAGATGGCCAACACATCGATTGTGTCTCCCATCCAGCCTTTGACGCGTTCGGGACCGATCAGCGGTTCGAAGACCCACCGGATAGATACGGGCCGACCGCGGCGGTGGATCGTATATGCCACGCCCAGGCCGAGCACTCCATAGACCGCCCAGGGATGGAGTCCCCAGTGCAAGAAGGTTTGAGCCATGCCCATCTGCGCAAGTTCTTCAGGGCTGCCTTCCCATCCGGGTTTGGGATCCACGGTGGCATAGGTCAGTGGTTCACCGACGCCATAGAAGATCAGACCGATCCCCATACCGGTGGCAAAGAGCATTGAGAACCACGCGCCGCGCGAGAACTCCGGCTTGTCCTCGGGTTGCCCGAGTTTGATCCGCCCGTATTTGGACAGTGCCACATAGAGGCAGAAGATAATGAACCCGAACATGATCAGGATGTAATACCAACCCAACGTGTCAACAATCCAGGACTGGGCGCCCAGCAGAGCGCGGCCTGACACGTCGGGAAAGAAAATCGAGATGGCGGCCGTCAGAAGCAGCACGATAATCGCCGGGTAAAACACGCGCGGCGTGATCAGGCCGCGTTTGAGTCGCACACCCTGGCGCAACAGTTTCATGGTCGTGGCATCATCAGAATCCAGGTTACGGATCTGCACATCCCACGGCAGCACATCGGAACGGTCTTGGGCCTGTAAGTCTTCGACTTGCTCGTCGACTTCAGGGTCGGTCTTGACCGCGGGTTCGCCGTCTTCGGGAAGGTTTTCGGCCTCGTGGGCCCTGCGCTCGCGTTCATGTTCGTGGTCTGACAAGTCATTCTCCAACATACTCGTGAGTCAAAGGTGGTTCCATCCTAAGACGCTACACACAAAGATGGTACGGCTCAGACGAAGCAAAATCCCGTCGCTGACCTTGAGCATAGACGGTTCAGCGTCCCAGGCGATGGTGTCTCCCTGTGGCTTGACCGGTCCCTCAGACGCCGCGCAGCCTTACCCCTCGCAGGTCAAATCGCGCTAAACCCAGCTAGAATTATGGCACTGGCTTGGCTGCAATTGCAGCCAAGAACCCGCGTGCTGCGACACGCCATCGGAGGGGGCAGGCATGAGCGAATCCAAGGACCAGACGCCACTGATACCGCCAGGTGAACCCGTACCAGAAGAAGACACCCTACACGACGAAAACCTCACGGAAGAACTCACCGATCGCGAGCGCATCGAAGAGTACCAGTCTGATGAAGAAATCGTGACCCGGTTGCGACGCCAAGGCGTCAAAATCTCCCCCGGCACGATCACACCGCGGGTCTTTTGGCCAGCGCTTGCCCTCATTGTGGGGGTCGCAGGCTTTAGTGTCATCGCACCAGACGTGTCCAACACGGTGCTCAACGCGATTCAAGCGTGGATTGTTGAGACCTTGGGCTGGTTTTATATGTTGTTGGTGGGCGGCTTCGTCGCCTTTACGATCGTGCTGAGTTTGACCCGATACGGCAAGATCACGCTAGGGAAAGAAGGCGAACCACCAGAGTTTGGCCTGATGTCCTGGTTCGCCATGTTGTTTGCCGCCGGGATGGGCATCGGCCTGGTGTTCTACGGTGTCGGTGAACCCCTGATTTTTGCCACCGATGATCCCAAACCCGGCTGGCCCGCCGACGACCGCGATCGCGGATTGCTAGCTATGGCCCAGACATTCTTACACTGGGGGCTACACCCCTGGGCGATTTACGCCGTCGTTGGGCTCTCCCTGGCCTACGTCATTCACCGCCGCGGCCGACCCGTCTCCATCCGCTGGGCTTTCGAACCATTACTGGGACAGCGAGTCAAAGGCTGGATGGGTGATCTCATCGATGTGCTGGCCATTTTCGGTACGATCTTCGGGATCGCAACGTCGCTAGGTTTTGGTGTGCAGCAGATCGCCACCGGCGTGCAATCCATCGGGCTCATCGACAGCTTCGACAATACGCTGCTCATCATCCTGGTTGTGGTCATTACCTTCATCGCCACATTTTCCGTGGTCTCGGGTCTGGGCAAAGGCATTAAATGGCTGTCAAATATCAACTTGTCCCTGGCAGGACTGTTGTTGATTTCTGTCATGCTGCTGGGGCCCACCCTGTTCATTTTCCAGCACATGATCGAATCTTTGGGCGTGTACCTGGCGAATTTTCTGAACATGACCCTGGAGGTGGGGACCTACACGGGTGAGGCCGGGGTCGAGTGGTCCAGCTCCTGGACGGTGTTCTACTGGGGGTGGTGGATCTCCTGGGCACCATTCGTTGGGATATTTATCGCTCGGATCTCTCGTGGTCGCACCGTGCGCCAGTTCATTATGGGAGTGTTATTGGTGCCCTCTATCGTGGGGATGATCTGGTTCAGCGTGATGGGTGGCACCGGACTCCACCGACAATTCTTTGGGGCCGGCGATCTGGTCGACCCAGAAGATGGCGTCGTGGTGGAAGCAGCACTGTTCGATGTGCTGGGCGATCTGCCGCTGGGTATGATCTTTTCGGTGATCGCCATACTGCTGGTGGCCATCTTTTTCATCACCTCCTCGGACTCTGGTTCGTTAGTGATCGATATGCTGGCCTCCGGGGGGCACCCGAATCCACCAATCTGGTCGCGCGTGTTATTCGCGGTCCTCGAAGGCATCTTGGCGATCGTCTTGCTGGTAGCCGGTGGTCTTGGCGCGCTGCAAGCAGCAGCGCTTACCACTGCTTTACCATTTAGCATTGTCATGCTGTTCATGTGTGTGGCAACGCTACGAAGTTTACGAGCCGACCTGGCGCGACGCGATCGCATCATGTTCCGAAAACAGTACGAACAAGTCAGTGAACAACTCGCCGATGACTTCGATGAGGCCTTTGGTGATCAAGTGGATGCTCGCGTAGATGACCGCATCGACTACCGCCTGTCCAGCACCCGCGGCATCTTCACGGCGCGTACTGCCCCAGAGGAACCCCGACAGGGTTTGCGTCGCTTCCGCCGCAAACGTGACAACCCAGAGACCTAATCGGGCAGCCCAGTAGCCGGCAAATTCGAAGTCCTTGTTAGGGGCTGGTGGGGTGCGGTGTACCCGTGGCCAGCACGTTGCCCTCAGCATCCAGGGCCTCTACGGCGAGATAGTCGCCGGAGTCTTCCAGCGGGATGGCGGTTTCAAATGAGGTCTTATCTACGACGGCGACCTCTCTGACGTTGTCGGCATCCTCACCGGTCACCAGCCGCCACTGGGCGACCTCGGTCGCACCGTTCCACGAGACGTAGACGTGGTCCAGGCCTTGGTCGTTTTGTTGCACAACCACCGCCGGATCGGTCGTCGGATGGCCCTCCCAGTCGCCCTTATACGCACGATAGCTGCCACCACCGCCGCCCGTGTCTTCGTGGCAGGCATCGCCGTGGCAGACGTCGTAGATCAGTTCGCCCTCGGGGGTGTATTCCGAAAAGTAGGGTTGCTGACCCCAGCCGATGAACATATTGCCATTGTCTAGCACTTGGGTGTTGGCCATTGACCCGGCGGGGCGTTCGTCCGGGGGCAGGTATTCGGTGACCACACTGGCAGTCCCGGCTGCTTCGTCGAGCTCAAGACGCAACCCGCGCGAGGACTGGTCGTCGTCAGCATTGCGGGCGTGGTTATCGAACAGGGTGATCGTCCCGTCAGTGTCCCGGGCTGCGGTGTGTTGCCAGGCGAACACCGCCTCGTCGGGCAGTGCAAAATCGCTGGCCACCCCGCCTAAGGTCCATTCGACGTTCCCGGTGTCGCGGTTGATCTTATAGATCGCATTGGTGTGGCGGGCCGAGATGAGGATGCCGCCGTCGTCATCCGGGGTGGCCGAGTTCAGGTGAATGTAATCAAACGGGTTGTCGTAGGTGCCCAGTTCCGGCTCGTCTTCTTCCGCATCTGCGCCGGCTTCAATGTCGAAGTCCAGCAGGCCGTCGGTGATCGGGATGTGATCCAGGGAGCTCCACTCAAAGACCGCCTCACCGGTCTCGATGTCGATTTCTTGGATCACGCCGTCGTGGACCCACCCATCGGCCGGTCCCCCAACCTCGGTGAGGTCGGCGGGTTTTTTGACATAGGCCATCACGAGCATCGTGTCATCCTCGGTAATGGTCATGTCATGAAAGTCAGTCTCATGCGGGGACAGCGAGCCGCCCGTGGTGACGGTGTCAAAGACGTTGTAGTTCTGGTCCATCAAAAAGATGTCACCATAGCCCCAGCCGACGGCTGCCGGGCCTTTGAAATAGGTCAGGATGGTTTCGCCCTGGTACTGCTGGGGACGCAAGTCAAAGTGACCATTGTCGCTGACATGAAGTTTTGAGGGATCCATCCACACAAGCTCACCGGTAGCATCCAGGATCACGGCGGCACTGGATGGGGTGTCAGTCTCATATTCCGGGGTGAGAAAAATATATTCATCGGAGTCGAGGTAGTCATCGCTCCAGGCCTCGCCCTGGCTCAGGCCAAATTCTGAGGGCTTCAGGTCCGGACGGGAGACGAAGTTTTGGTGTGGCACCGGTGGGTCGGTGGATTCGGTTTCCGCATCCGCATTACCGCATCCGGCCAGCACCAGCACCAGCATAGCCGTACCGCTCAGCTGTGCGAAACGACGGCGATGAAACGCGGTAGTGCTGACCCGTATATTCATAGCTTCTGGTGTACACGATCTACCGCCCGTGGGCAATGGTATCTAGGCAGACCAGTGCTGATAGCCGATCAAATCGGCCAGTGGCGTCAAGGTGATCCCAAGCTCGGGGTTCGTAGCGTCGATGTTCCAGTCCCCGTCAGCCCAGACCATGTCGAGTAAGACGGAGGTGCGGGAAGTTTCGGAACCATCAAATGAGGTGACGGCCAGGTCAATCTGGGCGGTGTCGCCGTCGTAGTTGACCAGGCGGAATCCGCCCAGTGCCGTATCGGCATCCGAAAACACCCTCGTGAAGAGGTCGGCGGCCTCAGACTGGTGTGCTTGGGCGTGCTGTCCGGCGAAGAACGCTGGCGCATCGTCCCAGTAGGCCGGGTTGGTCAACTGGCCGGTATAGGCTGAGGCGGCAAAGAGCATGCCGCGCGGTGAGTGTTCAAAACAGCTGAACTGCCCATCGGAGGCGTAGGTGCCGGGGCCGTAGGTTTGCGACACCGGCAGCCAGACACCGCGGTGTTCGACCCAGTCCGCCTCGGGAGTGTCGGCGATGGAGCCTTCCAATGCGACGCCGCCGAGCCCGCACACCGAGTCGGTGGGCGTCTGCGAATAGGTTGCCGGTTGGCCAAATTCGTTGTCATTGCTCAATGTGGAGAAAATAAACGTCATGACCAGTGCGGTGGCGGCCACGGCGATGCCGATGATGGTCAGCACACCTTTGCCCGTCGTCCAGAAATTTGATTCCTGGAGCTGGGGTGGGTTTTCAGGACTGGTCGGCTGGCGTCGTGGCGGGTCAGAATCACGGGTGCTCATTGGTCTCGAGTCTACTGGGCTGGGTCAGTCAAGCCCTAAGAACTCCCCCGTGAGCTGACGTCACATGGCACGCAAATATAACAGCATTTGGGTGGCAGTGTCGGGTTCGAGGTTGTTAAACCCGTGGCGTTCATAGAACCGGCGCGCATCAGTATCGATCGCATCCACCCCGATGTGCATCTCACAACAACCCCGAACCCGAGCGTCCTCAAGCGCAGCGGTCAGCAGCCGGGTCCCAATCCCCTGAGCGCGCAGGGAGGGCCGTACATAGAGCTCTTCGAGATAGGCCAACGGGCCCTCACAGTACGGGGTCGGTCGGAAGGTGACCATGGCAAATCCGGTGGGGTCCTCCACCGGCTCGGCGAGCAGCACCAGCACATCATCGCGGGCGAGCAGCCGAGTAAAGCGCTGGACAAGGGTCTCGGAGCTGGGGGTTTCTGCGTCGAATTCGGTGTTGAAATCCCATAACAGTTGGCCCACGATCGTCGCGTGATCTACGGTGGCGACGGTGATTGTCATATCGGGAGGCTAGCACGCAACCTTCGACTACAACAGAGGCAGAGGGGACGACATCTATGCTCACAGAGGAGCAAGCGTCGCTCGAGGTAATATCGGCAACGGCCTGGTGCCAGATTGAGGACAATAGGCACAGACCACACGCTGATGTTTGAAAACGAAAAGGACACCATGGCCGATCATACATTTGGGTTCCGCACCCGCGCCCTCCACGCAGGAGCCGTGCCGGATGCCGTGCACGGGTCCCGTGCGGTGCCGATTTATCAGACGACGTCGTTCGTCTTTGAATCCCAGCAGGACGCCGCCGACCTGTTTGCGCTGCAGAAATACGGCAGCATTTACTCGCGGATCTCCAACCCGACCGTGGCAGCCTTTGAAGAACGCATCGCCTCATTAGAAGGGGGCATCGGTGCGGTCGCCACCGCCTCGGGACAGGCCGCCGAATTCGTAACCTTTGCCGCGCTGGCCGGCTCGGGCGATCACATTGTGGCCTCATCCAAACTCTATGGCGGAACCGTCACCCAGCTCGACGTTTCGCTGCGTCGCTTCGGCATTGACACCACGTTCGTGGATTCCACCGAGGCCGAAGCCTTCGCCGCCGCGATCCAGCCAAATACCAAGGCGATTTACACCGAAATCGTGGCCAACCCGTCGAGCGTCATCATGGACCTCAAGGGTTTGGGCGAACTGGCCGCTGAACACGGCATCCCACTGATTGTGGATTCGACCCTGACCCCGCCGTATCTGATTCGCCCGCTAGAACACGGCGCGGATATTGTGATTCACTCGGCGACCAAGTTCTTGGGCGGCCACGGCACGACCCTGGGCGGTGTGGTCATTGAATCCGGGACCTTCCCGTGGGACAACGGCAACTTCCCGCTGATGACCGAACCTGTGCCGTCGTATAACAACCTGTCGTGGTACGGCAACTTTGGTGAATTCGGGTTTTTGACCAAACTACGCAACGAACAACTGCGCGACTTCGGCCCTTCGCTGCCAGCCCAGTCAGCCTTCCAACTGCTCGTGGGTGTCGAAACCCTGCCACAGCGCATGGATGAACACCTCGCCAACGCCAAGAAAGTCGCCAAGTGGTTAGACCAGGACGATCGCATCGCCTACGTCAACTACGCGGGACTAGAAGACAACCCGTACTACGAGCGCGGTAAGGAATTGCTACCGATGGGTGTGGGTTCGGTATTCAGCTTTGGTGTGAAAGGCGGCCGTCAGGCTACCGCGAACTTTATGTCGAACCTACAGTTGGCCTCACACTTGGCCAACATCGGGGATGCCAAAACCTTAATGTTGCACCCTGGCTCGACCACCCACCAACAGCTGACCGATGAGCAGCTGGAGGCCGCCGGTATTCCAGATGATCTAGTGCGCATCTCGGTGGGCATTGAAGATGTCGACGACATTCTTTGGGACCTTGACCAGGCGTTAACCGCAGCCACAACTAACGCCTAAGGAGTAACGATGACTGCTGTAACTGAACGTAAATGGGTCGGACCAGGGGCCGTGGAGCGCCTGAAGATCCTCCAAGACACCAAGACCGTTGCCATTGTGGGAGCCTCCGATAAACTCGAGCGGGCCTCCCACTTCGTGGCAACCTACCTGCTGTCGTCCTCGACCTACGACGTATATTTCGTCAACCCGATTCTGGCCGGCAAAGGTGGCACGATCCTGGGCAAACCGGTCTACGCTTCACTGGCCGATATCCCCGTGAAGATCGACATGGTTGACGTGTTCCGTCGGCCCGATGACACCCCGGCGATCGCCAAAGAAGCCGCCGACATTGGTGCGAAGTATTTCTGGTTGCAGTTGGGCATCTGGTCCGATGAAGCAGCCCAGATTGCCGAAGACCTCGGACTGCAGGTCGTCATGGATAAGTGCGTAAAAATCGAACACGCTCGGTTCCACGGCGGATTGCACCTCGCCGGGTTCAATACCGGCGAGATCTCGTCGAAACGCCAGCGCATCGACGCCTAACCCACACATGCTTTTGACCGGCCGCTGGAACGCTTCCAGCGGCCGGTCTGTGTTTTTTGAACCCCGTTGTCACCCAGTAGGGTGAGCATATGCATCCCGACCTGTCACACCCACAACCCGTTGTCCGCTTCGCCACGAAAAAGGGCCGGCGGATGTTCCTGTTCATCGGTTCGATTGTCTTCGTACTGGCCTGTTTCTTCACGGTTTGGGTAACAGCAGAGGCATTAACCTATAATGCTGCCCAAGTGACAGCGTGGGTGCTGTTAATCATCGGGATCGTGGGCGTGATCTTCTTTGGCGCAATTACCATCGGCGTGATCCGGAACCATCTGGGATCACAAGGCGACCTCGGGGTGCTCATGAGCCCCGCCGGCCTG
Organism: uncultured Enteractinococcus sp.; assembly: GCA_964482935.1. Taxonomy (GTDB): domain Bacteria; phylum Actinomycetota; class Actinomycetes; order Actinomycetales; family Micrococcaceae; genus Yaniella. The sequence continues at coordinate 9,204 of CAZAAP010000022.1, forward strand.
GTTGACCGCACTCAGATCACAGGAGAGCTGCCTCTGCTCCCCTGGTCGATCGTCGCGCAATACGACATTGCAGAATACAACGGCCAATCATTCTTACTGTTACAAATTGACGACGTCGATGCTTACCGGCACATCACCGGGTCGTCTCGCATCATGCGCTGGGCCTTCAAAGCCAACTGGAAGATCTTCGGTGTCCCCGTCCACGCGATTACCGTGAAACATCTCGCCACCAGCCGCGAAGACCTGTTGCGGGCAATCTATCAATTCACCGGTCTGCCGCCCGGTCACCACATCTCCGCTGGGCAGTCGCCACGCTAGGTTGTTCAAACACTCCGCACCGTCACTGGGGTGATCACCACCGGACCCGCCCGCGACATCACCCCTGTCAAACCCTATGATTCAGCTCCGAAACAGCTCACACCAAGCTCTGAGGGAATCGTCAGGCAACAGCCCTTGTTTTGAGCGATTCATTTTTGCAATAATGGCGGCATGATGGCAGCTGCAGGAGATCCAACACCTCCGCTCGCCGGAGTTCACCAAGACCCTCCACCCGAATGGAGCCAAGCGCTCCGCGCCGCAGGTTTGCGTGTCACTCGACAGCGTGTGGCGGTCATTGAGGCGGTCGAGCGAAGACCGCACGGCACGATCGAGGACATTCTCGATGAAGTTCGCGCCGATCTGCCGACCATTACGATCCAGTCGGTGTACTTCGTAATGAACTCGCTGGTGACCGCGGGGCTGGTCCGCAAGCTCGACTTGCCCGGTTCCCCGGCGCGCTATGAAGTTCAAGACCACGATAATCACCACCACGCGATGTGCCGACACTGCGGTCGCATTGAAGACATCGCCTGTTTGACCGGTGAAGCGCCCTGTCTACACCCCGAGGCGCACGTCGATATGACAATCGAGGTTGCCGAAGTGATCTTCACGGCCGTCTGTCACGAGTGCGCATCCGCCCAACAGGCTCGAGTCTAATGCGCTAAAAACCGTCGATCGAAAGCCAACCCAATCTATGACCACCACGAACATGTCCATGCAAACTGAACCACAGAACTCCTGATGAGAAAGGCATGACCAAATGACGAATCGTAAAACTCCGCACAGCACAGGGTCAACAACCCAGGCTGGTATCCCCGCGGTCAGCGACCGCAACTCCCTGACCGTCGGCACTGACGGCCCAGTGGTCCTACACGACAGCCACCTGGTCGAAACGCTGCAGCACTTCAACCGCATGAACATCCCAGAGCGTCGTCCACACGCCAAAGGCTCGGGCGCTTTCGGTACGTTCAAAGTCACCGAAGATGTCTCGCACTACACCTCGGCCGCCGTCTTCCAGCCGGGCGCAGAAACCGAGATGCTCGCTCGCTTCTCAACCGTCGCCGGCGAATTGGGCTCCCCAGATACGTGGCGTGACCTGCGTGGATTTGCTCTGAAGTTCTACACCTCTGAAGGCAACTTTGACCTCGTGGGTAACCACACTCCGATCTTCTTTGTGCGCGACCCCATGAAGTTCACCCACTTCATTCGCTCACAGAAGCGTCTGCCAGAGTCTGGTCTGCGCGATAACACCATGCAGTGGGATTTCTGGACCCAAAACCCAGAATCTGCCCACCAGGTGGCCTACCTGATGGGTCAGCGCGGTCTGCCACGCACCTGGCGCAACATGAACGGGTATGGTTCCCACACGTACATGTGGGTCAATGCCAAAGGTGAACGCTTCTGGGTCAAGTACCACTTCTTGACCAACCAGGGCTGGGAATATTTCACCAACGAAGAAGCCGAAGAGATGGCCGGCATGGATGCCGACTACCACCGTCGCGACCTCTTTGAAGCCATCGAACGCGGCGATAACCCCTCATGGGATCTGTGGGTACAGATCATGCCGTACGAAGAGGCCAAGACTTACCGGTTCAACCCATTCGATCTGACCAAGGTGTGGTCGAAGAAGGACTACCCGCGGATCAAGGTCGGCACCATGGAGCTCAACCGCAACCCGGATAACTTCTTCGCCGAAATTGAACAGGCAGCCTTCTCACCGGCAAATATGGTCCCGGGCATGGGCATGTCACCCGACAAAATGCTGCTGGGCCGAAACTTCGCCTACCAGGATGCCCAGCGTTACCGCATCGGTACGAACTTCCAGCAGTTGCCAGTCAACGCCCCGAAGGTGGATGTCCACACCTACAACTTCGAAGGCGCCATGTGGTACCACCACACCGGCAACCGCTCCGTCTATGTCCCGAACTCCTTCGGGGATTCCTGGTCGGATGAAGAAGGCCGCGTGGATGCTACCTGGGAAAACGACGGCGAACTGGTCCGCGAAGCCTATAAGCTGCGCGAGGACGATGGTGATTTCGTCCAGGCCGGTATGCTCGTGCGCGAGGTTATGGACGAAGCCCAGCGCATGGAACTCATCGAAACCGTTGCCGGCTCACTTGAGACCGTCATCGAACCCGTCTTGTCCAATGCCATTCAGTACTGGAAGAACATTGACGAAGAAGTCGGCAAACGCATCGAAGATAAGGTCCGTGCCGGCGCCCTCGTGGGTGACCAGCAACCAGGCGGCGATCCACTGGATCTGAAACGCTAACCCCATGACCTAATCGTCATACTCAACCCATGAGATTCCGGCGCTCCTGAACGGGGCGCCGGAATTTCTCTTACCAGGAAGCCTCATGACCTCTCCCCTGCCAGACGACTGGACCCCCTGGCGCAGCGCATCACCGCTTGGTGGCCAACGGCCCACGAAAGCCGATCTTGCTGCAGCCCTGCACACCGAGACCGGACGTGAAGATGTGCTGCCCTACCCCACCGATGAAGCCTCGGCCGGGTTGTTGCGCATGCTCATTGTGGGGATCAATCCCAGCCCGTGGACGGCATCGGTCAACGCACCCTTCGCCCGGCCGGGGAATCGGTTTTGGCGTTCACTGTCTGCCGCAGGGATCCTGCCCCACACGGTGGACGCAGCAGAAGGGTTATCGCGCGCCGATGAGCGCATGTTGGCAGAACTTGGCGTAGGGATCACCAACTTTGTTTCCCGCCCATCGGCTCGCGCCGATGAACTCAGCACGGAAGAATTACACGAGGGCGGACGACAACTCGTCGAACGAGTGAGGCTCCTGCAGCCCACAGTGGTAGCGGTCCTGGGAATTACCGCGTTCCGCACAGCGTTTTCGCTTCCGAAAGCAAAGCTCGGTCTCCAAGACCCAGAGACAGTAGCCGGCTGGCCGGCGTCTGTGCCCCTGTGGGCCATGCCAAATCCCAGTGGTCTGAATGCGCATGAATCTATCGCCAGCTTGGCGGAGAAATGGCGAACCGTCTGGGACGTAGCCACTACACCGGCACGCTCATGAACCGGTCCCGGTGTGCTGCCGGGTTTTATGCTTGGGCTTGAGATTTCTGATCGGCGCGGAATGCTGCCGTTTCCCGATACGCTGTCAGTCCACCGTCGACGCGAAGGTCGGTGCCGTTGATCCAACCGGCCGCGGGGCTGAAGAGGTAGGCGACACTTTGGGCGATGTCTTCCGGTGCGCCAAAGCGTCCCAGCACTTCAGCCGCGGAGTTTACTTTGTCCCGGCCGTGGTCATTTTTGAAATCCTCGAGGATCGGGGTTTCCACTGGTCCCGGGCTCACGGAGTTAACCCGAATACGATCAGCTACAAACTCTGCGGCGAAGTATTCGCTGAGCAGGCTGACGCACTGCTTGGAGAAAAGATACGAGTTGGCGGTGATGCTCTCATCATTTTGTGCTGTCTCCAGTGCTGCGCCTCGATCGGTAGCCAGCGCGAAGGCAGCAAGTCGATCTTGAGAGGCTCTCCACTGGTAGGCAACGGCCGAGGCGAGATTCACGACGGCTGCACCCGGTTGGAAGAGGTCACGAAGAGCAAAGGTTAGATCGCGAACTCCAAAGACATTGATATTCAATACCACCTCTGTTGGTGCCGTTCCGGGCACACCAGCAATATTTGCCAGTCCCTGAATACCCTGAGGTGCGGCTTGTGCGACCTGTTCGGCGATGCGATCGATACCGGCCTGATCGGATAAGTCGCCCTGGATAAAGGTGCCTGCGAAGTCTTCTACCTGGGCGCGGTCCACACCGATGATGTCATAGCCTTGCGACCGCATCAGGTCGGCGGTGGCTTTGCCGATGCCGGAGGCAACTCCGGTGATCACTATTTGAGGGTTCGTAGACTTCATGGCGACAGGCTCCTTGCAGCATTGTGCGTTCAATTGTTCTAGTAGTATCTTGCGTCACGATCCGGCACACGGCCCCCGTTTTTCTATCCAATGGAAAGCTTTCGGGATTTTGGCGAACCGGTCGGGAGACTAGAGGCAATACGATGAGTGACCGGAGGGAGTGTGCCATGACAGCACCAACATATGCGGTATATGATCCGGCGACGTTAGAGGTCGTCGGTGAAGCACCCGAACACAACGAAAACGACGTACGCGAAGCAATACGCCAAGCCGAACAGGCCAGTCGAAGCTGGGCTGCTGATCGCGAAGCCCGACGAGCTGCACTACGTCAGATCGCCGAACTCATCCGCAACGATGCCGACCGTCTGGGCCGTTTGCTTTCGTTAGAGCAGGGCAAGGTCTTAGCCGAGGCTGTAGGCGAGTTCAACACTGCCGCCGATCTTTTTGCCTATTATGCAGACCTCGCATGGGATGAGACCGAAACTTTGCCCCCGCGTAACGGCCGGACTCTGGAGGTACAGAACCGTCCGGTGGGCATCGTAGGGACCATTACTCCCTGGAACTTTCCCATTTCCCTTCTGTGCGTCAAACTCGCACCTGCCTTGGTGACCGGTTGCACCGTGATCGCCAAACCGTCGCCGACGACACCACTGTCCACCATTGCCCTGGTGGAACTCATGAATGAAGTGTTGCCAGCCGGAGTCCTCCAGAGTCGAACCAGCAGCAACCGGGCCGTCAATGTTGCGTTGAGTACCCTGCCGCAGGTTCGCAAGCTTTCCTTTACCGGTTCCACCGAGGTTGGCACTGCCGTGGCAGCTCAGGCCGCTGCCACCGTAAAACGAGTCACTCTGGAACTCGGCGGTAATGATGCCGCCCTGGTCTTAGAGGATGCTGACATTGAACACACCGCACGCGGGATCCTCAACAGTGCATTTCGCAACGCGGGACAAGTCTGCATGGCCGTCAAGCGTGTCTATGCTCCGCGCTCCATCTCTCAAGAACTTTCCGAAGCCCTCGCTGCCCAGGCACAGGATATTGTCGTGGGCCATGGCATCAATGCAGCGACCACCATGGGGCCGATGCACAATGAATCTCAACTGTCGATCGTGCGCTCATTGGTCGACAGTGCGGTCTCGTCCGGTGCACAACTTGTGACCGGCGGGTCCTCAAGTGCAGACCTGCCAGGGTATTTCATGGATCCAACGATCGTTGCCGATGCACACGGCGGCATGCCCTTGGTCGCCGAGGAACAGTTCGGCAGCGCGCTTCCCATTGTCACCTACGACAATTTAGAGACCACCCTTCAAGAAATCAACGACGGCCCCTATGGTCTGGGTGCCTCCGTGTGGTCTCAAGACCTTGATCGTGCAAAGCAGCTGGCGGGTGAGTTGGAGTCCGGCACGGTGTGGGTCAATCAGCACACCGTAGTCGAACTGGATGCTCCCTTTGGCGGCTGGAAAACCTCAGGCCTGGGACGTGAACGTGGTCGTTGGGGCCTGGATGAATACTTAGAAACTCGCACCATCAACATGTTTGTTGGTTCATAGTCCGGCTGTGCCGCCGATAGATAGGACTCCTTGTGACAAAGAATCTTTCAACTGAACTCATCACGCTGGGCACCGCTGCGGGGCCTGCGATTCGTGGCAAAGAAAATGGTATGGCCAGCGCCGTCGTTGTAGGTGACCAGTTTTATATGGTCGACTTCGGACTGGGATGTGTCCGCTCCGCACACGAAGCCGGCTTGCGAGGACAAGCGTTCAAGGCTGGCTTCATTACCCACCTTCACTCCGATCACGTCGCTGAATTTCCAGCCTTTTTGATGTGGAACTGGGGTGCGCCTGTCGAAGGGTTCGACCACCCGATTTCGATCTACGGTCCAGGCCAGGACTATCACCACCCCGAAGGTGAACTACTTTCGGGAACCAAAGGTCTGGTCGACCATACGCTCAGTGCGTTTTCGTATGACCTCAATATTCGAGTAACCGATGAAGCGCGACCGGTCATGTCGGAACTCATCCGTCCCGTGGAAATTGCTGTCCCGGACTCGACTACTAAGCAATCGAATGCTCCCTTCGTGATCTACGAAGACGACCGCGTGCGAGTCAGCGCCGTACTTGTAGACCATCCCCCGGTGTATCCCGCGTTTGCGTTCCGCTTTGATACAGCCGAAGGTTCCATCACATTTTCCGGAGACACCGCCGAATCTGATGCCTTGGTGGAATTAGCGCATGAAACAGATATGTTAGTTCACGAGGCCGTCAACCTAGAGTTCTTTGCGGCCCGTGGGTTTAGTGACGCCTTCCTGAACCACCAACGCCAGTCGCACACGACCCCGGAAGGGGCCGGCCGCGTCGCCACCGCTGCAGGGGCGAAACATCTCGTCCTGTCTCACCTGGCCGGCGTAGCATCTGCTGCGGAATGGGCCCAGGCTGCGGCCAGCACGTTCACTGGCCCAATAGATGTAGCTGCCAGTGGCCAACGGTTCGCTCTGGTACCCGATGCAACCTATGCGACCGTCTAAGAGCACCTTCTTTCCAGCACGGGACTGACTACCCCGCTCTTTATCGAACAGGCCGTGTCCACTTGGACACGGCCTGTTGCTGTTTGTGAAAACGCATGGTCCGCATCTGGAACGGGTGAGAGCCTCAGCGCCAGGCCCTAACGTGAAGCCCCCGCGGCCAGAATCAACCTAGCGTGCTGGGACATTCTTGGGGCGACCATACATGTCTGCTTGTGGTCTTCAAAAGCCAGGCGTTCCCACCTGTGTTAAATAGGAAACCGGCTGTCGACTGAGAGGCTCAGTCGACAGCCGGTTACCTAAGGGGTCTCGCCGAGGCAGCGCCCCTAGACGATATCTAAGCCTAGTTTCTTGCGGTCACGCTGCTGGTTGATGCCGACACTGGCAATCACACCGATCGCGGCCATGATTCCACCGGTGATCAGAAACGCTTGTTCATACCCGGCTGCGGGGGTGATGGCTGCTCCTACCATCGCACCGACGAACATTGGAGCACAGAGGCCACCGGTGGTCAGAAATGCGTTGGTGAACTGCAACATCGCACCACGTTGACCGATGCTGGTCATTTCCGACGCCACCAGATAGGTCAACGCAAAGAGCGCCGGGGCGGTGCCGAACCCAAAGGTGAAGCAAAGAATCGCCAGGGCAGGTGTAGAGCTCAAGGTGCCAAGCACCACCATGACCCCGGAAAAGATGGTGGATAGGCTAAGGACCAGGCCGCGAGACTTGCGGGTTTCCATGCCTCGAGAAGCCAGGAATTCGGTCAACCAGCTCAGTCCGACCGTCGCAACAGCGCCCCAAAGCGCAGGCAGAGCGATTAATGAACCGGACTGCATGGTGCTGGCGCCCATGACGTTTTCGAAATACGCTGGCAGCCAGGTGGTGGCCACGGTAAAAGTCCAGTAGCCGAAAAACGAGCACAGGACCGCGAGGATCCAGCTTGGTGTTCCAAGCGACCGACGGTATTTTACTTTTTGGTCTGCTGCCCTGGCCTGGGCGGCTTCAAGTGCATCGTCTTCGTCGGCTGTTGCATAGCCTTCGATTTCCCGCTCGGCCTGAACGGACGTATACGGACCTTCTTTGCCGACAAATAACCAGATGATCGCCCAGATCACGCCGATGATTGCAACGAAAACAAACGCTGCTTTCCAGCCGAATGCGGAGGTCACCCAGGCTAAGACCGGTGCGAAGGCCACGATACCGAGCGTGACACCAGCTGAGGCTAATGCTGCCGGGGTGGCACCTTTGCTTGCCGGGAACCACTTATAGACCGCATGCATGGTGATGGGTGCCAACGGCCCCTCGCCTGCCCCAAGCAGCAAACGGCTAAACCATAGCGCGGGCAGCGATGCAAATAAAATGACCGGTACCTGGGCAATTGACCAGACAACACACAGCACTAACAGGATCCATTTGGCTTTGACCCGGTTGGCTATCGGTGCAGCTACCAGTTGGGCGATGCCGAACAGCATGAACACGGCACTGCCTAACAGGCCGAACTGCGCTTCGGTAATGTTCAGGTCTTCCATGAGCGGGACCGCGACAATGCCGAGGATGGCTTTATCGGCCCAGCTGATCATCATCAGGACCAGAAGCATGACGGTGACGAGCCATCCGTATCGTCGACGGCGTCGGGCGCTCCAGGTTGCAGGTCCTGTGTCACCGACGGCGCTCGAGGGTGGGCCCGGGGCTGCAGATGGTTCAAGCGTTTGGTTTGCCATTGCTGTTCCTCTCACAAGAGATATCAGGCATGCGCTAAAGCGCACAGAAAACTCACCCCTCGGAGGCAAGCAGAAGTACTTTTCCTCCGAGGGGTGTCCAAAAAGGGGTGGGGTTTAGCGGCTCGGAGTCACGTTCACCGGTACGGATTCGAAACCGCGCAGCACGTTATGGATGAACGGCACAGGTTGTGCGGCGAGTTCAATCGATTCGAATTTTTCCAGCAGTTGCTGGAGGACGATTTCCATTTCCAACCGAGCGATGGGTTGGCCTACGCACTGATGCAGTCCCATACCGAACGCCAAGTGACCAGATGAGCTGCGATCGAGGCTGAATTCGGCCGCGTCGTCGCCCCATTTCCGAGGGTCGCGGTTAGCTGCCCCGACAAAGACCAGCACTTTAGCACCGGCTGGCAGGTGAACCCCGCCGAGAACGGTATCGGTGGCTACGGTCCGGTGGAATTTCTGGAAGGGTGATTCCACCCGGAGGGCCTCGTCGATGGCAAATTTTGCCATGGTTGGGTTTTCACGCAGACGCTTCCACGCATCAGGATATCTTGCCAGCACTGACATGGTGTTCCCGATACTAAAGATGGTGGTATCCACACCGGCCGAGAGCAGGGCGCGAACCAACAGCGTTGCTTGTTCCTGGCTGATCAAACCTTCGTTGACACGGTCATAGATCTTCGCGCCGAAACCGGCGTCATCCAGGGACTCACGGGCACACAGTTGCATGACCGCCGCCGAATGGGCATCTCCCTCGGCGAAGGCCTGTTGGTAGATGTAGTTTTCTGGCCCAAAGGCGTTGAATACCATGTTGCCGTAGGGCAACAAATGTTCGCGGCCTTCTTGTGGCAGCCCGACGGCGTCAGGGAAGACACGAATGGGGTATTTTTCAGCCAGATCAGTCACGACATCGAATGCGCTGCGCTGTGCTAGTTCAGTAACGATCTCCACCGCCGGGGTGGTGAATGGCTCACGCAGAGCCCGGACGGTCCCCGGGTTGATGACACCGGTCAGGGCACGACGCATCACGGTGTGAATCGGTGGGTCGGATTCCAAGATGCTTGGTGGGCGCCAGCCTTCATCCTTGCGAATGTCGCGGGGGCCGAGTCCACCCGAGGACAGGTACGTTTCGAAGTCGGTTAGGACTTCGTAGACTTCCTCGTAGCCGACGATGGCATACGAACCGGCGGCCTCCAAGTAACTGACTGGACCGGCCTCGCGTAGCCGTTCTAAAAACGGGTACGGGTTAGCGATGGCTTCTTCGGTGAAAGGGTCTTCCGTAAAGACGGTTGGCTCAATAGTGGTGGTCATAACTACTCCTCGGTGGCTCACAGATCTAGAACTAGGCGGCTGCACCCGGCTGCAGCACGCGAGACGCACACCAGCATGACATCACCGGCGTCTTTATCTTCCTGGGTCAACACGGCATCGCGGTGTTCTGGCTCGCCGGCAATAATGCGGGTCTCACAGGTGCCGCATAATCCTGCGCGACAGCTCGTGAGTACGCGTGCCCCAGCTTCTTCGACCGCATCGGCTATGGTCTGGTTGGGTTGAACGGTTACGGTCCCCCCGGTCTGGGCAAGTTCCACTTCAAAGGGATCGGTGTTGGTCCCGGCACCAAGTTCGGCCGCCACAAAGCGTTCGATATGCAGGGCTCCAGGAGGCCACCCCATGCAGAGGTCTTCGATCACATTCAGCATGCCGCCTGGACCGCACGCATAGACCAGCATATGGGCACGTGGCATGCCTAAAACCGTGTGCAGGTTGAGGCGATTGTCTTCGTCTTCTGGATACAGCTGAACCTTGTCAGACCCGTACTTCGCCACGAGGTCCTCGGCGAAGGCCATGGTGCTCCGAGAGCGTCCGCCATAATGCAAGACCCACTCTTTGCCCTGAGCTTCGGCGGCTTCAATCATCGGGATCATCGGGGTGATGCCAATGCCCCCGGCGATGAACATGTATTTGCGCGACGGGACCAGAGGGAAGTTATTGCGCGGGGCTGAGATCGTCAGCTCGGTACCAGGCAGTAAGCGGTCGTGAACATAGTTGGATCCACCGCGAGAATCTGGCGTGCGGAGTACACCGATCCTGATCGTGGAGAGGTCGTGGGGTGTGGAGCAAAGGGAGTATTGACGAATCAACTCGTCGCCCAAATGCACATCGATATGGGCGCCTGCTTCCCACACCGGGAATTCCTTACCATCTACTCTGCGCAGCACCAAAGACACAATATCGTCGGCCACGCGTTCGACCGAGTCGACAACTGTCTGCAAGGTCGCGGGTGCTTTGGGTGGGGCTGTGATAGTCAAGCTCTACCTCTTCTGGTCGTCGGATGCTCTCGATGAGCTGGGGCTAGTTATAGACAAGGCTAAGAGTTGCTCAAATCACAAGGACAATAGCTTTCCGTCCAATGGAAAGGATTTCATCGCGAGAGTCCCTCATACGGGTCAGCAAAAGCATCAGGCGATGAGAGCCGTCGAGCGATGCCGCGTGCGGCAATCCGCAAGACGGGCACGACCGAACCAATCGAGGGTGCTACTTGGTGGACAACCCCCAGGGCAGCAACTGCATGTCCTCTGGCATCGAGGACGGGCACGGCCACCGCGAAATTGTCTAGGCCCGCTTCTTGGTTTGAGGTGGCGTAGCCCGCTTTTTGTACCGCGGCAATCTCGGCTTTGAGTTGTTGCGGCGTGGCAATCGTATATTCGGTGAGTTGTCGCAGATTCTGGAGTGCCTGGGGCATGAGGTTGCGAGCGGAGTAGGCCAACATGATCTTCCCGGCCGCTGAGGCATGCAGCGGCAACGGATCACCGACCTTGCGAAAGGGTGCGCCAACTCTGGTACCCGAGATACGTTCTAGTAACAGCACGCGGTCTGCCTCGAGCACGAAGAGATTGACCACGTTATGGGTGACGAATAAAACGTCTTGCATATGCGGGGCGGCAATTTCAGCGATATTTTGCCGGATGGGTGCCAGAAGGCCAAGCTTCCACAGGCGTTGGCCAACGACGTACTCATTGTGGAGCCGCTCGAGGGCGCCCCATTCGATAAGCTCCGCCACGAGACGGTGGGCAGTCGACACCGGTAGTTCAGCGCGCCGGGCCATCTCGCTCAGGGACAGTCGGGGCCGGTCGGGACTAAACGCGCCAAGCAGTGCCAGCGCACGCGACGTGACGGTGTCACTTTTGGTGTGATCTGTCGGTGCCTCGGATTTCCGCTGTCGAGGATGCGGATTCGCCATGTACCCTCCTTGAGCTCAACGTCACAGTGTACGGGCCCGGCTACGTACCTTTCCATTGGATGGACATAAATCAGCTACCAGAGACTCTTCGGGGCACACTGAGTAAGGGACCCCAAGGAGAAACCCGTGTTGCACCGTTCACCCGCCCCCTCAGTTGCCGCCGCACCGCATCGGCAAGCACACCCCGATCGTGCCTGGATGATTCTTGTGGGGGTTGGCATTATGGCGGCAGTCCACATTTGGAAACTGCCCGTGGCATTACCGCTATTAGAGGCCGAGCTTGGGATCGGTCTGATGGCCTCAGGCCTGTTGATCGGGATGATCCAACTGGCCAGTATGGTCGGCGGGCTTGCCGTCGCCTGGGGTGGCGAACTTGCAGGGTTACGCCGACTGGTGGTTTTGGGTCTGGTATTGCTGGCTGCCGGTTCGCTGTGCGGGGCGTTTACATCATCGATCACTTTGCTCATGGTGTATCGGGCGATCGAAGGCATCGGGTTTTTGCTGTGCACCGTGTTGGCCCCAGCGCTGATTCGTCGAACCTGTCTACCGGCGCGCCTTAACGTGGCGATGTCGGCCTGGGGTGCGTTTCAGGGGACCGCGACGATTCTTGGCTTTGCCGCAGGCGGTCTGGTCCTGCCGGTCATCGGCTGGCGTGGCCTCTGGGTGGGGCTGGCCATCCTTACGTGTCTCCTGCTGGTGCCGGTGATGCGCTATGTTCCCGCTGATGTTCCACACCCCTCCCCCACCCGGTTGCGCTCCTCCGGGCGCCGGATCGTCAATACCATCACCACGAGACGCCCGTGGTTGGCCGGCCTCACTTTTGCTTGTTATACCTTGCAGTGGATGGCGGTCATTGGGTTTCTGCCCACGGTATTTATCGCAGCCAATATCGCGCCGGTCCACGCCGCCTTATTGTCCGCCGTGATAGGCGGCGTGAATGTGATCGGAGCACTCATGGCGGCTCGGTTTCTTGGGCGCGGCATCAATCCCCGCCATATCGTGATCACCACGTTTGCGACCATGGCAGTAACGTCGGTGTTATTCTTTGGCATCGACTGGGGACACAGTGCAGCAGGGTTGGTGGGTCAATTAGTCTGTGCGACCGTATTTTCGATGGTCGGCGGGACCGTACCTGCGATCTTGAGTCGCCTAGCGGTCGATCTTGCACCCGCCAATGGATCAGTTGCAGCGGTTATCGGTCTGATGCAGCAGATCTTCAATGTGGGCAACTTTCTTGGCCCCTCGCTGCTGGCCTGGGTGGCGCTGACAGCTGGTTCCTGGAACGCTTCGTGGTGGGTGACCTGCAGCTTTAGCGCGATGGGCATAGTCTGCGTGATGCTGCTGACAAGGACGCGTAGGACGAGCAGAACGCCGGAATAAGCTCTGTGTGGTTAAAAACCAGGGCCCCCGGAGAAACCGGGGGCCCTGACACTCATCACTCACACCTTGAAGAGGTAGTTACTACTATAGTCCTCTACCCTGGGAATTACTTGAGAATTGCTGTAAATTTACCGTGAATTCTTTAG
>CAZAAP010000023.1:0-22167 GCA_964482935.1 uncultured Enteractinococcus sp.
AGATACCTGCCGTCAGGCCGAGTTCGGTGAACAGTGCGACACCCAGCAGGATGTAGCCGATCTGTGAGACCATGTGGAAGCTAAGAATCGTTCGGGTGGTCTTCTCCCCGACTGCGCCGAACACACCGATCAACATGGTCAGGCTGAAGAAGACGACACCGACCCACAAGAAGCGGGTGTCGCCCCCGTAGACCACCGCATAGATTCGATAGATGGCGTAGATTGCGACCTTGGTGTGCAAGCCGGAAAACAGCGCAGTGATTGCCGGCGAGGTGCCCGGATAGGCACGAGCCAACCAACCGTGCACGGGGACCACAGAGGCCTTGATCGCTAACGCAAAGATACAGATGGCTCCCGCAATGGCAACCGTCGAATCGTGCTGCGCTTGTTCTGCTAATACACCGATATTTACGCTGCCGGCAGTTCCATAGAGGAAACCTACCCCGACCATATACAGCGTGGAGGTCAGCAGGTTCATGGTGACATATAACCGGGTGCCGTGAATCCGTCGGACCGGGGTATCTCGATTGGCACTGAGTACATATAGCCCATAACTCGGGAGCAGCATGACCTCGAGGAAGACGAATAGGTTGAAGAGGTCTGCAGTCAGCAGCGCTCCGTTGACCCCGGCTGCCAAGATGAGGACCAACGGTGCGAAATACTGTGAATTTGCTGCTCGCGAGGCTTGGGCGAACCAGATACTCACGATGGTCAATAACAGCGTCACAGACAGCATGAGCGCGGTAAACATGTCGGCGACAAACGGGATGGCTATGCCTGCCGGCCAGTTGCCTATTTGGTGACCGATGGCGCCACCATCGTGAGCCCAAAAGTAATACACCAGGCCACATGCGCCCAGCAGCATCATCAGCACCGTGGCTATATTGACGGTGGCGTGTAACCGTAGCCGGTGGCCGGTGGTAACGAGGAGCCCACCTATAACGAGTGGCAGCGCCACAAAGAGGGGGAGGATGGCGCCGATAGTTTCTGCATTCACAAGTTGTCCTGACTCCCGCCGCGTTGTGGGTCATGTTTGACGCCGTCCGATAGTGACTCAGCGGCCACGTCAAGTTCCTCGACTTTCTCTGCGGTGTCGTCGTCCTTATCTCCCGTCACCGCCAAGACCAGCATGAAAATCGTGATTGAAAAGGCAATAACAATGGCCGTGAGCACAAACGCTTGCGGCAGCGGATCGGCCATAGCCGATGGGTCGGCTGCAGGATGAAACGGCGGGTTTCGGCGTTCGGAACCCCCTGCCGCGAAGAGCACGAGGTTTCCTGCGTGGCCAAGCAGGATGAATCCTAGGATGACGCGCAGCATTTCTCGTTTGGCAAAGAGATACACCGCTCCGGCAGTCAACAGGGCCACTGTGATGGCAAGGGTCACGTCTGTACCTCCTGATGCCGCTTATCGGCGGGCAGCGTGCGTCGAGGTTGTTGATTGTTGGGCTGGTTTCGCTGAGTTTCGGAGCGCTCTGAGACTTGCTCTAGTCCTCGCGTGGTGCCCAACATATTGAGGGCCCCGAGGATTACACCAAGTACGGCGAAGTAGACGCCAAAGTCGAAGATGAGGGAACTGTAGATGGTGTATCCAAAGACTTCCCATTGCAGCGGTGCCAGGTATGAACCTTCCAAGAAGCCGATGAAGCCGACGAGCGAGCCAAGCATCACCCCGGTACCAATGAGCCCCATATAGGACCATCGTATGGGAGCGGCCGCATCACTTGGTGCCGCAAGGTATAACAGGGCAAACGCCGCCCCCGCGACCAGGGCCGAGACGAAGCCACCACCCGGATTATTGTGACCTTGGAACAGTAAGATGATGCTCAAGACAACGAGCACTGGCAAAGCAACTTTGGCAAATGTGCGTAAGTACACCGAGGTGCTATATGAATCTGACAGCGGGGATGACGTTAGGAAACGGACTTTTCGCACGGGGTTCGGTGCCCGCGAGGACAGCAAGGCGGCCATTGCTACCCCAGCGACTCCCAAGACGGTGAGTTCCCCGAGTGTATCGAGTGCGCGGAATTCCACCAAGATGACGTTTACGAGGTTGTTGCCGCCGGTAACCTCCGCACCAAGTTCGGTATAGTACTGCGCCGGTTCGGACATATCACGTCGCCCCGTGAGAGCAAACGTCCCAGCAAAGGCTGCGATACCAGCGGCCGCTGCCGCCACAATCGAGGTAATGGAGGGTTTCTCTGCTTTGCCGAAAGCTTTCGGTAGTCGGTGAAGTAGGAGCACCATGACGACGACGGTCAGGATTTCAACCATGAGCTGGGTGAGGGCTACGTCGACTGATCCGAGGGCAAAATACCATAGCGTTATGGAGAAGCCGACGACCCCTACGACCACGATTGCAGCTACCCGTGTTCTTGCTCGAACAGTTGCGATCACGCCAACCGCCACGACAGCTACGAGTAGCCAGTCGCTCCAGCGTGTCAGGTTCTCGTTCTGCGCAGGCAGCTCATCGATGGTAAACCATCCGACTCCAGCAAGGCCGACTAATAGCAGCGACGGCACTACCAGGTGTCGTCCGGGATTTAGCCCGGAGGTCCATGAACTGACGACCGCGCCGAGTTCTATGGTGCCGTAGCGGAGTTTCTCCACGGCCCCCAACCCAGAAAACGGTAATGGATGGGGTACAAGAAGTGCTTCGAGTCTTGGCATTTGCCAGACTGCGACAATACCGAGCCCAATGGCAATAAGTGACAGTACAAAAGCCGGATTGAAGCCATGCCACAATGCCAGGTGGAGGTCTTGCGGAGCACCGATCGCGGATGTAGCCGCAGATCCAGCAAGATTGTCGAGCAGAAACGGGGCGAGCCCGAGGACCAGCGATAGTGCGGCGTTGAGGGCGGGATAGGCCCAGAAAGTAACTGGCGCTTCATGAACGATTTGTCGATTCGCGGTGGCTCCACGTGGTGTATTAATCCAATCCTGTGGAGACCGGTAGTGGCCCATAGCGCCAAGTACGAATCGCCCAGAGTAGGCAAAAGTACCGATTGCCGTCGTCACAGCTAGCGCGGTCAGGATCCAAGGCAGTATCCCGGGCAGCTCTGCACTGAGAAATGCTTCAAAGAGGGTTTCTTTTGACACGAAACCCAATAAGGGCGGCAAACCAGCCATGGAGGCAGAACCCAGAACAATGACCGTCATGGTCGCTGGCATCGCCATCTTGCGAACGGTGAGCATCCGCATATCGCGGGTGCCCGCTTGATGGTCTATCACTCCCACCGCGAGGAATAAGGCTGACTTGAACAGTGCGTGAGCGATGGTGTGAACAACTGCAGCCGTTAGGGCCAGCGGCGTCCCGATACCGATCAACGCGACCAGGTACCCCAACTGCGACATCGTGGAATACGCCAGGAGCTCTTTAAGGTCATACCGACGTATCGCGGCGAATGCACCAAGTAACGCGGTCATCAACCCTGAGGTGACCAGTAAGACCAACCACAGGGTTTGACCCGCGAGAGCAGGTGAGAAGAGGAGAAGTAAGTAGATGCCCGCTTTGACCATCGCTGCAGCATGCAGATATGCCGATACAGGCGAGATCGCCACCATCGAATCGGGTAGCCACGATTGGAAAGGAAACTGAGCCGATTTCGTAAACGCCGCCAAGGCCAGGGTAATCACCAACCACGTGACGATCGTGGGCTGCGTCCAAATGTCGGAGGCTAATACCTCAGTAATGACGGTGGTACCCGTGGCAGCAATCATGATGGCGACCGCAGCTAACAGTCCTAACCCACCAAGGACGGTCACAAGCAGGGTTCGCACCGCTGGTTTTCGTGCGTGAGAACCTGATCGTGCGATGAGAAAAAATGACGCCAACGTCGTGGCCTCCCAGGCCACATAGAAAACCATGAGGTCATTGGCAAGAACGAGAACTAACATTGCCAACGCGAACGCGGTCATCGACAGATAGAAGCTCGTAATCTTCGTGGTGCCCAAATATTTGGCGGAATAGAACAAAACTCCAGCGCCGATGACTAGGACCAGCAGACCAAAGAGCAAAGAAAGACCGTTGAGTCGAAGATGGAAACCTACATCAAAGAAATCGGGGATCCAGGGGTAATACTCAACGACCTCACCACCGGACCCTATAAATGCATTCACAAGGATCCCAGCAGCAGCAGCGAGCGGAATCCAAAGCACCCAGCCAGCTGCCTTGCCGAGCCATTCCGATAGTGGCGCCGCTAAGACCACGGCGATCAGCGCCAGTAGAACCGCGGTCAAGAGCACGGTGCCTCACCTCTTCGCAGGGACCGGCTCAGCAAGCATGGACGATTCACCGGTTCAAGCTATTTTATGGATAAAAATGGCAAAAAATAAGTGCGCAGCTTCTCAGACACACCACACAATCTTGACACATGTCACTAGCCCCTATCAAATCGAAACACCACCGCGGTGCCCCGAAAAAATCTGCACAAATGCCGAGGCGTTCGGTAGTCGATACGCCCCCGTCGGGCTCTCGCGACTGATACCAGACCGGAAAACTGGCGGACCGCGTGTTTATACCCGGATCCATCTTACTTGGTCACGTAATGAGGACAGATGAGCAGGCAGTGAATACGACAAAACCCCTCTAGCGGGATGGACATGCCGCAGAGGGGTTCAAGAAGTTGTACCCGAAGTGGGACTCGAACCCACACATCTTTCGATATTGCATTTTGAGTGCAACGCGTCTACCAATTCCGCCATTCGGGCTAGGCACTTGCACTATTTTACACAAGTTTTCGGAATAACCAAACAAAGAGCTTCCTGTTATCTAACGTAGAATGAACCACTGATCCCCCGCCGCACAAACGATATGAGGTCACGATGACAGACACTGTGTCACCCCATCCGATACGCATTGTAGTGGCGGAAGATGAAACGATTATCCGACTGGATATCGTCGAAACCCTCACTGCTCAGGGCTATGAAGTAGTAGGCGAAGCGGAGAATGGTCAACGTGCCCTCGACCTGGTGGAAGAACTTAGCCCTGATGTGGTTTTGATGGACATCTCGATGCCGGTTATGGATGGGCTCTCAGCGACCCGACATATTGCTGAACGCTCACTGGCACCAGTGGTGATCTTGACCGCGTTTTCTCAGCGAGACCTCATTGATCAGGCCACCCAGGCGGGTGCAATGAGTTATATTGTCAAACCGTTTAGTGAAACAGACCTGGTACCGGCGATTGAACTCGCCAAAGCGCGGTTTGACCAGTTGGTCGCGCTTGAATCGGAAATATCTGATCTCACCGTGCGTTTTGAGACACGCAAATTGGTCGATCAAGCAAAAACCCTCCTGCAACACAAATTAGAGATCACAGAGCCAGAAGCATTTCGCTGGATTCAGAAAACATCGATGGACCGACGACTGACCATGAAGGATGTTGCCCAAACGGTCATTGACCAGTTGGGCAACTCCTCCTAAGTGTTACTGCGGCGACCAGCCTGAGACCGCATCCCAACGATGGGATGCTGGCGCCACAGCAGTATCTATCAGTGCCGGATCAATTTCTGCTGTGGTGGCCCCCATACGGTGAACTTTCAACATGTTCGTCGACCCGGGCACGCCCGGGGGTGAACCGGCGACCATGACCACCAGGTCATCAAGTTTGGCCAGCCCGTTTTTGACCAATTCGTAGTCAATCTGTTCGGTCATCTGGTCAGTTGAGTCTTTGAACGGCACGACTTTTGGAATGACACCCCATGACAGGCATAGCACGTTGCTTGTCGTAAATGAGTGGGTAAACGCGTAGATGGGCTGCGGTGCCCGCAAACGCGAAAGCCGTCGAGCTGAATCACCAGATTGAGTGAAGGCAACCAAAAATGGAATGTTTAGAGACCTGGCAATGTCTACCGCAGCGCGGGTGATCGCTCCCCCACGAGTCCGTGGTCGCGTGCCCAGCGGGGGCATGCGTTCTAAACCGTGTTCTTCGGTGGACTTGATGATCTTGGCCATTGTCTGGACGGTGCGCACCGGATATTTCCCGACCGAGGTTTCCCCAGACAGCATGACAGCGTCTGCACCATCGAGAACGGCGTTGGCGCAGTCGGAGGCTTCGGCACGAGTTGGCCGTGGGCTTTCGATCATGGATTCCAATACCTGGGTCGCGACAATCACGGGCTTGGCCCAGCGACGTGCCAGATCGATCGCATTTTTTTGCACGACCGGAACCTGTTCTAGGGGTAGTTCGACGCCGAGGTCACCACGAGCGACCATAATCGCATCAAATGCATCAACGATTTCTTGGAGATTGTCGACCGCTTGAGGTTTTTCCAGTTTCGCGATGACCGGGATGCGGCGTCCTTCGTCCTCCATGATTTTATGAACTGGCTCAATGTCGGCGGCACTCCGCACGAACGATAGCGCGATCATATCGACCCCAAGTTTCAAGGCAAAGCGAAGGTCCTCTTTGTCTTTTTCAGTCAGAGCCGGAATGTTTACAGCGACACCGGGCAGGTTGATGCCCTTGTTATTGGAGACCTCACCGCCAATGACGACGTTCGTAATAACGTCGGTTTCGGTAACTTCGATGGCTTGTAGTTGAATCTTGCCGTCGTCGATGAGGAGTTCGTCCCCAACTTCCACATCGCCAGGCAGGCCTTTGAAGGTCGTGGAACAGATATCCTGAGTGCCCTCGACATCCCTGGTGGTGATGGTAAAGGTGTCGCCGTCTTCCAACAGGTGCGGTCCGTTGGCAAATCGACCAAGGCGGATTTTGGGGCCCTGCAGGTCAGCAAAGATCGCGACGGGTTCGTCGAGGTCAGACGAAGCTTGGCGCACGGTGTTAAACGTGGTCGTGTGAACCTCGTGGTCTCCGTGGCTGAAGTTGAGCCGGGCTACATTGACCCCGGCTTTAATTAGTTCACTGGTAGTTTTATATCCCTGAGTAGCAGGACCAAATGTTGCGACGATCTTCGCGTGTCTCATACGCGTAAGTCTAGGGTCGATCGGATTGAAAGTTAATCATTGGGCCGCGACGCCAGACATGACCTACGTCATGGTAGAGGCTTATTCGTTTCGTCGTCACCCGTAGTGGGAACAGGGTTTTCCGCTGTGTCATCGACGACGTTGGGTTTGGCGGCTTCTTCCTGCACCTCGCGATCTTTGCGATAAATTTTGTTGGCCTCGGCCCATTGCTCCGGAGTTTTCGGACGCTTCACGATCGAATAGATCAAGAACGATGCCGCGATCAAAAACATGAGCACGGAAGCCCAGGTGTTGGTTCGGGCGGTGATGCCGACAATGGTGAATACTTGGGCCTCATCCAGCCGGATGGATTCGATGGGTATACGACCCAGCGTGTACCACACGATGTAGGACCACAGCATCATGCCGTTGCGCAGTTTGAAGCGCCGGTCAATTAGCAGTAAGACGGCAACACCCAGGAGGTTCCACATTGATTCATAGAGGAACGTTGGATGGAAGAGCGTATCTGCGGGTAGCCCGGCCGGAAAGTTGTAGTGGTCGGGTTCGACTTCTAGCCCCCACGGCAGTGTGGTGGGTTCACCGAAGAGCTCTTGGTTGAAGTAGTTTCCCCACCGTCCGATGGCCTGTGCGAGCAGGATACCGGGCGCGATAGTATCGGCCATAGCGGGCATTCGAATACCGTAGCGTCGACACGCGAACCAGACTCCCAGTGCACCGCCGCCGATCGCACCCCAGATCGCGATGCCACCTTCCCAGATCGCAAAGATCTTGGAGAGGTCGCCGGTCCCGTCGTACCCGGGGCCGAAGTAGACATCAGGGACGGTGATCACGTGATACAGACGCGCGCCAATGATTCCGAATACGACGGCCCAGAGTCCGACGTCGTACATCTCTTCAGCTTTGCCGCCGCGCGCGGCCCAACGTTTACCACCCAACCAGAATGCCAAGATCCCGCCGGCGATGATGCACAGGGCATAAATATGGATTTTGATGGGTCCGATCTCGAATCCGTCCAGCGGTGGGGGCGGGATGGATGCGAGCACGTGGGCGAAATGCATGAATGGCCTGTTCTAAAAAGTGGTGCTAGTTTGCGGTCGCTCCGCTAACCAGGTGGCGGGTGAGTTCACCAACTGCTTCCGGTCCGCCATCTCGTAATGCGGTAACTAGTGCGGTGCCGACGATCGCGCCGTCGGCGTAAGTACCAATTTCTACAACGTGGTGGGGTTCGGAAATACCTAGGCCAACGCAAACGCGTGGGGCACCAGCTTCGTGGGCGCGACGAACAACGCGTTCGGCCGCATTCGAGACTTCATTGCGGGCACCAGTAATGCCCATGATCGAAACGGCGTAGACGAAGCCACGCGAGGAGTCAACGGTGAGTTTGACGCGTTCGTCTGGCGATGATGGTGCGGTAAGGAAGATACGGTCGAGAGCATATTTATCGGACGCCTCAAACCATTCGGCAGCTTCTTCGGGCACCAGGTCGGGTGTTACCAGGCCTGCTCCTCCGGCTTCTGCGAAGCGTCGTGAGAATTCGTCGACCCCCATGCGAGCTACGAGGTTCCAATACGTCATGATGACGACGGCGGCATCGGTGCGTGCAGTCACCTCTTTGACGATTTGGAAGACGTCGGCGGTTCGGAACCCGTTATTTAGGGCCTCGGTGGTGGCCTCCTGGATAACCTGACCGTCCATAACCGGATCAGAGTACGGCAGCCCGATTTCGATGATATCGGCACCATTGTTACCCAGTTGGACGGCGGCTTCGATCGATTCTTCGATGCTTGGGTAGCCGGCCGGAAGGTAGCCAATAAATGCGGTGCGACCTTCGGCGCGAGCCTGCTCAATTTTCTCGGCGGTGAGGGAGCGAATCTGTTGTGACATGTAATTATTCTCCACGTTCGGTCTGATCTTCGGGGACCATACCGAACCAGGTAGCGGCGGTACTGACATCTTTATCGCCGCGACCAGACAGATTGACGATAATGACTTTTTGATCTGCTTCAGGAGTAGTGTCATCAACGACACCGTCTTTAACCCACTGTTCAGCGAGTCGTTGGGCTCCCGCCAGCGCGTGCGATGACTCAATCGCGGGCATAATACCTTCAGATCGCGTCAGTGATTTGAACGCACTCATAGCCTCGGAATCCGAGATCGGCTGGTAGTACACGCGCCCGGAGTCGTGTAAGTATGCGTGTTCCGGTCCGACTCCTGGGTAGTCCAGGCCGGCGGAAATGGAGTGGGAGTCGATGGTCTGACCGTCTTCATTTTGCATCAGATAGGTGCGTGCCCCGTGCAGGACGCCCACTCGACCCAGCGTGATTGGGGCTGAGTGCTTGCCGGTCTCAACACCGGCACCACCGGCTTCCATGCCGTAGAGTGCTACATCTTTGTCGTCCAGGAACGCGTGGAAAATGCCGATGGCGTTGGATCCGCCGCCGACACATGCAATGACGGCGTCGGGTAGTTTGCCAGCCTGCACTTGTGATTGTTCGCGAGCTTCTTCGCCGATGACCTGGTGGAAGTAGCGCACCATTTCAGGAAACGGCGCCGGCCCAGTAACAGTTCCCAAGAGATAATGGGTGGTGTCAACGGAGGCAACCCAGTCGCGAAGGGCCTCATTGATCGCGTCTTTCAGAGTGCGTGCTCCGATTTTGACCGCAACGACTTTTGCGCCGAGCATTTCCATGCGGGCGACGTTGAGTGCCTGGCGCTGGGTGTCGACTTCGCCCATGTAGACGGTGCATTCCATACCGAAGAGTGCTGCTGCTGTAGCGGTGGCGACACCGTGCTGGCCCGCACCGGTTTCGGCGATGAGGCGTGTCTTGCCCATGCGCTTGGCGAGCAAAGCCTGGCCGATCACATTATTGATCTTGTGTGATCCGGTGTGGTTGAGGTCTTCGCGTTTCAGGAAAATGCGAACCCCGGGATATGGTTCAGCAAAACGCTTTGCTTCGGTCAGCAGTGACGGGCGGTTGATGTAATTGGCGTAGAGATCGTTGAGTTCTTCGATGAACTCGGGATCGTCGAGGGCGGTGCGGAAGGTTTCTTCGACCTCCGCCAGGGCTGCCATCAGGGATTCAGGCATCCAGCGGCCACCGTATTTGCCGAAGTAAGGACCGGATTGCTCTCGGAAGGCTCCCTGGTGCGGTGCGGACTCGGGCTGTGGGGTATCCATTGGGATGCTCATAAACTGTCTTTCCATATACGACAACCGCCCCGGCACGGGGACCGGGGCAGCGTAAAGGTGGTTATGATCTACTGGCTTGACGGAAGTCGGCGATAGCTTGAGTTGGTTCGCCGTGTTTCACCAATGCCTCACCCACGAGGACTGCATCAGCGCCCTGGGAGGCGTACATGGCGACGTCACTGGCGGCTTTCACACCGGATTCTGCCACTCGCACTACATTGTCTGGGAGTTGGTCTGCCAAAGTCCCGTAGTGAGAGGTGTCGACTTCGAGGGTTTTGAGGTTGCGAACGTTGATGCCAACGATTCGTGGATCCAGCGCTGCGGCACGTTCAATTTCTTCAACCGTGTGAGTTTCAACCAGCGCGTTCATGCCCAGCTCGTGGGTCAACGCGAGGTATTCCCGCAGTTGTACATCATCCAGCGCTGCAACGATCAGGAGGACCAGGTCAGCACCGTGGGCGCGAGCCTCATAGATCTGATACTCGTCAACCGTGAAATCTTTGCGCAGTAGCGGGATATCCACGCGGGCACGGACGGCGTCGAAGTCTTCTAATGATCCGTTGAAGCGGCGCTGTTCCGTGAGCACAGAGATCGCAGCTGCTCCCCCCGCCTCATATTGGGCTGCTAATTCTGCGGGTGATGCGATATTCGCCAGTGGTCCAGCTGACGGTGAGGAACGTTTGACCTCGGCGATGATGTTCACGCCGGCTGGGTTGCTGCGTCCTCCGGTCAGTACCGAGTGTGCGTCACGGGCTGGTGAAACATCGACCGCCAGTTGTTGCATGCGCGCCAGCGACGTGTGAGCCTTGCGGTCGGCCATGTCTTCAATGACGCCCTCGATAATGCTGTCGAGTACCGTGCCAGTTACGTGATTGGGTCGGGTCATTTATGAGTAGTCCCCGTTGGCGCCCTTACCGGCGAGGCGCATGAAGAAACCTACTGGCGCACCGAGCACTGCGATGGCAATACCAATCCACATGACGATCCAGATGGAAGCAAGCGATCCAATCGCTGCGATCACGAGGCCGACCAGCACCAGCGCAACCAGTGCCCAGGCGGCTGGCGAGTTACCGTGGCTTGGAGACTCGTCGTGCGTTGGGTCATTGAGAATGCGACCGTATTCGTCGACTTGAATTTCATCTGTGCTGTTAGCCATTAGGGTGTTGCCTTTCTTTCAGCCAGGATATTTCCGGCAGCCTCAAGTTGCTAGCGGTGATATGTGTCCTATTGTGCCATTTTTTCGCCTGGCCCAGTGCAGAACACGAACTGCTACGTGATTTTAGGTGGGATCTTCGCCACGGGACAATTCATCCCAGGTGTCGATTTCATCCAGAGGTCCGTCGTGGTCACGGCGCTGTTGCTCGCCGACGTCATATTTTTTCGTCTTGCCCACGGGCCAGTTCGACCCAAGAGTCAACGTAATCAGCCCTCCGATCGCTCCAATAAGCGCACCAGTGATGGTTAACCAGGGCAAGATGGAGACTTCGATATTGGGCACAATCTCTTCGACGCCGGTGGTGCCGGTGGTTTCTGCAATTTTTTGCGCAACGGCACCGACGGGATTGATGATGACGATGATAGTCGCCCATCCCATCGTGATCGCTGCGAAGACCACGACAATACCAATGATCCATCGTCCAATTCGCCGGGCAATCGACAGTGCTGCACCCGCGGCGACCGTCACCAGTGCCATGGCAGGGATGACCGGGGATGCTTCCTGACCTGATAGTGCCACGTTGTGGATGTGTGCGGCGTCAAAGCCGGTCGCGGTAACCCACGTCTGGGTCGCTCCGATCAGCGCCAACACACCCCCTAGGAGCATGATCACCACGGTCATGCCGCGGCTGATGCCCCTGGAGTGTTGTGATGCTTCGGTTGGTTGTGGTGTCGTCATCTATTTGGGATCATTCGGTTTAATATTTTGCAGCTGTTGGGCAGCTAGGACTGCACGGATCGCCGCGGTGGCCTTCGTCAGGGTTTCTTCAGCTTCGGAAGCCGGCACGGATTCCGCCACGATACCCGCTCCAGCCTGAAGGTAGGCGACCTGGTCTTTGATGATGGCGGTGCGGATCGTAATGGCCATATCCATGTTGCCGGCCAGATCGAAGTAGCCTACCGTACCGCCAAAAGGTCCACGAGCGTGGGGTTCCCATTCATCAAGGAGCTCCAGCGCGCGGCGCTTCGGTGAGCCAGATAGTGTGCCGGCCGGGAAGTTAGCGCGCAGGACATCCAGTGCACTGGTATTGGCCGCGATGTCGCCTTCTACGGTCGATACCAGGTGCAGGATGTGTGAGAACTGCTGGACGATCATATAATCGGACACTTCAACAGTGCCCGGGGCGCACACGTTCGACAGCTCAGATTTTGCGAGGTCGACCAGCTGCTGGTGTTCTTCACGTTCTTTGGGGTCTGCCAGAAGTTCCTCACCGATTGCTCGCACGCTACGCAGTGGATCTTTGGGTTTTGAACCACCGATCGGGTGGGTCAGCACACGCTTGTCTTTGACCGATACCAGGGTTTCTGGGGAGGCACCTACCAGGTGGTAGACACCTTCACGATCGGGATATTCAAAGGTGTACAAAAACATGTACGGGCTGGGGTTGATCGCGCGCAAGACACGGTAGGTATCGAAAGCGGTCGCCGTCGTAGGGGCGGTGAAACGACGGGAAATCACCAGTTGCGACACTTCGCCATCTCGGATGGACTGCTGGGTTTTGCGCACCGCATTGAGGAATTCCCGTTCGGGCCAGGAATGTTCAATGTCTTGGGAAAAATCGCGGTCTAACCATCCGGATGGTGCAATCGAGACGGGATCGGCAACCGGTTCGACGAGTCGACGGGTCATGTCGATTAACCGTGCCACGGCACGATCGTAGGCAGCATCTACCCCGGTGGCTTCGCCGTCGAAGTTGATGGCATTCGCTACGAGGGTGACGGTGCCGTCGAAAGCGTCGTGGATGGCCAGGTCGGTCACCAGGTTCATGGCCATTGATGGCAGGTTAAGGTCATCCTTGGGACCGTCCCCGAGTTCGACCCAGGCGCGCACGGTATCCCAACCAAGAAAGCCAACGAAGCCCGACACCAGATAGGGCAATGCATCTGAGATATCGGCGCGCGCATCGGTGGCTAGAAAGTTCAGGGATTCTTCTAACACTTCAAGCGGTGTTCCAGCAGCTGGGACGCCGTACGGAACCCGACCTTGCCAGACGGCTTGGCCGTCTTTTTCGGTCAAGGTGGCTGCTGTTCTGGCACCAATAAAGGAGTAGCGTGACCAGTTACCGTCCTGGCCGGCGGATTCCAGTAGGAAGGTTCCTGGGGCGTCATTGGCCAAGCGTCGGTAGATGCCGACCGGGGTGAGCGCATCGGGCAGCAACGTTGTGGTCACCGGGATAACTTTGTGATCGGCTGCTGCGAGTTCACGAAATGCTTCACGAGAAGGAAACACGGGGCCTATGTCACGCATGAGGTTCTTTCATCGATTCTTCAGATTGGCCAGTGCCGCTCACGACTAGTTGGCGGTCGGTAAAACATGAGGTTGTGCCGGTATGGCAGGCGGGCCCGTGTTGATCCACGGCCACCAGGATGGTGTCCTGATCGCAGTCGAGGGCAACCGACACGACGTGCTGGGTGTTGCCGGAGGTGTCACCCTTGCGCCAGTATTCCCCACGGGAACGCGACCAGTACCAGGCGCGGCCAGTGGTCAATGTCATATGGAGTGCCTGGTCATTCATGTATCCCAGCATGAGGACCTCGCGGGTCGTAGCGTCTTGGATGATGGCGGGGATGAGCCCATCAGGATTACGTTTCAACCGGGCGGCGATCTGAGGGTCAAGATCGGATTCGGGCGGCGAAACTTCGGAAATGTTCATGATGGATCCAGTCTAGGGCGGCTTGTCTACTGTCGCCACTGATCAACACGTGATAATTTCACATATGTGACAAAAATATCTGCGGGATCCACCAGTTACGACGGCGACGACTTCGTTGCAGCCTCTCGTGATGCGCTGGTGGCAGCCCTGTATGCTGCCGGACCAAACGAACCGACGTTGGTCGATACGTGGCAAACGCAACATTTGGCTGCTGCAGTGTATGTGAAAGAAAACCCGCATCACGTCACAGAGCGTGGTTTTGGCTCGCATTCAGCAGCGCGGCAGGCCGCGATAGAAAAACTTGGCGAGGAATCGTCATCTCGCAAGGCGTTTTATAATCTGGTCCGTAAGATTGCGAATGGGCCAGAAGAGCCACCCGCGTCACCCCGTCAGTCAATGTTTTCGAAGTTACGGCGTGCGGTTACTCCGCGTAAGCCGGAGGCCGATAATTTGTTACTGCATTTCTTTGTGCATACCGAAGATATTCGCCGCGCTCAGACACGTTGGGCGCCTCGAAAGCTCACTGAGGCATACGCTGATGCATTATTCGAACAATTGCGTGACCAAGCCCGGAAATACTATGCCAATGCGAAAACAGGCTATGTATTGGTTCGGACTAATGGGGAACGCATCGTGGCCAAACGCGGGACCGCGCAAACTTTTGTGACGGGCCCGGCCGGCGAGCTGGTCTTACATGCTCTTGGCCGACCGGACCACGCACTGGTACTTATCGACCGCCCGTAGTGGGTGATCTGCAAGCTCTTCTAGCGACGCACCGGATATCCGGCGGCTTCAATGGCGTCTTTGACCTGGCGGATCATATCGTCTGGTCCGTAGTGGAACAGTGATGCGGCCAACACAGCATTTGCGCCGGCTTCGATAGCCGGTGGGAAGTGTGCCGGTTCGCCCGCTCCCCCGGAGGCAATCAGTGGCACACCGACTGCAGCACGGATCGCACGGATCATGTCTAGGTCAAAACCATCGCGGGTGCCATCGGCGTCGATCGAGTTGATCAGAATTTCACCAACGCCACGTTCTTCGGCTTCTTTGACCCATTCGATGGCGTCTGTGCCGGTACCTTCTTGGCCGCCTTTGATCATGACTTCGTAACCGGATGGCATCTCAAGATTCGAACGGGCGTCCAGAGACAGAACCAGAACCTGCGCGCCCCAGCGCTGAGCAATCTCATTGATCAGCTCGGGGTTGCTGACTGCCGCGGAGCTAATCGATACCTTATCGGCACCATGACGCAGCAACTGCTCAACGTGATCAACGCTGCGGATTCCACCGCCAACGGTCAGCGGGATGAAGGCCTGCTTGGCGGTCGCGTTGACCAGGTCATAAGTGGTGTCTCGGTTCTCGGTGGTTGCCGTGACGTCGAGGAAAGTCAGTTCATCGGCACCTGCGGCGTTGTATCGATGAGCGAGTTCAACCGGATCGCCTGCGTCTCGCAGGTTCTCGAAATTGACGCCTTTGACGACTCGGCCGTTGTTGACATCCAGGCATGGGATGACGCGAATTGCAGTGCTCATAGTATTCCTCGCGGTTAGTTGGTGTTATAGGCGAATGGCGTGAATTGCTGAGGCCAGAATGGCTTTGGCGCCCATTTCGTAGAGCTCGTCCATGATGCGGTTCATGTCTTTTTTCTTCGCCATGGAGCGCACGGCGACCCAACGGTCATCTGCCAGTGGTGAGATCGTTGGAGACTCTAGCCCTGGGGTGACTTTGATCGCAGCATCCAGGTGGTCACGCGGCACATCGTAGTCGACCATGACGTACTCGCGGGCGACCAGCACACCGTGCAGTCGCTGGGTGAGCCGATCAAGACCCTGCGGGTGTTTACCGGTTTGGCCAATCAAAATAGCTTCGGAGCGTAGGATCGGTTCGCCAAAGATTTCCATTCCGGCGGCCTTGAGCGTAGATCCTGTTTCAACGACGTCGGCGATCGCATCGGCTACGCCAAGTTTGACCGATGATTCCACCGCGCCATCGAGGTGCACGATCTTATCAGTATCGATAGCGGAGGATTTCAGGTAATCCGACAGCAGCCCGTCATAGGAGGTCGCGATGCGTTTGCCGGCTAGCTCCTCGACCGAGGAAAATCTTCCGGCCGGTGCTGCGAATCGAAATGTAGACCGGGCAAAACCCAGGGCCA
The DNA here is from genome assembly GCA_964482935.1 of uncultured Enteractinococcus sp. Lineage (GTDB taxonomy): Bacteria > Actinomycetota > Actinomycetes > Actinomycetales > Micrococcaceae > Yaniella. Next base: position 16,141 of record CAZAAP010000023.1, read on the forward strand.
TGATTTCTTCAGCAGCATCGCCCACTTGGGCATCCAAAAACAGGTCACGGCCGGTCAATCCTGCATCCAGGGTGCCCTTGGCAACATAGATGGCGATATCGCGGGGGCGCAGATAGAAAAACTCGACGCTGTTGTCCGGGTCTACGAACACCAGTTCTTTGGAATCACGACGTTGACGGTAGCCAGCTTCGATGAGAGTTTCCCGAGCTGCATCGGACAACGAGCCCTTGTTGGGCACAGCAATGCGCAACATATTGCGTTCGATTCTCCTAATTAGAGGTATTTGTAGACGTCGTCCAAGGAGATACCTTTGGCCAGCATCATGACTTGGAGGTGATAGAGCAGCTGCGAGATTTCCTCGGCTGTTTCATCGTTGGATTCATACCGTGCAGCCATCCAGACTTCGGCAGCCTCTTCGACCACTTTCTTGCCGATAGCATGCACCCCGGCATCTAATTGGTGTACCGTTCCGGAGCCTTCCGGGCGGGTGCGTGCTTTTTCAGTCAGTTCAGCAAAGAGTTCTTCGAAGGTTTTCACAGTACTAGCGTAGTTGTTCATCGTTGGGTTCGGGTATAAGCGCGCACTTCATGACAAAGGTTTGTCAAGATTTTGCTTGGGCTGCACTGGTTTCTTGAAGGGTGGGATCGGGCATGAGTGTTTCTACAGCGGGCTTCTCGCGGGCTCGCGCCCTCGCCCAGACAAAGAAACCCACGAGCGTGAAAATGCCGTAAAACATGTACATAAAGGCAGACGCGTAATACCCGGCCGAGAACAACAGCGGAACGCCCACGATGTCAACCACAACCCAGATCAGCCAAAATTCAACCCAGCCTTTAGCCATCCCAAACGTGGCCAATAAGGATCCTACAAAGGTCCAGGCATCCGCCCACACCGGTTCAAACGAACCGAGGGTTCGAAACAGCGGGGTAAGCGCCAACGTGCCGCCAAGCAGGATCACAACCAGGCTGATCCTGGTGGGCCAGGAGGCCCACGTCGGGACAATGGCCGTGTTTTTACCGGTGGCGCCTTGGCGTCCGCGGGATTTGTTCCACTGCACCCACCCGTAGATAGACACCGCAATAAACATGATTTGCCGACCAGCTTGGCCGAGGAGATTGGCAGTGTCGGCACCGCCAAATATACTGCTCAGGAATACAGTCAAAAGCGTCAGGTTGCCAATGATTCCGGCAGGCCAGGCCCAGACTTTGCGTTGCATTCCGCCCAGTGCGGAGGCAAGTCCAAAGATATTACCGAAGACTTCGCGCATGAGTAACCCACCACCGGCGATCGGAATGGTCCAGTTGAACAGGTCGATGAGCCACTGCATGTTTGTGTCCTAGCGTTGTGCACTACGTGCCAGGGCGCGCAGTTCGTCGATAGCTTTGGCGGGATCTTCGGCCGAGTAGACAGCTGAACCGGCAACGAAGACATCGGCTCCGGCTTCAGCGGCTCGCTCGATGGTATCCGTTGCGACTCCCCCGTCGACCTGTAAGGCGATCGGGACACCGGAGTCTTCGATGGCTTGGCGGGCGCGTCGAATCTTTGGCAGGACGACGTCGAGGAATGATTGACCCCCGAAACCTGGTTCCACGGTCATCAGCAGCACCATATCAAGCTCGGTGAGCATATCCATGTAGGGCTCTATCGGAGTGGCTGGTTTAAGAGCCATGGAGGCTTTGGTGCCGCGGGCGCGCAGTTCTCGAGCCAAGCGAATGGGCGCGGCTGAGGCTTCGACGTGGAAGGTGACAGATTCGGCCCCCAGGTCGGCATATTCAGGCGCCCAGCGATCAGCGTCTTCGATCATGAGATGGATATCGAGTGGCTTGTCGGTCGCGGCTCGGATGGCTTTGACGACCGGGGCGCCCATGGTCAGGTTTGGGACAAAATGGTTATCCATGACGTCCACATGAATGGCATCAGAAGTGTGTATGCGAGCAATCTCATCGGCAAGCCGCGCGAAATCAGCGGACAGGATGGACGGGTTGATCTGTATACCGGTCACAGTCGGGCTCCTTGAGGGTATGGTTCGCTGCTGCTCAGTGAGTCAGGAGGGCGAAAAACATGGCGTCAGTTTTATGTAAGTCCGGCCACAATTGGGCGGTATTGGACGCCTCATTCGCACCGGTGATTGTGTGCCGTTCAAGTGCTGATGCTCCATTGTGTTGAAGGGCGACCTCTTGCAGGGCAGTTGCCGAATCTAACAGTGTCACCTGCGGGTTGCGTTTTTGCAGATCGGTCACTTGCAGTGTGGTTTCCGCAATGTGCGGAGAACACGTCACATAGGCCAACAAGCCTCCGGGCTTGAGCATGGTCATCGCGGCATCGAGCAATTTGGTCTGCAGTTGGGTGAGGGTCGCCAAGTCTTGCGGAGTGCGACGCCAGCGGGATTCTGGACGACGGCGTAGCGCACCCAGGCCCGTACATGGCGCATCAAGCAGTATGCGATCAAAGCGTTGTCCATTGGCCGGATCTTTGGCGAGTTCCACACCATCGGCAACTGATGTGGACCATACGTTTTCGTCCACCACACGCAGGGCTTGTGCAACGAGTTTGGTGCGGTGTTCGGATACGTCGTTGGCAAGGAGTGTCGCCCCGGTGGATTGCGCTAACGCACCTAAGACTGCAGCTTTCCCCCCGGGGCCGGCCGACATATCCAACCAGGCTTCCCCGGTTTCGACCTCGCGGGCGCCAACCAGGGCGCGAGCAGTCAGTTGCGATCCGATGTCTTGGACGCGCACGGTTCCGTCAGCGACACCGGGGATTCGACCGGCATCTCCTCCAACAAACACCGCAGCATCCGGTGCCAGGTCGGATGGTTGTGCGCCGTAGTCAATGACTGGTTGCAGATCACCGATACCGGGTAAGGCGATGAGGTTGAGCTCAGGCGCGATATTATTTGCAGACAACACGGCACGAAAATCTTCGGGATCGCGACCGTTGGTGACAAGGGATTGTTTGATGGCGCGCAAGATCCAGGTCGGGTGCGCATAACGGATCGATAGATCGGTATCGGACTTCCCCGGTGCTAGTGTGTCGAGCCATTCTTCGAGGCTGCGTTCACTGACTCGGCGCAATACGGCATTGACGAGCCCGGAGGGCCCGGCCCCGATCTGGTCGCGGACAAGCCCAACGGTCGTGTCCAGGGCAGCGTGGGCGGGGACCCGCATGTTGAGCAGCTGGTGAGTACCGATGCGAAGCGCATCGAGGACTGGCTTATCAAGTTTCTTCAAAGGACGATCAACACACTGACTTAAAATTGCGTCGTAGGTGCCGATCGACCGCAATGTCCCGTAGGTCAGTTCGGTAGCAAATCCCGCATCTTGGCGATCTAACTTATTGCGACGAATACGCGTGGGCAGGATCAAGTTTGCATAAGCGTCTTCATGAGTCACGGCCTGCAAGATCTGGAATGCGGTCAACCGCGCAGGGTCGCTTTTGCGCTGGCGCTGCGAGGGAGCGTTGGTCGAGTACTGGCGTTTGCGGCCGGTCTGGCCGCGATTGCGCTGGCGGCCTTTCGAGTCGCGGCGTGGCTGTGAGGTATCGTCTGCCAAATTCGTTGTCCTTTAATTGCCCTGGAACTCGTCGGGGTGCGTGGTTGACGTTTGAAGTTCTACTGAGGAGTCCACGCCACGCGCCCAGTCTGTTGCGCGCATCATTTTCTTACCCGCTGGTTGCACGTCGGTGAGTTCAATAACACTATCTTTACATACCAGTAGCACTCGGTTGGGTTCTAGGATAAATTCTCCCGGCGCCTGGTTATGAGGGGGTTGGTCATCGACGGGGCGGGCCCGACCAATTTTCAGTCGTTGTGGTTGCGCCTCACCGGTTTCTAAGACACCCCAGGCCCCGGGAGCTGGCGACGTTCCGTTGATCAGCCCGCAAACCGCTCCGGCTCGTTGTGCTGGGTCGATTTTAGCTTGATGGCTGGTAAGTTTGGGCGCCCAGCTCACATCGCCTCGTTGCGGGGTGGCTTGGGCTGTTCCCGCTGCGATGTTCGCAAGAGTAGTTGCTAAGAGGCCGGCACCAGACACGGAAAGGTCGGCGAGCACTTCGCCGGCTGACTCATCGGGTGCCAACGGGCGAGTCAGTGTGGCATAGACCGGGCCGGTGTCGAGGCCAGCTTCGAGCTGGAAGACTGCGGCCCCAGTTTCGGTTTCTTGATTGATGATCGCCCACTGTACGGGAGCTGCGCCGCGATATGCCGGAAGGAGCGAGAAATGGAGGTTGATCCAGCCCTTCGGCAGGAGATCTAGGACGTGCTGGGGCAGTAGTCCGCCGTAGGCCACGACCGCGCCGATGTCAGGCTGTAAGGCAGCGATTTGGTCGATGGCCGCTTGACCGTCATCAGAATTGAAACCGTCTGTTTTGATGACGGGTAACCCGAGGTCTTCGGCTCGAGCTGCAACCGGGGAAGGGGTCAAGACGCGTTTTCTGCCTACTTTGGCATCCGTACGCGTCAAGACGCCCACGACGTGGTGGCCTGCATTGATCAGCGCGTTCAGGGAGGCCACTGCAGGCTCGGGGGTACCGGCAAATAAGATTCGCATGGTCATCCTTTACTTCGTTGCAGAACCAGAAGCTAAGCCCGAACCGAAGGTTGAGCTGAGCTCACTGGAGCGCTGAGAGTTTACCCGTTGGGTGGCTTCGAAGAAGCTCGGTGAGACCATGGCTCGGCGGGCTTCACGTCGTTGCTCGCCTTCGAGCCGATCCACAAAGAGATAACCGTTTAGATGATCTACTTCGTGCTGCAGCATTCTGGCAAACAATCCCTCGCCCTCGTATTCCACTGGGTCCCCGTCGAGGCTGAAGCCGTCTACTTTTGCGAAGTGTGCCCGTGGCGGAGCGTAGTAGAGCTCAGGAACGGATAAACATCCTTCTTTTGGTTCGTGAGTCGTTTCACCCCAGGTCTCGATCATGGGATTGATCACATGACCGTAGCGCCCTTCGAGGTTGAAGACGAAAATTGCCTGACCGATACCGACTTGTGGACCCGCTAATCCCACGCCCTGAACGGCTTCCATAGTCTGATGCATGGAGTCGACGAGTCGTTTCAGGCTGCTCGAGCCGAAGCGAGTGGCTTCGATTGGCACTGTTTGACTACGTAGCACGGGATCTGGGACGGTCCGAATAGATAAAACACTCACGAGATAAGACTACCCAAGCTGCTTTAGGAATGTGGCGCTGCGGCAACCGGCGGGCCGATGGGTTGCAACGGATTGGGCGCGGCCTCGGTGGCTTGATGATACTGCCAGACCTGTCGCAGCGCCCAGAACTTCTGCCAATGCTGCGACAGCGTTTGCGGGTTTGCTTGGTAGGCCACGACTTCCGTTTCTCCAATGGCCACCCCAAGGAGCAGCGCGTCGTCACCGTAGGCCCATGGTTCCCATGCCCCTGTCTCGGCATCGACCAAGGATTCTTCAGCCTTGAACCCGGCGGCCAGCTGCATGACCACATTAGGGCTGAGACTTTTAACACGGCCAAAACGGTCGGTGCCGCGCGTTTTGTAATCAATCAAACACGTCTTGCCCCCAATTTCTGCGACCAGGTCTAAGGTACCGGCGTATCCAACGGTGTGATTCCACACAGTGATTTCTGCCGCTAGGGGCTTGACCTGGTAGTTGTGCCACCATTCATCGAAGCGGTCAGCAAAACTTGCCTCATTGTGCTGTGCTAAAATCTCGCGGACTTCGGGCATGTTGTGTGGCATACCCATTGCTCGCAGTGCGACTTGTTCAGCATAGTTGTGAACTCTGTCACCTCGCGCTGCAGATTCATCCCGAAAACGCTCGGCGGCGTCGTTGCATTGCCGTGCCAGTGTTTTCAATTTTGCTGGCGAGCCGATAGCCTCTGGCAGACGGGTGTCAGAGATGAGCGTCGAGGTCGCCATGTGACTTGCCCAGCCGGTCAAATCCAAGTGTTGTTGCCCGATAACAGTGGTGATTGACGGGACTTCGGGCAATCCGGTCAGGGAGCGGGAATACATTCTTCCGGCGTTCGTTTGATGAGCAAGTTGAGGTTGAGTCATGC
>CAZAAP010000024.1:0-9950 GCA_964482935.1 uncultured Enteractinococcus sp.
TAGAAGATCCCGACACGAAGGCGCATTCGCCAAACGAGTCGTTAGACTTGTCGGTATTACGCCATGCGATTGAAGCAGAAATACTAATGCTTGCCAGAATAGCCGTCGACAGTGTGGAATAAATACCACATACACTAACGTTGCAACAGTCGACCGCAGGTGTCACACGTTTAGAGGAGTACACGATGTCACAGACAGATAATATCGCCGATCAGCTACCACAGGCGGCACCCGCTGAAGGCCTTCCCACGCACGAAGTCAAACTCAGCGATGTGGCCGCTGAAAAAGTCCGTGACCTATTGGAGCAAGAAGGTCGCCCGGATCTGCGGCTGCGGATCGCAGTACAGCCCGGGGGATGCTCAGGTTTGATTTATCAGTTGTACTTTGACGAGCGCGTGCTCGATGGAGACGCCGTGAAAAGTTATGACGGAGTCGAAGTCATCGTCGACAAGATGTCGGTGCCATATTTAGCTGGCGCTTCCATCGACTTTGAGGACTCTATTACCAAGGTAGGTTTCACGATCGATAATCCGCAGGCTGCGGGTTCCTGCGCTTGTGGAGACTCGTTCCACTAAGCATCGTAGAACTGTAATTTCCTGCGAAACGGCGGGTTAACGTCACATTGTGCGTTGACCCGCCGTTTTGCTGTCATGGTCCACCTTTCCGTCGAAAAAAGCACTAAGCTAGAACACAGCCAAAGTTGTTTTGCCCGGATAGCTCTCTGTGCGTCGCGAGAGTAATCTAAAGTCTCCTGGCAAAACACTCGCACTGGACAAAGAAGAGGAAGGGCCGTCTGTGAGACTGCTACAACGAGCCGGCAGCCGCGGCAAAAGACTCCTAAAGGGGGGAGTCATTGGCGCTACGGCTTTGCTGTTCTTAACTGCGTGTTCAGAACAAGCAAGACGAGGCTGGTATCCCGGATCAAATGAGACAACCAACCACAATGAGATACTCACCAACCTCTGGGTTGGAACCTGGATCGCTGCACTTGTGATTGGTGTCATCACCTGGGCTTTAATTCTGTGGGTGATCGTGGCTTACCGCCGCCGTAAAGGCGATAAGGGTTATCCCCGCCAACTTGCCTACAACGTTCCAATGGAAACCATGTTCACCGTGATTCCGATTATTTTGGTTCTCACGCTATGGGGTTTCACGGACCGTGTAGAACGCACCATCAACACACCAGTCGAAGATTCACCGCTGGTAGTTACCGTCCACGGTAAACAGTGGGCCTGGGACTTTGATTATGAGTACACCACACCTGATGGCCAGACTGAAGAGCGTCACCTCTATGGCATTCAGGGTCAGCTGACCGGTGAGGAGGGCGTAGAGGAAACACTCCCGACGCTATACCTGCCGGTCGATGTGCCAGTCGAGTTCCAGCTAAAATCACGCGACGTCATTCACTCGTTCTGGGTGCCAGCCTTCTTGCAGAAGCTTGACATGATCCCAGGACAGACCAATCGTTTGTACCTCACCCCGGGCGAAACGGGCCACTTCCAAGGGAAGTGCGCCGAGCTCTGTGGAGAATTCCACTCTGAGATGCTCTTCAACGTTCAAGTAGTTGAAGAGGGCGAATTCCTCAATGAAATTCGTCAGCTCCCAGAGGGACTGTCGGGCGCGGAACTGAACCGTAACCCGAATGAGAACCCAGATGGTCAGCGCGACCAAGAGGTACCCTTGGGCGATCCACAACGGATCGAGGAGTAAAGTACATGACTACTTACGAATACACACAAGATGATGCACGGTCACGTGTTCGGCCACAGGTGGTGCCGGTCTCAAAGGGCCGCGTCATCGTCAATTGGCTAACCTCGACCGACCACAAGACGCTCGGGTACATGTACCTGATTACGTCGTTTATCTTCTTCGGTCTGGCCGGCGTTATGGCTCTGCTCATCCGCGCAGAGCTGTTCGAGCCCGGTATGCAGGTACTGCAGACCAAAGAACAATTCAACCAGCTGTTTACGATGCACGGTACGCTGATGCTGTTGATGTTTGCGACGCCGCTGTTCATTGGTTTCGCGAACGTGATCATGCCACTTCAAATCGGCGCCCCCGACGTGGCGTTTCCACGTCTAAACGCACTGTCATTCTGGTTCTTCCTGTTCGGGTCGCTCATTGTCACGGCAGGTATCCTTACCCCACAGGGTGCAGCCTCGTTCGGTTGGTTCGCTTATGCGCCTCTATCGGATGTAACGTACTCGCCTGGTATCGGGGGAGACCTTTGGGTGTTCGGGCTCGGTCTTCAGGGTTTCGGAACGATTCTGGGTGGCGTGAACCTGATCACGACAGTCATTTCCATGCGCGCCCCTGGTATGACCATGTGGCGCATGCCAATTTTCACCTGGAACACCTTGATCACAGGTATCTTGATCTTGATGGCGTTCCCCGTACTTGCTTCAGCACTATTTGGACTGGGCCTTGACCGTCGCTTCGGTGGACACATCTTTGATCCAGAAAACGGGGGGGCCATTCTGTGGCAGCACCTCTTCTGGTTCTTCGGTCACCCTGAGGTATACGTTATTGCGCTACCGTTCTTCGGAATCGTTTCCGAGATCATTCCTGTGTTCTCACGTAAACCGATCTTCGGTTACAAGTCCTTGGTCTTCGCAACCGCAGCCATTGCGGCACTGTCCATGACCGTATGGGCACACCATATGTACGTCACCGGTTCGGTTCTGCTGCCATTCTTCGCGCTCATGACCATGTTGATTGCTGTGCCAACTGGCGTGAAGTTCGTCAACTGGATCGGGACTATGTGGCGCGGGTCGATAACATTCGAAACCCCAATGCTATGGTCGCTGGGCTTTATGGTGACATTCCTCTTTGGGGGTCTAACCGGTATTATCCTGGCCTCCCCGCCACTGGACTTCCAGGTCTCCGATACATACTTCGTGGTTGCACACTTCCACTACGTTGTCTTCGGTACCGTAGTCTTCGCTATGTTCGCAGGCTTCTACTTCTGGTGGCCAAAGTTCACCGGAAAGATGCTCAACGAGACCTGGGGCAAGATCCAATTCTGGATGCTCTTCCTCGGATTCCACGGTACCTTCCTGGTTCAGCACTGGTTGGGCGTCATGGGTATGCCACGTCGTTATGCCGACTACATGGTGGAAGATGGCTTCACAATCATGAACCAGTTCTCAACAGTATCTTCGATGCTGTTGGGTGCATCCATCATCCCGTTCCTCTGGAACATCTACTACACCGCCCGTTACGGCAAGAAGGTTACGGTAGATGATCCATGGGGCTTCGGTGGCTCGCTCGAGTGGGCTACATCTTGCCCACCACCGCGCCACAACTTCCACGCACTGCCACGAATCCGTTCTGAACGACCTGCACTTGATCTGCACCACCCAGAACTGATCCCGCTGGAGCGGCGTGAACAGATGACAACAAAGGCAGGTTCATAGCGTGAAGATTAACCAGCAATTATTCACGATCCTTGGCACATTCTTCCTCGTAGTCGCGATTGTTTACGCCATCTGGACTCGGGGAACCGAATGGGTCGGAATACCAGCGTTATTCGCTCTGGCCGGTATGCAATACATGATTGCCTACTACATGCACCTCGTCGATAAGGAATACAAAGCCGGTGTCGACGACAAAGAAGACGGCGAGATCGAAGAATACTCCGGAACCTATGGGCGGTTCGCGCCATGGAGCTGGTGGCCACTCGGTCTGGGTACCGCTGTCGCCATCGTATTTCTCGGTGTTGCGATCGACTGGTGGATTTTCATCATCGGCATCGGTGCTGGCCTGTTCTTCGTGACCGGATGGGTCTTCGAATTCTCCAAAGGACAGCATAAGCACTAGTAGCACTGTACTGCCTATCCTCTAAAAGCTGAGGGCCTCAGTCCATGACTGAGGCCCTCAGTCTTTAACCAAGCGTCGCTATTCAGGGCCAGCGGTGTCGTGCCTCCAGCGGCATCTGGACTCTTCTCGCTAGGGCGGTAATGAGTATCAGAGAGAGCTTTGGTAGGGTCTCCGCACAGTAACGACCGATAAGCGGCCTAGCCCAACCAATCTATAGAAAAACTATTACTTAGTACTCTCTGCACTGTGCTACAAAGACAAGCGTAGTTTGGTTCGGTTGCGAAGTTTCGACACTCACGAGACTTGAGGGCAGAGCGTTATCGTTATATATCGACCGCTATAAGACTTAGGTTACTTTCAAGGTCCACGTCCGGACCGCACCAAAGAAGCACGTAATACGAAACCACTAGCTATTTAATGATTTCAGGCATATCATCAACGCGCTGGTCTCCGAGGAAATCGTCTACGACCCCGGCAGGAGAGTTTGGCCCATCGCAAGCACGTACATAAACTGAGCTTCACCCGGGGTGGCGATCAAGGCCACGTGGGTCGTCACTACTGCTTTTACTAGGCTGCCGCGTTCAAAATCAAATGGGTCAGCTCCTATAGGGAGTTCCGCGTCGCAGGGCGTCAAGTGTATCTGCCATCTATCCTGCAATTCTACGACCACGCCTCGATCAACTCACTTCGCGGCGCCTTCTCCCACAAAAATGTCGAATAGGGATCACCCCGGCTGAATCAATCGCGAACTGTACATTTTTTATATTGCAAGAAGCACATGAACTACCCTTACGAGGTCACGCATGCCCGTGGTTCGTCTGAGGCTCTGGCCAAGGTGAGCAGGGGCTGCCGAGTCTTATATCCCTCCGCGAAAGGGAGGGCGCAAGCTCTGTTACAGTGCTGCTAAAAGACGGAAAGCGCTATCGACGTCGATCCGGCGAAATGACTCTCGTCGTACGAGACGCTCACCTTCTAGCTGCCGTCGTTGAGCTAGCAAAGTTTTTGCGTATGCGTCATCTACTTCATCGTCACGTGCCTCCATCCGTTGCACCCATCGATCGATATCCACGGCAACCGTGGGGCCTGGTCGATAGACGCTGTCTGGATCCTTCCTATATTTATCAAGAATGATATCGGTATCCAGGGTCCACACTGCGTTCGCTTCGAACGTGGCATGATCTGATTCAAGAAATACGTCGGCCGTCGACACCTGACCATTTGGGGCGTACACGAAACAAGATGACAGTAAATTCTTTAAGGCAGCGTGATCGGCCCAAGTACTCGCTCCTTCTTGAAGTACTTCGGTGTCACCATAGGGTCCTTCCGGAAGGGCAAGCCTTGTAATCCCTCGGTTAGCCAGCGCTGCCATGACCTCAGCTGGCTTCGAGGACTCAAGAAAGACTTCTTTCCGTGGGGGCCAGAAGTCGAAAGAGCTGTGATCTCCATATTTTCCACCGACATGAAACATATAGATCTCCGGATATATGGGCTCAGCGTCTCGACGCTCCGGAAGAAAGTCATAGAAATGCACGATAGCAGCTTGAATTAAGAGGCTCGCGCCGAGTCCGCCATAGGCCTCTGTGACTACGAAGCCATAGCGGTCGTATCGATGCGGGGTTGGGAAGATGTCATTCAAAGTTGCATCTTCGGCACTAATTTTAATACTCAGGTTTTCACTTTTTAGTTGGTGAGCGACGTGCATTATTATTCCTCATTTACAGGCTCAGTAGAACTGCTTAACGTGTACAGGGTGGAGCGCATCGTCAGCCGTCTGATGGTTACGGATCAGTGTAGAAGCATATGTGACATAGATCAATAGCCGATGATGTACGTGGATACCAGATCGAGCGGTCTATTGACGTACGTCACACCCTATCCTAGAGTGTGCATACCATTATGCTGGCCAAAATAATCAATAGTTCAACGTTAATAATTTGCGATTTAACTATTTTTATTAGTGATTGAAGAACGAGGATGTAATGACTGTCACCTGGAGAAAATCCCCACTAACTGAACGCCACAGAGCGCTGGGCGCCACGACGGATCCGTGGAACGGTATGCCCACCGCGTGGACATACGACGATGATATAGATAATGGTTACATTGCGATTCGCACTAAAGCCGGTCTTATGGACATTTCGGGGCTCAATACCGTCCACGTTGTTGGGGCACATGCCGAGTTCGTACTAAACCGTACTGTTACACGCGATGTACGCAAGATCTACCCCGGTAGAGCTATGTATGCCACGATGTTAGACGATCGAGGCATGCTGGTGGATGACGGTATCATCTATCGAACCGGTCCGAACTCATGGATCGTAGTTCACGGTAGTGGTCGCACCCTTGAGCAACTCAATAAAGAGGCTGCCGGTCGCGATGTTGCGGTCTTATTTGATAGTGACATTCAAACCTTGTCGTTACAGGGTCCGCTGTCGGTCGATTTCCTGGAAGAACATGTCCCCGGCATTCGCGATCTACGCTATTTTCATCACATGGATACCCAGATCTTTGGTCATTCCGTCATGATCTCCCGCACCGGTTACACGGGGGAGAGGGGATATGAGATCTTCTGTAAATACAACGATGCAGTCGACATATGGGACACCATTCTTGAAAAAGGCAAAGACCAGGGCATTATCCCGGTCCAGTTCTCCACACTGGACATGTTTCGCGTCGAGGGTGCCCTGTACTTCTTCCCAGATGACATGTCGGAAGCTCACCCGTTTGAGGACGATCTGCCGGGAGACACCCTATGGGAGCTTGGACTCACATTTACCGTGAGCCCCACGAACGAAGAGTTCCGGGGCATTGCCCAGCACCAGCATCGAGAAGGTAAAGAGCGCTTTAGGCTTTATGGTGTGGAACTCGAATCTGATCAGGCAGCCGAAGCAGGAGACCGCGTGATTGATGTAAACGGCGACGACATTGGAGTGGTCACTGCTGGCATGTACTCCCCACTGACGGAACGTTCCGTAGCTCTAGCTCGGCTGCGTCCTGACATGGCAACCCCCGGCTGCGAAGTGCAAATTCGTGGCGATGCAGTTACCACTGCGGCGACGACCCACAGCCTGCCCTTCGAAGATCCAGAAAAGAAGAAGCCAAGAGGTAAGGCTTAAAACGCGGGAAGAGATGACTTCACTGCCTAACCCTCCTATTCATTCCGTACACCACGTCTACGGGATGCTCCACAACGCAAAGACGCCTTAGCACACTGTGTTCAGCGAGTTCACTGCCAGTCTATCGCTGAGAGTTTGCTACGTCACACCACTCCTCTTCAGAGGGCAGTGAATATTGCTAATACCAGATCCTTAATCTTCTTGCTTGGCTGCACTTCAGGGTGGGCAGCTACGGATGAAACCCTGAAGGCGCGGCCGCAAGTAGAAGAGGTGCATGGAAGGAGCCACCTAAGACCGGTAGTCGGTCGGTCGGGTTGATGCAGTGGTGGAAGTAGTCGATCCCGTTTAATAGTTCCGTTTATCCCCGAGCGCGCTAGTTGGCGAGAATGATCTCGCACCGTCTTTGAGTAAGGCGGAATGCGACGAATAAATGTATTGATAGAGGCCCCTTCAATATTCTACAAGTTTGTCACCTAAACCACCCATCCCGTTGTTCGGGAGCTCAGAAGCTTTTGATTATCTACCGGCGCATCTCGTGGAGTTTTCTCGCGTGTGCTGGGAAAAGTCACTAATCGTGTTTCCTCCCTAGAGGATGCGAAGCCTGACTCTGGGAGGGTAAACACGAGAGGAAGGCTAAGTACCTATGGACGGCGACAGTTCTCAATTTGGCTATCTAGGAATCATTCTAATATTGCTCGCCTTTTATGGCGGCACTTTCTATATCACTTTACGGATCGCCAAGCGCAAAGAAAACGCAGATGGCTTTATGACCGCCGGGAATAAGCTCGGTTTCGGGGTATCTGCTGCGTCAATGACAGCAACCTGGATCTGGGCTTCCTCTATGTATGCTTCTGCTACATCTGGCTATACCTACGGTGTCTCTGGGCCCATCCATTATGGGCTGTGGGGTGCGCTCATGATTCTTTTCATTTATCCCTTCGGTAAACGCATCCGAACCGTTGCACCACGAGCGCATACTTTGGCTGAAGTTATGTATGCGCGCCATGGGCGGTCTTCCCAGCTGATGCTGGCCGGTTCCAACGTCGTAGGTAGCGTCATCAGCTTGATGTCGAACTTCATTGCTGGGGGCGCGCTCATTTCGATGCTATCGCCCTTTAGCTTTACGCAAGGTGTGATTGCAGTTGCCGTAGGTGTACTCCTTTACAGCCTATGGTCTGGATTCCGCGCTTCGGTTATGACTGACTTCGTGCAGGTCTGTGCCATGCTAGGTGCAGTCGCCATCATCGTTCCTTTTATCTTCTTTGTCGCAGGGTTCCCAGAAGTGTTTACGTCAGGGGCCCAAAATCTCACACCTGAGCAATCTAATTTCTTCTCGAGTGAAGCTTTCATGAATCAGGGTGCACCGTATATTGCAGCGGTTTTGGCATATGCCATCGGCAACCAAACCATTGCACAACGGTTGTTTGCTGTCCGACAGGATCTGATCAAACGTACTTTCGTCACAGCAACAATCGGTTATGGTGCCATGGTTATCGGGGTTGGCATGCTCGGGGTGCTCGCTCTTTATATGGGCTTTGAGCCTACAGGCGGCGATACTAATAATCTGATACCCGAAATGGCGTCAGATTTCTTACCACCGCTCCTGTTGATACTGTTTGTGGTGATGGTGATCGGTGCGTTGTCGTCGACCGCCGACTCTGATCTCGCTGCGTTGTCCTCGATCGCAATGGCAGATCTCTACGGTCAGAACGTTGCAGGTAAAGAACGAGCCAAACCACAAACTATGTTGTTTATTGGTCGTCTAACAATGATCCTTGCAACTGCGACTGCGGTAGTCTTCGCCAGCCTTCAGTTGAATATTTTAGATCTCTTGGTATTCATTGGGGCTCTTTGGGGCGCACTGGTCTTCCCAGTGCTAGCGAGTTTCTACTGGAAGAAAGTCACAAACGCAGCATTTACCGTCTCAGTTATCGTTGCGCTAGCGGTATTTATCCCTGTTCGTTTCAGTCTGATTCCACTAGATAATATCTTCGGATGGGTCGTAGATATTCTTGCCATTCTAGGAGTCGGTGTAGTCCTGGGGCTCATGGCATTTGGCTTCTTTGGGCGACGAATAGGTTTGATTGTAGGCACAGTCGCTAGCCTCATCACCGCACCCTTCGCCTTCGGTGTGCTGCGCGATTATGAAGTCTTGTCTGCTTCATTGCTTGCCTATTCGGTCAGCACGTTAGTTTGCTACTTCATGTCAGTACGCAGCAACCAGAACTTTGATTTTGATGTGATCAAGGATCGGACGGGTGATTTCGACCCTGCTGCCGAGCAAGAATTGGCATTGAAAGTAGTGCAGGAGCGAAAAGCAACTGACTAACAACCGCATCAACAATTCGCTTTGTCCCATATTTTGAAGGAGATGTCTCATGGTATCTGTATTAATGACCGTCTACGTTTTGATGTGGCCTGTGATCGTGGCCGCAGTGCTCCTCGTGATTGCTTCGGGTTTTTATAAAGACTGGAAGGAAGCCCGTGCGAAAGGTGTGATGCTCGTCTAGTTACGAAGAGCACTTAATATGACTTAAATAAGCCAATAAAATGGGCCACTCTTCGAGGAGGAGGGGCCCATTTTTTTGGGCTGGTTGTCCGATGCCGCTGCCTCGTGGGTGCCGCAAGGAAGCTAATTGGCCAGGTGATTTGAGATCCCTTCCCCAATGCTTAGAGGTGGTATTTACTATAAGCAAGACACTGATCAGCGAGATTCAAGGGAGAATGCATTGGCAGGTGCCTCGCATAGTATTGCCAGACGTCATATAGGTCCCGCGCTGCAATGGGCTAAACCGAAAATGTCCAGAGAATCTGGAATACGGGAGAGCGTACGTCGCATCGAGCTTGACTTTGCGCCAGATGATTATCGACGGCAGGACAGCGATTCTGAAGCCGAAAACCCTGATCCCACGATGACTTCGGTAGAGGAGCGGGGGAGAAGCTCCCGGGATCTCCAGTTCGGTCTGGGTGAGCATGATGGTGAGCGCGCCGTAGATGCTGAGTCAGAGAGTGCGA
>CAZAAP010000024.1:10050-17889 GCA_964482935.1 uncultured Enteractinococcus sp.
GGTTACCCTATATTCTGCCAGTCTTAGCCATGTTGGTATTAGTTGCCCTGGGCGCCTTGACGTTCTTTGGTTAGTCGACTGTTAGCTTCAGCGGCACTAGAGGACTGCGGGTGTCAAGATTGTGTCCCGGGCGTATATCTTCTTAGGTGCTACGTCTGACGGTCGCAGCTTCCGTGCAGGCGGTAGGTCGTCCTTAGTACTTCTTCATTTGTGTGTCTGTTCTGGATAACCAGAGGGGAATGAGCACCTGGTGTACTTAAACGAAACCGTCCGGTTGAAGATGAATTCTTCAACCGGACGGTGGAATCGTCGATTTCCTAGTGCCTAGGAACGATCACGTTTACCCTCGAGTTCACGGACCGTGGTATCTACTGAGCTCTGCAGCTTACGACGATCCTGGACAAAGTCGACGCGAGACTCTGCGAGTTCTTCGGCAGTGACTGGTTCGACGCGATCTTCGAAGAAGTGGCGCGACCAGCGTGCACGAAGTTTTTCCAGGAGAGTGATCTTGCCCTTCTGATTGGGTTGGGCCGGGATCGGTTCTGGTGATTCGAATGCCACGAGTTCGTAGAGTCGGTACTGGTCAAGGAGCTCATGACGCTCGAGAATGGCGCCTTCAGGGCTCCACTCGATAACACCGGTTTCTCGGCCGTGCAGTGCGATTTCGCGGTCTTTACGCTGAAGCGCCAGACAAACGCGTTTAGTGACAATGAAACCGATGATCGGTCCAAAGATCAACAGGAAGCGCAAGACGTACAGCACATCGTTGAGTGCCAACATAAAGTGCGTGGCAATTAAGTCCGATGATGCAGTTGCCCACATGACACAGTAGAAGATCACTGCAGCTACACCGGTCGCGGTGCGGCCAGGTGCGTTGCGAGGCCGGTCGAGGATGTGATGTTCGCGGTTGTCCTTGGTGATACCGCGTTCAATCCATGGCCAGATGATCATACCGACAATCAACGCACCCATTGGCATCAGTGGAATCAACACTCCCATAGGAAGTGCGTTCCAGCCCCAAGGCATTGGTATGTGCCATAGGAAGGAGAAGTCTCCTAACATTCCCGGCATCAGGCGCAAAATCCCGTCACCGAACCCGATGTACCAGTCTGGTTGGGTACCTGCGGAGACAGGGGAGGGGTCGTACGGTCCGTAGTTCCACACAGCGTTGATTTGGAAGAATCCAGAAATCAGGGCGATAACGCCCGTCACGATGAAGAAGAAACCACCAGCTTTAGCTGCATAGACTGGCCCGACTGGGTATCCAACGACATTGTCCTGTCGACGTCCCGGTCCAGAGTATTGCGTGTGCTTGTGCGTCACGACCAAGAACAGGTGGATAGCGATGAGCAGAATGAGCATCGCAGGAACGACCATAATGTGCAGGGAGTAGAGGCGAGGAATAATGTCGGTACCTGGGAATTCTCCTCCGAAGAAGAAGAACGACAGGTATGTTCCTACAACCGGAATCGCTAACATCATGCCGTCGACGATGCGTAGACCGTTACCAGACAGCACGTCATCTGGTAGCGAGTAGCCGGTGAAACCTGCGCCCATCGCTGTAATGAAAAGCAAGGAACCGACAACCCAGTTGAGTTCACGTGGGCGACGGAATGCGCCAGTGAAGAAGACCCGCAACATGTGCAGGGCAACAGCCGCTACGAACAACAGTGCGGACCAGTGGTGGACCTGACGCATGAATAGGCCGCCGCGAACCTCGAATGAGATGTCAAGGGTCGAAGCATACGCTGCTGACATTTCAACGCCGTACAGCGGTTTGTAGGCACCTTCATACACGATGTGCGACATTGACGGATCGAAGAAGAACGTCAAGAATGCCCCGGAGAGTACGAGGACAACGAACGAGTACAGCGCAACTTCACCGAACAGGAACGTCCAGTGGTCTGGGAAAAGTTTGCGGCCGAACTCTTTGACCATCTTCGAGGCGCCGACTCGAGTGTCGACGAAGTTAGCAATCTTCCCTGTGCGGGTCGAAGCCTGATAATCGTTGATTACAGACATTATGCTCCACGCTCCTCAGCTGGTCTTGGATCGCGTTCCCAGTAAGCGGGACCGACTGGTTCAAGGAAGTCACTTTGTGCAACTAGGTAACCCTCGTTATCAACCGTAATCGGAAGCTGTGGGAGCGGGTGCGATGCTGGACCGAACACTACCTTGCATTCTTGGGTCAGATCATACGTTGACTGGTGGCAAGGGCACAGCAAATGGTGGGTGTGCTGTTCGTACAGGGCAATTGGGCATCCAACGTGGGTGCAAATCTTGGAATATGCGACGATACCGTCTACGTGCCAGTCTTCGCGGCCTTCACTGATCTGCATTTTTGCTGGGTCTAGACGCATAACTAGGACGACTGCTTTAGCTTTTTGGTTCAGCTTGTCGTGCTCGAGATCCAACAAACCGTCTGGGACGACGTGCAGGGCGGAACCGATCGTTACGTCCGAGGCCTTAATTGGCGTACCGGTAACGTCTCGGACCAGGCGGGTGCCGGTTTCCCACATGGTGTGGCGCATGCGTTCCACACCGAAGTTCTGTGCAGGATCATCGGACTGGTTTCCAGTGTTATCCAGGTCGCGGAAGATAGCAATAGCTGGCAAGGGCGCAATGGCCAATGCCCCGATGAGGGTGTTGCGCAGCAGCGGACGACGCTTGATTTGTGATTCGTCGAGGACGTCACTAACGATAGCGACGGCGTCTGAGCGGTCTTCTTCGTTTGCTATTGATTCGCGTTCTTCAACCCATTCATGATCTGGCATAAGTGCCCGTCCCCACTGAACGATACCGACGCCAATACCGAGCATGGCAAATGCGGTACCAAGGCCTAGCAGAGTGTTCTGCAGGCGGAGGAGGCCCATGTCAGTTTCGTCTTGGGGTAGCTGTCCGACACCGAAGTACCCTACGAAGAAAATGAGCGTACCGATGATGGACAAAATGAACAGGAAAGAAACCTGGCGTTCAGCACGCTTGGCCGCACGCGGATCCTCATCCGTGATACGTGGCCGGTGAGGTGGCAATCCGGGGTTTTCGATTGCATATTTACCCGAATCGTCACCAGCGCGCTCTACGGTGCCCGGTGTACCGGGATCTCCGTGGCGTTGCTCGCCCATAGATCTGATTCCTTTACTCGAGTGATGTTGGTGATGTTTCTTAATCGACGATTATTCGATAATTCTTTAGGAAGAGCGGGTGGTCATCCACACCATGAAACCGATGATGACAGCAAGACCAGCGGTCCAGATGAAGAGGCCTTCCGCTACTGGCCCTAGCGAACCAAGGGATGCGCCGCCTGGGTGGCCTTGGGATTCAAATTCTTTTAGGTAAGCGATGACGTCGCGCTTGTCCTCAGGAGTGAGGTTGGAGTCAGAGAACACCGGCATGTTCTGTGGACCGGTCACCATTGCTTCGTAAATGTGCTGCTCTGAAACACCATGCAGAGTGGGGGCGTACTTACCGCGGGTGAGGGCACCGCCGCCTGCGGATGCTGAGTGACACATTGCACAGTTCACACGGAATAGGTCGCCACCGCGAGCGAGGTTAACATCAGCGTGGTCAGTGTCCAGAAACTCTTCTTCAGGAACGGTTGGGCCGGCGCCCAGCGATTGTACGTAGGCAGCCAGTTGCATGGTCTGTTCCTCGCTGAACTGGACTGGTTTCTGTGCTCCTTGAGGTCCGCTCATTTGCAGCGGCATACGCCCGGTGCCGACCTGGAAATCGACTGAGGCTGCGCCCACACCCACCAATGATGGACCGGCCGGTCCACCGGTGGCGCCAATACCGTGACATGAGGCGCAGTTGGCGTTAAACAGTGCTTCACCGTCTGCGATGTTATCCGCGCTGGTGTAATCAGCCTGAGAGTAAGCCGAAGCAGAGTTGATATTGGAGGCCAGAGAGTAGAGACCTCCGGTCAGCAGCAGACCCAGCAACAGCAGGGCCACTCCGACCATGGGGTGGCGGCGGTTCTGTGAGAGTGCCTTCACTTTATGGATTCCTTACGTTTTGTATAACCGGATGAGGTGTGACAAGTCCGTTCCGGTTACCTCGGGTGCGATTGATGTCGAGCCGGCGGACCGAACAGGTCACTGAATGACGTAGATGATGAACCAGAGGGCGACCCATACGACGTCTACGAAGTGCCAGTAGTAGGAGATAACTATGGCGATCGTGGATTCATGGTTCCCAAAGCGCTTAGCCAAGTAAGCGCGACCAATTACGAACAGGAACGCGATCAGACCACCGAGTACGTGCAGTGCGTGGAAACCCGTGGTGATGTAGAAGGCTGAACCATAGGCGTGCGACGCGACGGTTACACCGTGAGATACCAGGACCGCGTACTCATACGACTGCACCGACAAGAAGATTGAACCGAGGATGAAGGAAACGATGAACCATTCCACAACCCCCCAATCTTTGAGCCTGTTACTGGTGCGGCGTGGGCGTAACTGGACAGCTGCCTTAACACCCCACTGAGCCGTGAAGGAACTGATCACCAGGACGACGGTGTTAATGGTTGCCAAAACCGGATCCAGCAGCGCGGTATTTTCCTCCCACAAGGTGGGGGAGGTAGACCGCAGCGTGAAGTACATAGCGAATAGGCCACCGAAAAACATAACTTCTGACGACAGCCAAACCATGGTGCCAACGGCAGACAGGTTTGGCCGACTTGGGAAGCCGGTGGGATTATGCGAGAGAGTCTGAGTTGATGTTGTCACCCTTTCATTATGGCCCGAAATTCTTCAAGATTCACAATGAGACTTGCCGAATGCGTGTCTTTTTACTGTGAGAGGCCTAACCTTCCACCCTGCGATCCCGCATAATTCCCAGGTAATACGCAGTTTTCATTATTCGTAACCTCAGCTACAGGTGACTTCTACAGCGTGTGGAAATTGGTGAATTGTTAAGCACCAGGGAGCCGTTTTTTGTCCAATTATCTCCGCTGAATTACAGCTCCAGAATGTCAAGAACGGCGAGCGTTTCAATTTGGGTAATAAGATGGCTCAAGGTAAGTGTCTCGTTACGTTCTGAGGATGCATTTGATGAATTGGCCCACGGTCTTGTCTGCAGTAGCGAATCGACAGCATTTGACGCAGGATCAAGCTGCTTGGGCGATGCAGGAAATGATGTCTGGAATCGCAACAGACGCTCAAATCGGCGGTTTCCTTATGGCGCTGTCCACTAAGGGAGAGACAGTGGAAGAGCTCCTAGGTTTGGCCGATGCGATGCTCGACGAGGCGGTTCCGGTTGATCTTCCTTCCGACGTCTTAGACATTGTAGGTACCGGCGGTGACCGATTGGGAACCGTCAACCTTTCGACCATGTCGTCGCTTGTAGCTGTGGGGGCTGGCGCAAAAATCGTCAAGCACGGAAACCGCGGGTCCTCGTCGACGGCCGGTGCTGCCGATGTCATCGAAGCGCTGGGGGTGGATTTGAACCTCGCCCAATCACGGGCTAAGCAGTCACTAGAGGAAGCCGGTATCACTTTCCTGTTTGCACAGGAGTATCACCCTTCGATGCGCTATGTCGCACCGGCGCGTAAGCAGCTGGGGGTGCCGACCGCTTTCAACTATCTCGGGCCACTATCAAACCCTGCCAGAGTACAAGCTCAGGCCCTTGGGTGCGCTTCAGAAATTATGGCGCCGCTGCTCGCAGGTGTGTTGGCCGATAGGGGAGTGCGCGGTCTAGTTTTCCGCGGATCAGACGGCCGCGATAAAATCACGACATCAGGTCCCACGACTCTGTTCGAGGTTCGTGAGGGCAGTGTTGAGCAGCATGAGCTCCACCCGCAAGATTTCGGGGTCGCCCTGGCGCCAGTGGAGGCCTTGGCTGGTAAAGACGGGACGTATAACGCTGGCATTATTCGGCGAATGCTCGCAGGTGAACGCGGGCCAGTTCGGGACGCCGTGCTGTTAAATACAGCCGCTGGGCTGACTGCATATGACAAAGATGCATCCGGCCATTTGTTCGATCGCCTACGCGAAAACATCGAACGCGCCGAAAAATCTATCGATACTGGAGCGGCACAGCAAGTCCTTGAGAACTGGGTGAGGGTTTCACGGCCAGGCACCGAATAACCTCGCACCATAGATCATAAGACCTCCACCCGATACCTTTCGGGTGGAGGTCTTATGATCTTTTGGGAACTTAATCAAAACCCAGGGCGAAACCTTCTTCGAGCTCGCTGCGGGAGTAAGCCCGAAAAGCGAGATGCGTTTCCGTTGCCTGGACTCCGGAGATTTTCGAGAGGCGATCGGATATAACGTCTTCAAGCTGTTCGAATTCTCGAACGCGCACCATAGCGATGAGATCCCAGCCCCCGGTAACCGAGTATACCTGTGTGATGCCGTCTTTATCAGCGAGTTCTTGGGCTATTTCGGGAATACGGTTGGTGTCTGTTTTGATCATGACGAAAGCGGTAACCATGGTCCTCCTTGTGGTCTTATAACAGTAGCTTAGAGGGTCTGTTTCTTTCGAGTGACGAATGTCGAAATGATGCGGCGACCGAGAATAAATAGCGCTAGGACACCAGCGGATACAAGAATGAAAGGCAGGGCTGATGTGTCGTCGAAGATAACTGCGCGCAGGATAGGGCCTATAACAACAGTACTGAGCCATAGAATCACACCCATCGGGAAAATATTGTGAACCAGGCGAGTGGGCTTGATGCTAATCGCTAAGACCAAATAGGGGGCCAGGAAGGGCAATGCTACGCGGACAATACCGCCCGGATCAAGACTCCCATCGTGTGAAGAGATCCCGATCATCGCGAAAATAACAATGAGCAGGACGTCGATAGCTAAAAGGAACGCCACCGTCGAGTTTGTAGCGCTGAGTGGTTCGGGTGTCATGGTTTCAGTGTAAGTCAGTGCGCCTATCGCTCGAACTATTGCGATGTAATACACACCACGGGCCGCTTGTAGCATTTCGGGGTTACAAGCAAATAGGGTTGTCCCTATGCTGTGTTTGACATTGACTTTAGCCAAGACCATTTCGGACTCCCAAGGTCCCGAGGTGGTTCGGCAGCTTGTGGATTCACTGAATTGGCATCCCGGTGCCAACGGGGGATCGGGGTCAGAATTTGCGGAAGTCGGCACGCACCAAGTGCAGGGCTCTCTTGGTTCTGCTCATGAGACCGTTGGTTTTATTTTATCGGCCGCTCGCTCAGGGACCTGGGGGGTGCACCTCACCGTGCTATCAGAAGGTCTCGGTGATAGAGACGCTCAACGAACGATCTTCCAGCAAGCGGTTGACAGTGCTGAGGAAGCATTACGGGCACCTGGGGGAGTGCGAGTTGTACAAGCACAGGGGAGGAGGCTGTACGACTCGAAGTCTGTTCCAGCAATTGGTCCTATTGAGTCAACATTGCAGCTGCTGTGTTCCATCGAACGGCGACGATCCGATGAGGGCCAGGAGGCGGGATTGATGATCAACGCCGGCAATTCTCAGACTCAAGCTGCCAAAACTCTTGGCGTCTCACAACAGGCGGTCTCAGCGCGACTCCAGGCTGGCTATTGGTATGAATCCAGGAAAGTAGCCTATTGGTTAGCCGCACAACTCGAGCAACTAGTAAACCAAGGAGAACATCGTAGCTGGTCAGCGAATCAGTGACTCGCAAGGTCCAAAGCGGTTGGCCATAGAGCGCGTCACCGACGCCGAAGACCTGGCCACATTCGAGTCCTAGGTTGTTTCAGCCTCCGCGTATTCGTTAGCCGGCACTTGTCCTGTAGATCGGTACATTCGTCACAGAGGTGGACAGCACCCCTAACAATCCCTACGGTATGTGGCAGCGCCCGTCTGATGCTTACAGGTGGACGTCAAGATGGTAGA
>CAZAAP010000024.1:17989-20627 GCA_964482935.1 uncultured Enteractinococcus sp.
AACTTTACATAATGTAGATTATCGGCGCTTAAGGCTCGTTCGCGTTAAGAACGGATTATTCAGAAATAATCGGCTCGGACTCCGCTGTCGGTTTTGGCGTTGGTGTGAGTTCAAACAGCGTCGCAGAGGCGTCTTCCCAGCGCCCTACAAGCCGTCGCAGTTCACCACCGTCTTCATCGAGAGTATCTAAAACATGATGTACAGAAACTGTGCCCCATTCTTCGGGCAGTTCTCCACGAATATAAATGCTGATGTCGGAATCTTCTGACCCTAGGTATTGACCATCTTCATTATAGAAATGGTATTCCGCCTGCTGGATCTCACCGGCGAGTGCCTGGTTCAGCATGTGAATGCCCACGGGATCTGCCATGGCGTCGTACGCCCAGCGTTCTCCAAGCACAGAGTGTTGCATCTGCGTGATGAGATAGTCATCAGCACCATCTAACGGTGCTGCACGATACGTAATGGGTAAATGGAGGATTCTGTCTTCGCGTTTGACGACAAAGCCTTCAAATCCGACTTCACCACTCGTGTCATCGAATCGGTAGGTACCGACCAGTTCGGGTTCGCCGGATCCGCCCCAGAATTGTTTATCTAACCATGCGGTCACAAATTCTTTTTTGGACGGGGTCAGTTCAGCTCTATAAATTGTGGCCATAGCAATTAGTCTACGCGCTGGGTGTTAAAAACACAGCTAAGCGGACGACGGGACTATCCCTCATGCACTTTTCTGCTCTTTGACGTTGTCAAGTCCCGAATGGGAGTGGCCGGTGATTGCCATTGGCGGCAGCGCTGGGCAAAAGGAAGTATCCTGAATTTATGAACGCACTTATGGGAGGCCATTATGGTTGAGTGGATCCTAGACAACTTCTGGTCATTTTGGCTTATTATGATGCTGTTACTCGTCAGTGTGCAGGTCATGACCGGAGAAATGACCTTTCTGCTGATTGCTGCCGGCGCTCTTACCGCAATCATTGCGGATGTGTTGGGCGCGCCCCTATACATCCAGTTCATCATTATGGCGGTTATTTCTATCGCCTCGCTGATGTGGTTGCGGAGTTTTGACACGAAACGTCGAAAAAACGATGACACCCCCTCCCCCTGGAGCGTGAACCGGTATGTAGGACGTGTGGGTGAAGTCACGGAAGAGGTCACTTCAAGTACTGGCATGGTTCGTATCGGCAATGAGATTTGGTCAGCCCGCACTTACAGTCCAAGTCCGATCCCTGCTGAAACGCCGGTGGTCATCCAGCAAATCGAAGGTGCCATTGTATGGGTAGCCACCAGGTCAGAATCTGCCGAAGCATGAGTTTCGGTCTGTTTTCTTATTCATGATCACTCGGTAGTGTCAGTTTCGTAACGCGAATCCAACGATCATTCAGGAAAAGCTGTGGATATATTTCTCATTATTCTTTTCGTCGTATTGGCCATTTTTGTTGTGGCTATTTTGGCGAAATCATTCCGTATCGTCCCCCAGGGCCATTGCGGCATCATTCAACGCCTTGGCAAGTATCAACGCACACAGATGGCCGGTTTGACTATGATGGTTCCGTTTGTGGATGAGATGCTGCCGCTCATTGATATGCGCGAGCAAGTGGTATCATTCCCACCCCAACCGGTCATTACCGAAGACAACCTTGTGGTTTCGATCGATACCGTCGTGTTTTTTCAGATTACTGATCCCACTGCGGCTACGTATGGTATCGCCAACTACATTGCGGCAGTTGAGAACCTCACCACAACAACGCTGCGAAACGTCGTGGGTGGGATGAACTTAGAAGAAGCTCTGACATCTCGCGACGCGATTAACACCCAATTGCGAGGTGTCTTGGACGAGGCCACTTCTAAGTGGGGCCTGCGAGTATCACGAGTCGAGTTAAAGGCCATCGATCCCCCACGTACCATCCAAGATTCCATGGAAAAACAGATGCGTGCTGAACGAGATCGCCGTGCTGCGATTTTAACGGCGGAAGGCCAAAAGCAGTCCGAGATTCTCACTGCTGAGGGTCAACGACAGGCTGCGATCTTAGAAGCAGAAGGCGACGCTCAAGCAGCGATCCTTCGTGCCAACGCTGAAGCAGAAGCGATCGTCACCGTATTCGAAGCGATCCATGAGGGGCGCCCCAACGCCGACCTGTTGGCCTATCAATACTTGCAGGTACTCCCCCAGATTGCTGATTCCGAATCATCAAAGATGTGGATTATCCCTTCGGAGGTTACTGACGCCCTGAATCGTTTCAATGCAACTCACGGGCCACGGCCTGAGTCTTCGGGTAGTAACCAACAGTCTGACGCACCTACTCCCCCACCAACGCCGAAACGTCGCACAAAGCGCCCAACTACGGCAGCTGAGATTGCCGAAGTTGCTCCAAAAGCACCGAAGTTGGATGACACCTCTTTGGAAGATGCGCTGGCCGAACCAGAAATCGAGGAAGAGACTTTCAGGGATCGTCCCGCCCGGCGTGACGATGGGGAACAAAAGTAACAAGAGGCGCGTTACACATTGGGAGATGTTTTTCGTTAGACTGTCTTGTCTGCAGAATTTTGGTTGGAGGAATCTCTGAATGTCTGATCGTTCATTGCGCGGTATGCGCCTCGGTGCCCAGTCCATGGAAACTGAAGCAGGTGTTGAGCCTGC
>CAZAAP010000025.1:0-20072 GCA_964482935.1 uncultured Enteractinococcus sp.
TATTGGAGTGTGGTTCCGGTGTAGGTGACCGGGAAGCCTAGTGTAGTGCAAATATTGTTGGAATGGCGGGTTCACCATCCTGTAGTCGACGAGCATCGGGTGGCAGCGCGGCAAGCGCCTCGCGATGCCGTGCGGCAGCGGCCTCAACGGCTGCAGACCCGGTGTGACGGACGTCAACTTCGCCGTCACTGACCATTTTGACCAATAACGGTCGGTGATGGGCATCCCAGACGGGCTCTTCTCCGCTGATCACAACTTCTGCGGTGGCGACGTCATGTCCCATCCGTCGGGCAGCGTATTTGCGTCCGCCGCGACTGGACTTGCCCTCGGCTTGTTTTTGCACGTCGATCCAGTTGCCGTGTTGATCTTCGCGCGTGGTCAGTTTATATACTAACGACGCCGTAGGCGCCCCCGAACCAGTGACCAGTTGGGTGCCGACCCCGTAAGAGTCCACCGGTGCCGAGCGCAACGCCGCGATGGCATATTCGTCAAGGTCAGAGGTCACCACGATCCCGGTATTCGTATTCCCTAGGGCATCCAAGAGCTGCCGGGCGTGGTGGGCTTCTTCGAGCAGGTCACCAGAGTCGATGCGCACATACGCTAGCTCGGGTCCGGCGACTTCGACGGCGTTGCGGATACCGCGTTCGATATTGTACGTATCCACCAACAGGCTGGTCGTATTGCCCATCGCCTCGACCTGGGCAGTGAACGCGGCCTTTTCGTCGTCGTGGAGGAGCGTAAATGAATGCGCTGCGGTCCCGGCGGTAGTAATACCGTAGCGCAGCCCGGCGGCTAAATTCGACGTGGAAGCAAACCCGGCAATCGCGGCGGCTCGGGCAGCTGCGACTGCGGCTTCTTCGTGGGCTCGGCGAGACCCCATCTCAATGCAGGGTCGGCCACCGGCGGACAAGGTCATGCGAGAAGCGGCTGAGGCCACTGCGGTGTCGTAGTTGTGCACCGATAAAAGATAGGTCTCGAGGATGACGGCTTCCTGAAACGTGGCTTCCACTTGCATCAGGGGCGAATTCGGAAAGTAGGGTTCACCTTCGGCATAGGCGTAAATGTCGCCCGTAAACCGATATTCGGCTAACCAGTTGAGCGTATCTTCCGACACAATGTGATGATCCGAAAGAAAACCGAGGTGCTCGTCGTCGAACCGAAAATTCTCTAAGCCCTCAAGAAACCGGCCCTGACCGGCACTGACCCCGTATCTTCGGCCGGCCGGCAGGCGCCGAGCAAACAGCTCAAAGACCGAACGACGGGTGGCGGTTCCGGCTTTGCGGGCCGCATCCACCATGGTCAGTTCGTAGTGGTCGGTGAAAAACGAAGTGGGGCTGGTGCCACGTTGGGTGTTACTCACGTGTCCCACATTAGTCCTTTGCGGGCCTGCTCGATACAATTTGGCCTTGCCTGTAACGAATTGGCGCACCGAGGGCCAAGTTGTTGCCTAGAATATGGGGCATGTCCATTACGTGTGCAGTAGATGTAGATCCCGATATTGCCGTCGAGGAAACCACCGCGGTCGCTGAACCGTGGAAGGTCATCGTCTGGAATGACCCGGTGAATTTGATGAGCTATGTCACCTACGTGTTCCGCACGTATTTTGGGTTCTCCGCTGCGGTGGCCCACAAACTCATGCTGCAAGTCCACCACGAGGGCAAAGCCGTGGTAGCTAACGGCACCAAAGAAGAGGCCGAACGACACGTCGCCGCTATGCATGGGTTCGGTCTGTGGGCGACCTACGAGCAGAATCAGTAAAGGATAGAAATACCCTCCCTATGGCATTAGCGTTCAAATCCACTCTGCGCGGGTACTCCGCGTTCCTTGAAAAACCCGAACGGCAGATCTTAAGGTCGCTGTTTTCGGATGTGTTGACCCTGTTGGGCGGGGTGAGTCCGGTCGATGATCAGCTGGATGATGACAAACCCAAATTCTTTGACCGGTTCCGCGCCGGTGACACGGTCAAGCTACCGGAAGCCCCGCAGCCACATGCCAATGAGACGGATGCTGCATTTTGGGACTTGGTGGGTACGCTGACCGACGACGCCGTCCACGTAGACCTCACCGACCCTGCCGTCCAGCGCCTCTTACCCGATGCGCGGTCGGGGGAATCCGCAGACGACGGTTCGCAGCAGTTTCGTCAGTTAGCGCAAGACGATATTCGCCAGGAGAAGATCGCCGATTTGCAACGGGCCTACGCCTTATTGCAGTCTGGATCGTTAGTGCTGTCGCGCACCGAGGCCGAATCGTTTTCTCGGGCGCTGAACCAGGTACGGCTCGTGTTGTCCTCGCGATTGGACATTACTGATGAACAGGACGCTGAGCGGGTCCACGCGATCGGTTCGGTGGACCAGGCAACCGACGTCGAAAGCTACATGGCGTTGTTGTACAACTTCGTGTCCTGGCTCCAAGAAACCCTCATGCAGGCCCTGATCGGAGATTTATCGTGACCAAGCCCACTCCTCAAGCGCCCATCGGTATTTTCGATTCGGGTGTCGGCGGGCTGACCGTGGCGCGCGCGATCATCGACCAGCTGCCAGATGAAGACATCGTCTATGTGGGTGATACCGCCAATACCCCGTACGGGCCCAAACCCATTGCCCAGGTGCGCCGTCTGGCATTGACGATCATGGACGAACTCGTCGACGCCGGGGTTAAACTGCTGGTCATCGCCTGCAACTCGGCTACGGCGGCCGTGCTGCGTGACGCCCGTGAACGCTATACCGCCACCTATGGGATCCCGGTGGTTGAAGTGATCCAGCCCGCCGTTCAGCGCGCGGTCATTTCGACCCAAAACGGCAAGGTCGGTGTCATTGGCACCGAGGCCACGATATCTTCGCGGGCCTATGAGGACACGTTTGCTGCGGCTCCGCACCTAGAGATCACCTCGGCATCGGCGCCACGATTTGTGGAATTTGTCGAACGCGGCATCACGACCGGCTCCGAATTGCTCTCGGTGGCCGAACACTACCTGGCGCCGCTCAAAGCAGCCGGCGTCGACACGTTGATTCTGGGGTGCACGCACTACCCGTTATTAGCCGGCGTCATTAGTTATGTCATGGGGGAGAACGTGAACTTGGTCACCTCCTCGGAGTCCACAGCGCGCGCCGTCTACCGCGAGCTGGTCCGTCACGGGCTAGAAAATCCGGCCGGGGCACGACCCGAAAACCCGCACCCCAATACGCGACACAAGTTTATGTCCACGGGTGATCCAGGCGGTTTCGCTCAGCTCGCTCAGCGCTTTTTGGGCCCCGAAGTAGGTGGCGTAACCCAGATTCGTACGGTCGCTGAACAGTTCCCGACCGGTACACTATCGGTAATCAACGCACCCACCTCAAAATCTGCGGCCCACTAGCAAAGGAAACGAGGATATGCAGCTTACAATCATCGGCGCATCAGGCTCTTTTCCGGGGCCCGGCTCACCTGCGTCCTGTTACCTCGTCTCTGCCAACGGGGTCGACGAAGAAGGCAACCCGAAAACCTGGCGCATCATTCTCGATATGGGGAACGGGGCACTGGGCACACTGCAGCGGTACGTGGCTCTGGAAGATATTGACGCGATCATGCTCTCGCATCTGCACCCGGATCACTTTATGGACCTGTGCGGACTGCACATCGTAGTCCGGTGGAATCCCAACGGGTGGGACGTTGGTCGCATTCCCGTGTACGGGCCGACAGGCACCGCCGATCGGATTGCGATTGCCTACGGTCTCGACCCGGATCCGGGCATGCATCCCGATTTTGACTTCATCGACTGGCAGGTACGCCAATCCATTGAGGTCGGGCCGTTCAAAATCACTCCGTATCCGGTGCGGCATCCGATCGACGAAGCCTACGCACTGCGCGTGGAAGCCACCGAGCATACCCCGGACGGTCAAGAGCACACTTCGGTGCTGACCTACTCAGGGGATACCGACACCGCGCCGGGCCTGATCGAAGCCGCTCAGGGCGCCGACCTCTTTCTGTGCGAGGCCGCATTCCACGAGGGCCGCGATGATGCCATCGACGGCGTACACCTAACCGGTAAACGCGCCGGCGAAATGGCTACCGCCGCCGACGTCGGCCGCCTGCTGCTGACCCACATCCCGGTGTGGAACGATCCGTTGGTCGCCTCACAAGAAGCTCGCGAAACTTTTGCCGGACAACTGGCCGTGGCCGTATCCGGCGTTACCTATACCGTTTAAAAGGAGACTCTTTGTCCACTCGCGCCGATGACCGCACTGCGTCCCAATTGCGCCCCGTTACGATCGAAACCGGCTGGTCGGCCCACGCCGAAGGTTCCGCCGTCGTGAGCTTTGGCAACACCAAAGTATTGTGCACCGCCTCGTTCACCGAAGGTGTGCCGCGCTGGCTCAAGGGCAAAAACCGCGGCTGGGTCACCGCCGAATACGCGATGCTGCCCCGGGCCACCGGCGAACGCACCGCTCGCGAATCCGTACGCGGTAAAGTCTCGGGCCGAACCCAGGAAATCTCACGACTCATTGGCCGCGCACTGCGCGCCGTCGTCGATACCAAAGCCCTGGGGGAGAACACCATCGTGATTGACTGTGACGTCATCCAGGCCGACGGCGGGACCCGGACCGCCGCCATTACTGGCGCGTATGTTGCCCTGGCGCTCGCCGTGGAGTGGGCGCGAAAACAACGCATCATTCGGTCTACTGCCACGCCACTGACCGGTTCGATTGCCGCCGTGTCAGTGGGCATGGTCGACGATGTCGCCGTCGTGGACCTGCCCTATGAGGAAGATGTGCGGGCCGAAACCGATATGAACGTCGTCACGACCGGTGATGGCGAATTCATTGAGATTCAGGGAACCGCTGAAGAACAACCGTTCAACCGTGCTCAACTCGATGCGATGCTCGACCTCGCGCTGGCCGCCACCACCCAGTTGACTCAGCTGCAACAGGCTGCACTCGATGCGGCACTGGCCGAACCCGCCGTCCAGGAGTAAACCTGTGAAACCTGTTATCGTGCTGGCCTCGCATAACGCAGGCAAACTTGCAGAACTACGCGCCATTTTGACCGAAGCGATCCCGTCGCTGGCACCCGAACACATCGTGGACGCCGCCGCCGTCGGTGCGCCCGATGTCGTCGAAGATGGTGTGACCTTTGAAGCCAACGCCCTGAAGAAAGCCACCCTGACGGCCCAGGCCACCGGCCTGATCGCCGTCGCGGATGATTCCGGACTGGCCGTGAATGTTCTCAACGGAGCCCCCGGGATTTTTTCGGCGCGCTGGGCCGGGACCCACGGCGATGACCAAGCCAATCTGAACCTGTTGTTAGCTCAGCTGGCCGATATCAATCAGCAGCACCGCGGGGCTGCTTTCGTATGTGCCGCTGCATTGGCCACTCCCGATGGCATGTCCCATGTTGAACTGGGCACCTTGGAAGGCGAACTGACATTTGCCCCGCGCGGTGAACATGGTTTTGGGTATGACCCCATCGTGGAAATTCCCGAACTCGGCAAGACCTGTGCCGAACTGGACCCGGACACGAAAAACGCGATCTCACACCGGGGCAAAGCCTTCCGTGCGCTGGCACCTCATGTGGCAGGTGTGTTGGGCCAGTGAATTTCACCGCGATCGATTTTGAGACCGCCAACGGTTTTCGCGGATCTGCCTGTGCCATTGGCGCCGCCAAATACCGCAACGGCCGCTTGGTCGAAACCCACTACACGCTGTTACAACCACCCGCCGGGTTCGATCGGTTTGACCCGCGCAATGTTGCCATTCACGGCATTACTCCCGACGCCGTGGTGAGCGCTCCTGCCTTTGCCGAACACTTCGACGAGTTCTATGCGTTCATTGATGACGACGTCGTCGTCGCGCACAATGCTGGGTTTGATATCGGGGTCATTGAAGCGGGGCTCGAGGTTTGTCAGAAACCCATCCCACGCATCGAGTTCGCGTGCACCCTGACGCTGTCGCGCAAGACTTATCAGCTGGCCTCCCACGCGTTACCCTCGGCTGCTGCCGAAGCCGGCTACGCACTACACAACCACCACAACGCTTTAGAAGATGCCAAAGCCGCCGCCGCGATCGTCGTGGACGCCGCCCACCGCGCCCAAGCCGACTCGTTGGATGCGCTGTTAACCGCCACCGGTTTGCAACGCCGCGTGCTGGAACCCCGCCAAGTTGGCGAGGACAACCTATCCCGACCAACCCGGCATGCCATGACGATGCCCGGCATATTCGACTCCAAGAATGGTACCGTGCCCGCCGAACAGCTGCCGGATCTGATCCGCTGGCCTAATGAGGGCACCAACCCGCCGGTCAATCCCGACGCCGATCCGCGCCATCCGCTTTATGGGCACCACGTAGTGTTCACCGGCATGCTTGGACTTCCCCGACAGGAAGCCAAGAATCAGGCTGCAACCTATGGAGCACATACCCAGTCTCGGATCGGTGCGACCACGACCATGGTGGTCATCGGAGATGGGATTCGCCCCGAAGAGCTGACCGATATCACCCACAACCCGCGTTTGCAGCAGCGTAAGATGCGCGACGTCGTGGTCCGGCGTGCTCAAGGTCAAGACATTGTGTTGGTCACCGAACCTGAGTTCTTAAGCATGCTCAACGAAAACTGGCCGCACGCCACTGCGATCTAGTTGGCTGTCAGGAACAGGGCTACGCGGCAGCTTCCTTAAACATCGATTCAAGTCGAGCGTAGCTGGCCTCCATACCGTCTACCATGCCGGTCTCTAAGATTTCATTGCGCAGCTCGGCGTTGGGATATGTGATAACCAGGGTCAATAAGGTTCCGCCCGACACCTCGATCAGATTCATAGCATTCGTGGTGCCGGGACCGTCGGCTCCGATGAGATTCTCGGTTGTTACCTCACGATGTGGGGGATGCGATGCTAAGAGCTCGCCGGTGAAACCAAACCCAGGTTCGCCCCTGTCTGCCTCCCATTCGTAGCGGAATGAATCGCCGGGTCGCTGCCCGATCTCCGCAACACTGAGGACCCAACCCTCGGGGCCTAGCAGCCACTGGCGCATCAAGCCCGGATCGTGGTGTGCTCGCCAGAGATCGTCGATGTTCATCGCAAACAGGCGGCTCACGCGAGCCTGGGTATCTCCGAGGAGTTGCAGCTGGGTTGTCCGCAGCGCTTCAACAGCGGAATCGTCGGCAACGACGTCGTCGATCTGACCCATCGCCTCGCGGGTACCCTCGAGCATGCCCATCTCTATCAGCTGGTCGAGCGCTTCGGTGGTGTCAAATGTCGTCGTGGAGACGAGGCGTGAGCCATCGTGGTGTTTGTAAAATTCAAAGACCATTCGCACCCCCGGCATCTCGGGATTTGGTGTGCCATCGTCATTGGCAAAGCCGTCGAGTACTTCAAATGCTTCAAGCGTTTTGACGTTGATGAATTCCCAGTATCCCCTGGATTGTTCACCATCCGGGCCAGTCATGTAATAGTTCGAGTGTCCTCCAGGGCGCACGTCGTGTTCGGTGAAGGTGGCCGGCCACGTAGGCGGACCCCAGAAGCGCTCAAGCTGGCGGGGATCCA
Source organism: uncultured Enteractinococcus sp. (assembly GCA_964482935.1). Lineage (GTDB taxonomy): Bacteria > Actinomycetota > Actinomycetes > Actinomycetales > Micrococcaceae > Yaniella. The sequence continues at coordinate 7,511 of CAZAAP010000025.1, forward strand.
TGTATGCGTCCCACAGGCGGCGCAGCGGCACGGCAAAATCCGCCATGACTGTTACTTTGAGTGCTTCGTGGTCGGTATCAATGGACGTGATTGCCATGACGCATCCTCTCGTCGTTGTGCCGCGCATCAGGGACGACACACAAAAGTCAGGGTTGCCGAGGCCCGGGTAGTTACAATTCTTACCGCACAGTGAGGTGTGTTTCAGGGCGAGATATTGCATACGGCTTCGGTCTGACTTGGCTAGGAATCCGTGCGCCGGGAAACGTACAACTTGGTGTTTCGTACGGTACGCCGGTGTTTTTGGAGCGTCAAGAGCTTGCAAAATAGGAGCCTAGGGGGTGTTGAGGGCAAGTTTCGACAGCGTCTCAGGTCCGCGCTACTACTGGTGTGCTTCAGCATCACGCTTCCATCAGCAAGCATCCTAGCCAACTCGAAGATGTCGCCTAAATTATACTGACGACATGAGCGGCTTATCTGCGGGTAGAGACTTTCTGACAATGGTTCTCATCGGTGTGTTCAGCCTGGGGTTTGCACCCGGGGCGGTGGCTGATGAACCTGAAGACGACGTAGAAAACTTTCACTACGCTAGCTGGGATGTCAGCTACGACATTGGACTCAATACCGAAGGCCGGGCAATCGCTGAGGTCACCGAAGAGTTGCAGGCCGAATTCCCCCAGGTAGACCAGAACCGGGGCATTGTCCGGTCCCTTCCGCTGCGCTACCAGTCAGCTCCGGCAGCGCCCGAGAACATCACGATTGTGGATGCCCAAGGTCAAGAGGTGCCCTTTGAGGTAGAAAACGAGGACGGGTTTCGAAGCATTCTCGTAGGGGATAACGATTTTGTTCACGGATCTCAAACGTATGTCATCAGGTACACGGTGGAGGATGTCATGCACGCAACAGATGAAGCAGACGAGTTTTATTGGGACCTGATTCCGGTAGATCGGTCCCAAAATATCGCAGAGGTTACCGCCGAAATTCGCCTGGATGATCAGTTGACGTCCGCATTGACTGGTTCAGCGGCCTGCTATGTCGGCACGCCAGACGACTCCCAAGCCTGCGAACTTACAACATCCGGCGACGACCCGGCAGTGTTTCGGGTAACGGACACACCACTGCCCGGTGGGCACGGCCTGACGGTAGCAATTGGTGTCCAACCTGGCACGGTCGTCCAACCGCCAGAACGTCAAGAGAATTTCCTGTTGGATGTTGTACCGCTACTGCTGATGATTGCCGCCACTATATTATCTGCCGGGGGAGCGCTCGCGGTGTGGGCGATGGTGCGCCGTCATCGTCAGGACACCAGTTATACGAGCATCCAGTACGGTATTCCCGAGCAGATAAACCCGTTGTTGGCCGGGCGGATACTCGGCAAGAGCCACGATCCAATTGTGGCCAGTATTTTGGACCTGGCGGTGCGCGGCGTCATCCGGATTGAAGACACCAACGAGACCTTAAAGGGGTCGAAACAAACCGAAACCACACCGGTGCTGCGGCTGCTGGAGCCGCAGCGGGTGGACGATCCACAGGAACGTCTGCTGCTGCGGGGAATGTTTCCGGCGCTAAACCCAGGCGACACGTTTCATTTTCCTCAGGATTCGAAACCGTTCCAGCAGGCAACCGAGTCGGTCATTAAAGCTAGTGGCGACGCGGTGATCGAACACGGTTATCAACAACGGATGCGGCAACGTGGGGCAGCGGTAGCCGGCTGGACCGCCTTGGCGCTGCTCATTCCAGCAGCGGTTCTGCTCATCATGGGGATCAGCCGCGATAACGACGCGATGGGCGGGAGCAGCGTGCTACTCGGTGTGGTCAGTCTGGTGCTGATCACGGTGTGCGTGACCAACCACCGAGTGCTAACACCGCGCGGTGCGGCGGTCCGCCGCCAGCTGGAACGATCAGAGCAGTTGATGCGGGCTCATGACGCCGACCGGTTGGACATGATGCAGTCATTTGCCACCGCGCCACGGCGTCATGACGATGACGGGCAGGGTTCGTTTCTTTACCTGTATGACCGGCTGTTGCCATATGCGGTGCAGTTTGGTCTGCAGAAACAGTGGACCAGGGTTATGGCCGATACTTACACGCGGAACAACTGGCCGGCACCACTGTGGTATCCGCTGCTATGGAGCAACGGTCAAGCCGGTGCTGAGTCCGCATTGAGCTCGATGCTTTCGTCGGTATCCTCTGCAGCATCAACCTCAAGCCCGACTGCCGGTTCGACCGGTGGGGGAGCCGTCGGTGGTGGTGGGGGCGGTGGAGCAGTCGGCGGTCGCTAACCGCTCAACCTCAGGATCACCCTCGGTGTGAGTTTAGAGCTCCTGTGATTGGGCTGCCGTTAGGTCTTGACGTGTTAATTCACCTTTGAGGTCGTGAGATTCCTACTGATCAGTAACTTAGATGTTCAACAAGTGCTCTGCTCTGTAAGGGTGAGGCCACCTGAAGCGCCGCAGTACGCGCGCAGGACAGATTAAAAGCCCAAGTGAGAGAACATTTACGGCCTCTGCTGTCACAGTGAGGGCAGTCCCCTGTGAAGTCAATAATATATTCCTGGCAATTAGCTGAAAATCTCTAGTAGACAAATGTCAACGCGCTTTGACGTTACTGGCGGGTAGGTACTCTGCTGGTCGGCGCGGTTCAACTGGGGCACTTTCTTGTGCGCGAGGCGGGGAAGGGTGATATTGCAACGCTTATATGACTTAGGTTTTGTTTATAGGGGTGATCTGGAGGTTGAAAGAGGGCAGTCTTGATCGAATCGTTGGATTTGTCATCTAGTCTTTGGAGTGTCAATCTCGTCCAGACACCTTGATGTGTGTTCTAAGGAGAGTTGTCCTGAGGCGTCGCGCGTGCATTCGCGTGCATTGATGCCGTGCCACGCAATCAGGAGTCTCCCCTTGGAACGCTGTTTGCTGCCGTCTGCAGTCATTGTGTCAGTCGATCAACACAGGTAGGTGGCTAGTATCATTATCATGAGTTTCGCCAATCAGGCCGAAACATCACGTTTCGTGTTGCCCAAAACACATAAAGCGCACTCTTGCAGCCGCGGTGGTGAGGTCCGTTGAGTCTTTCACTATCTGTACTTGCTGCATCCATGCCTGCCGTCGCCGTCTTGCAAGATGTGAGTCGCATACTGCTGACGATTGGTGTCGGCTTATTTCTGGGCTACGTTGTTCTAATCGTGAGCGCAAACCTCTTGGGGATGGTTCCACGCTACGCTGGCAAACTCAGCCAAGAGAGGGACGTTTCCCGAGACACCGGCTTACCGGTTGCGACGGGCCAGCGTGCTGACACGCTTGTGGTCTCAGGGACCCGTCAGGAGGAGACGAGCGCATGATTCATCTCGGGACCTCCAACATAGATCTGGTACTGATCATTGCCCTAGTACTCATTCTCGGTTCGGTCTGCTACGGTCTGCTGCTCTTTGCGTTATCCCGTTTCGAACGCAGAACTGATCCCACGACTATCAACTCACCACTTGCTATCGACCCAAAAGACCGCGACGTGGTCTTCTTGATGCCCTGTCTGAATGAGGCTGAAGTTATTGGCCCCAGTCTGGAGCGGCTGACCGCGCTAGAGCACCGTAAAGTCCACATCTTGGTCATTGATGACGGGTCCGACGACGCTACCGCGCATATCGTGGATGCCAACCCGGATCCACGCGTCAAGCTGCTACGTCGCGTCCTCCCCAATGCCAGACAAGGCAAAGGTGAGGCGCTCAATGCAGCTGTCAACCACATTCGCAGCGGGGCCCTGGGGCCGGACTTTGATCCGGCTCACGCCATCATCGTCGTTGTGGATGCCGATGGGCGGCTCGAACCTCATGCTCTAGACGTCGTGCTCCCAACATTCAATGACCCAGAAATGGGCGGCGTCCAAATCGGTGTGCGCATTAATAATCGCAATGTGAACACGTTGGCTCGCATGCAGGACATTGAATTTGTCCTGTACACGCAAGTATTTCAACGTGGCCGCCGTCATCTCGGCTCGGTCGGGTTGGGCGGCAATGGACAATTCGTTCGCTTCACAGCTTTAAATTCGCTGGGGGAAGCGCCCTGGACGAAATCTCTGGCCGAAGACCTTGATCTGGGTATTCGGCTCATGCTTGCAGGGTGGAGTACAGAATTCTGTTCAGCGACCTCAGTTCATCAACAGGGGCTTACAGACATTAAACGCTGGGTCAAACAGCGCACTCGTTGGTTCCAGGGCCATTTACAATCCTGGGAGCTGATGCCCTGGGTACTCTCCAAACTCAGCGGCACCCGCCGATTAGACTTGGGATATCACATCACCAGTCCGTATTTGTTGCTGGTAGCCTCCCTCTTCACCATCGCGTTTGGCCTGTGGGTCGTGGGTCTCGGTGCAGCATTATTTACCGGAACGTTAGTCTTTTCCCCCTGGTGGTTATCGGCTTATGCGATCGCCTTCGGCCCAGTGATGCTCTTCGGCACGATCTATTGGCAAGAAGAACGTCACAGCGGACTCAAATGGCTGGGTGCCGTGGGAGTATTCCACCTCTTCGCCCTCTACGCCACGCTATGGTATCTGGCCGGTTGGCGCGCTGCCTGCCGTATCCTGATGCGTCGTTCCGGATGGGCCAAGACCGAGCGGATGAAAGAACAACAAGCCGACGCCGATCTGATTTCAGGACGAGCTAACATTGCATAAGGCCCGACATAAGGGTCGCCCTAGACTGCGGCCCGGATGGTTATTGCTCGGATTGGCCGGTGCCGCCCTCCTGATTACAGGCTTGGTCTGGGCTGGGGGAGCCACCGGTGACCAAGAGTGGTCCCAGGGTGAAACCCACGGCGACTGGATGCTCCGCTACACCGGATACGGTCAGGTCACTTCCGATGGGGAACGCATCACCCTCGAGCCCAAGGCGGCCGAAGACCATGCGATCACCCACGGGGGACTAGTCCATACGGTCGGTCAATGCCGCGACGCGGATTTTGTCATGACCGTCAATACGGAATCGCAGGTACGCAAGGGAAACCCCAATACCTGGGAAGTCGGATGGGTCCTATGGAACTTTCAATCCGATACGCACTTCTACGCGGTGGCCTTGAAGCCTAACGGCTGGGAGATTTCCAAACAGGACTCCGACTACCCGGGCAACCAGCGGTTCTTGGCTTCGGGTGACTCCCCGAAATTTCCGATCGGCAACGACTACCGGGTCTCAGTAACACAACAAGACGGCGCGATGACGGTATCGGCCGACGGTGAAGAACTGGCCGTGGTCGTTGATGAAGAAACACCATATCGCGAGGGCGCGGTTGCGCTGTATACGGAGGACGCCCGCGTACATTTTTCTGAATTCGACCTGCCCGACTGTGCACGCTCGCACTAACCGAACTTCGACCCCGAAAGATTCACACACACCATGGCCCAAACCTATAAACTCTCTATTTTCTCACGCATCCTCTTCGGCGCGGTGCTGGTCGCTGTGCCGTCGGCAAGTGTGGCCGGCGTGATGATGGTGACTGATGACGGCATCGTCCCGCACGAAAACTCCGAGCTCGTCAGCCAGTATGCCAACACGGATTTATCCGGTGCGGCTGAGTCCGAGCCGGTGACCTTCGCACCAACCTACGGCAAGGCCGAGGGCACTGACACACTGGTGCTGTACGACGACGATGTACAAAACGCTGAGCACGCCGAGATGTATGCCATCGCAGCCGGAAATCTGGCGACCCACTTCGGCATGGTGGAGATCAAAGCGCTGGATGAATACGAAGCCGGTGACCTCGTAGATTATGACGGGGCCGTCTATGTGGGCACCGACTACAGGACCGACGTCCCAGATGCACTGGTAGATGATGTGCTGACCGGTGAGACCGACATTCTTTGGGTCGGTGAAAACATTGAGGCCTTGGCTCCTGCGGGCAGTGTCGGAAGCTTTGCGGCCACTTACGGGTGGGATCCAACAGTTACAGAAACCGTAGACAACGCGAAAATTAACCAGTTGAACTATAACGACGCGAAACTGGAACGCTACATCGGTAAAAAGTCAGCCAAAACGTTTGAAGTCCCCGTGATCACGGATGAGTCGCTTGTGGACGTGGTGGCCACCGGCCAGCATGATAAGGGCGGGGAAAAACATCCATGGGTCTTGCGTTCGGGCAATATCACTCACCTGGTGGAACTGCCATTTCACTATATCGACCGTAGTGAACTGTATCTGGTTTATGCGGACCTCTACTATGACCTACTGGCACCCGAGACGATAAAGACCCAGCGGGCCGCAGTGCGCCTCGAGGATGTCAACGCCGAATCCAGCCCTGAACAGCTTCGCGCGATCGCCGACTACCTGCACTCAGAAAACGTGCCCTTCCAGGTGGCCGTCATCCCGATTATGATTGATCGGACTCCAGACGGTGATGACTGGTATGGGCTGAGCCTGTTGGATTCCCCCGAAGTGGTCGAGGCGCTGAAGTACATGCAGGCACGCGGCGGGACGCTCATCCAACACGGCACGACCCACCAATACGGTGCAGCCGATAACCCCTATAGTGGCCGCACCGGGGACGACTACGAATTCTATGCCTACGGATGTTCACCCGATGAAGTGCCACCGCATGAATGGGAGCCGTGTACCGATGATTCCTGGGTGCGCAAAAAACATCCAGTCCCGGAGGACGATACCGAAAGCCACCGCGAGCGGTTGGCCCACGGTCGCCAGATCATGATGGATGCCGGACTGGGGGAGCCTGAAATTTTCGAAACTCCGCACTACACTGCATCGGTCGGTGCCTATGTTGCCATGGCTCAGGAATATGATGCCCGCTATGAACAGGTCGAATACTATGCCGGCATGCTCTCGGGTGAAAAACCGACCCCGGAGTACTCCTACGGCCAGATCTTCCCGTATACCGTTCACGATATCTATGGTTCAACCGTGTATCCCGAGAACCTGCAGAATCCAACAGAAAAAGCACAGAACCACCACCCTGCGCGCCCGCCGAAAGAAATTATCGCCCGGGCCGAAGCGAATCTCGTGGTCACGGAATCTACCGCGAGCTTTTACTTCCACCCATTTTTGGATATGAAGTACCTCGCTGAATCTGTCGAGGGCATTCAAGATCTCGGCTACGAGTTCGTAACGGTTACGGATCTGGAATAAGCTCCGATTTCAGTGCCGCATACTGTCGGGGTGTGCGGTACTGAGGAATTGGGCATCCACCCTAGGTGATCAGGTCAACGAACCGATACGGGCCGTGCCGGGTAATCTCGGCGTCGTTGGGGTCGGGGCCGCGTCGCACAACGCGCAGCATGTAGCCGGAGACTGTGATGACCATAATGCCGTCGTCGGTAAGCTGTTCGACGAGTTCATGCGGTAGGTGGGTGGCTTCGGCAGACACCAGGATGCGGTCAAATGGAGCGTCATCCGGAGCGCCGAGCACCCCGCGGGTCGCAGTGTCGATGCGACACCACGGCAAATCGTGTTTCGCTACAGCAGCGGCCGCAGTTCGGGCTAACTCCGGAATGATTTCCAACCCCAGCACGCTGCCCGTCTCGCCCACCAGATCGCCCAGAATCGCAGTGGACCACCCGGATCCTGCGCCCATATCGAGCACCTTGTGACCGGGTTGGACGTTGAGCAACCACAACATATCGGCCACCGTGCTGGGCTGCGAGTTGGTCTGCCCGAACCCAATGTGAATGGGCCGGTTATAACCTGCCCTGCGGCGCTCGGCTTTGGGCAGGAAGTCTTTGCGAGTTCGACGTTGCATCGCCGCCAGCACCGCATCATCACCGGGCTCGGGTGCTCGCTCGGCCACGATCCCTTCCCAATAGTTGCGGCGCATGGTTGGTCCTTGCAGTTTAGGTCGTCAGATTGATCCAGCGGTCGACGGTCTCTTCAAGCACTCGATAATGCTTTAAGTACGACGGCGTGCCAGTTGCCGTATTGCCTAACAACACCCCGGCCAACTGTCCGGCAACCAGAGCGGTGGCTTGGGCGTTGCCTCCGGTATTGACCGCCTTGGTGACGGCGGTGGCATAGAGCTGTTCGGGAGCAACAGGCTGTTCGAGCGTATCGGCAACCGCGGCAATCGCCGCGGCGAGCACATCGGAGGCTGTCGCCGGGGCCTCAATCCCTTCACCCAGCCCGGCGCGGATCCGCTGAGCCAGGTGAACGCCGTTGTCGTCACCATCCAACCATTCCGTGATCTCGGTAACCGCGGCGAGCAAGCTCTTACCGGTGACGATGTGGTGAATCAACAAGCTATACGCAGCGGGCGTGTGCCAGTCTGCGTGGGTCAATACCGTTGCTTGCCGAGCGATGGAAAGAACCCAGTCGGAATCCACTTGCGCCAGTAAGCCCACGGGAGCGGCACGCATTAAGGCCTCGGCTCCGGTGGCATTGATGCCGTGGGGTTTGTGCGGCAGACCCATGTCGGGTTCTTCCAGCCCGGCCTTGGTGGTCTCATCGACGTCGCCAGGAATCATCGGATAATGGTCGATCCATCGATCCGGGACGGGCGGGGCATCCTGCGGAAAGCTACCGTACCGGTTTCTGTACCAACGCAGCAATGCTAGCCAGATGGCCGCGGGTGGGTCGGCGGCTTGACCCTGGGCGGACCATTCGAGCACTTCCAGCAGCCCGTCGGCAACATAGAGGCTCAGCTGGGTACCGGTGGAAAATTCGGTGCCGTCCGGAGTAATCGCGGCGGCCTCCGCAGCAGCGCCACCGTAGAACAAACCGGCAACACGCGAAGAGTAATTATCCATGGTAACCACCTTAGCGTGTCCTACCCGGTTGCTTAGACTGAGTGGCATGCGAATCCTACACACCTCGGACTGGCACCTTGGCCGCTCATTTCACAACGTGGGCATGGCCGAGGCGCAACAGCACGCGATCGACTTCATCGTCCAGACCATCACCGACCGCGCTATTGACCTGGTGCTCATCGCAGGCGATGTCTATGACCGTGCCCTGCCACCCGTGGATGCGGTGGCCATGTTCGACCAGGCGCTGGTCGACATGCACGCCGCCGGGGCAACCGTCGTTGTGACCTCGGGCAACCACGACTCGGCCATCCGACTGGGCTTCATGTCACGCATGATGCGCGACGTCTACATTCGCACCATGGCTGAGACCATCACCGACCCGATCGTGTTCAATACCGACGACGGGCCCGTATGTATTTGGACGGTGCCGTACCTGGAGCCGCGCCACCACGCCGCTAAATTCGAGGTCGAGGCCAACCACACCGCCGTCATGAAGTTCGTGATGGACCAGGTACGCGAAGAGATCTCCCGCCGTGGGCTTGAGGACGCAACCCACATTCTGATGGCTCACCTGTTTGCAGCCGGCGCCTCGGGTTCCGAGTCGGAACGCAACATCGGCGAGGGCGAAGTCGGCACGCTGGGCCAGGTACCCGCCGATATCTTTGACGGCATGGACTACGTGGCGCTGGGCCATTTGCACGGCCGTCAGAGCATGTCGCCAACGGTGCGGTACTCGGGCTCACCTGTGGCCTACTCATTCTCCGAGGCCGGCCACACCAAGGGCATGTGGTTGTTGGAGACCGGTGAGGAATTGCGTATCGAAGCGATTGATATTCCGCAGCTGACCGCGCTCGCCGTGCTAAAAGACGAGATCACGCCACTGCTGGAATCCGAACAATACGCTTGGGCCGAGGACGCTTGGTGCCAAATTACCGTCACCGACCCCAAACGCCCACCGCACGCTTTCCGGCGTCTCAAAGAACGTTTCCCGGGCATGTTGAACTTCATTCTGGCGCCCACCGGTGGTGTCGAAGCCCAGACGACGTACTCGGACCGTATCGCCAAGGCGAAAACGGATATGGAACTGGTCCTGGATTTTGTCGATCACGTCCGGAACCGTCCCGCCTCGGACAATGAACGCCGTTGGCTCACCGATGCCCTCGACCACGTCAATCGTGTCAAAGAACAGGACGTGAAATAATGCGCATCCACGCACTGACCTTCCAGGCCATCGGGCCATATGCGACCCAACAGCACCTGGATTTCACCCAACTCGACGACGTCGGCCTGTTCCTGCTCGACGGGCCCACGGGTGCTGGGAAATCCACGATTCTCGACATCATCACCTTCGCGCTCTACGGTAAAGCCGACGATGAACGCAAGAACACCGAGCTACACTCGACCCTGGCGAAACCCGGCGTGCCGCCGACCATCCAGCTCGACGTCACATTTGGCACCCGCCGATTTCTGATTGATCGGACACTGCAACACTTCGCTCCGCGTCGAGGTGCCAAAGATCCCTCCGACGTCGTAGCCCGTCAGGCTTCGATGTCGCTGGTCGAAATTGTGGCCGGCGAACACCGCCAGTTGACCACCCGGGTCGATGAAGCCCAGCACATCCTACGCGGCGTCATCGGGTTAAACCGCGAACAATTCACCTCCGTGGTGCTCTTGCCCCAGGGGGAGTTCGCGCGATTCTTGAAGGCCTCAAGTTCCGACCGGGAAGAAATTCTGCGTCAGCTGTTCAACACCCACCGTTTCGATGAAATCGGTGACTATCTTTCGGCTGAAGCCAAAAAACTGCGCAGCACCGTTGCGGCAGACACGGAACGGCGCCAAGCCCTACGCGCCGGCATTATCAAAACCGCTCAGCTCTACACCCACCCCGAAGATTCCGAAGACTCGGAAGATCCCGATGCCGAGCCGCAGGCCCTCGAAGCCTTGGACGACGCCGAACTCATCGCCCATATCGATGAGCTGATGACCGCATTAGAAACCGACGCACTGCGCCGCGTTGAACAATCCAAAGCCAGCCTGACGACTGCGCGCACCAAACTTCAACAGCTCGAACTGCAACGCGAACAGTTGCGCGAAGCAGGGGAGTACCGCCGTCGGCGTGCCGCCCACACTGAGCAAGCCGAAACGGTGCAGCAAGCCAAGCTTGAACTCGAACACCACGCGCGGGCAAAGGCCGTGGTCGAAGCCCAGCAGCACTGTGACACCGTTCAGATCGAACTCACTACAGCGGTTGCGACGCTGCAGGAACGCTGCGACGCGGCACAACAAGACCCCATCATTGTGGGATGGGCCGCCGACCTCGACATTTTCACCGTCGACGTCACCGACCCCGAGCCGCTCGTGGACGGGTGGAAAACGGTCGAGGCCGCCGCGATTCGGGCACTGGAACAGGTCGCGGGACACGAGAAAACTCATGCCGCCATTGAGTCCGGCAAACAGCAGCTGGCCACCTGGAAAACTACCCAGCAAGACCTGACCGCCCGGATCGCCGAGTTGCAAGAAGAATTCGACGCCGTCTGCACGCAATTGACCAAAAACAAAGAGCGGGCCGAGCAACTGGCCGGGGTGGAACACACTCTCGAGGCTGCTAAACAACAGCTGGAAGTCGCCAAAACCAAACAGGTCGCTGCTCAGAACGCACAAGCAGCACAGACCGAGGCCGACACCGCGAAACAAGCACTCGATGACGCCGAATCGGCGGCCGAGGCGGCACTGGAGGAGGCCCAAACCCTGCTGCGCCGTCGTATTGATGCCGCCGCCGGGTTCCTTGCACAACAACTCGAACCCGGACAACCCTGTGAAGTGTGCGGATCGGCCACTCACCCCCATCCTGCCGACGCCCATAATCTGGCTGAAATTTCGAACGATGCGGTGCAACAGGCCGAACACCGGGCCATGCAGACTCGCCGTGCCGCCAATGCGGCCGACGAGATGTATCAATCCAAACTGCGCACGCTCCAAGAACTGCAAACCGCCTCTGGCGGGATGAGTAGTAACGACGCCGAAACCGCGGTCGTGGAAGCAAACCAAGCCGTGATCACAGCGCAGGCCGATGTCGCCACGCTTACGAAGCTTCGCGCGCGCATTAAGACACAGGAGGCCCAGACGGAGGAGCTGCGCGAAGCCAAAACTGCCGCCAAACACCAGCTCACCGAAGTCACCACGCAAATCTCTACGCGCACCGCTGAGTTGGAACAGCTGCAACACGAACTGACCGAAGCCCTCGGCGAGTTCGACAGCGTTGCAGCCTTCCGAAGGGCCATTGAACCGGCACATCGCCTCGTGGGCCAGATCGTGCGCCAGTGCGAGACGGTATCTGCGGCAGCTGCTACACTCACCAAAGCCCAGCAGCGCGTTACCGAGGCCCTAGTAAATTCTGCGACCGCTGACCATGAGGCATATCAAGATGCTGGCAAGGCAAGCGATCATCTCTTAGATGACGCAACGCAATCCCAGCACGAAACGCTCGTACGACAATGGACCACCGAGGGCGACCGTCTGGCAGAAAAAGCCGCGCAGTCTGCAGTCATCGCCGGACTACAATTACTTGACGACGACGAGGTACCGCCCTCCCAGGAAGTACTCGACGCCGCCCAAGAAGCCCAGCGCACCGCCGAGCATGCGCTGTCCGAAGCGAACCGTGAGCACGGCAGCCTGCAGGCCACCCAGCAGCAATGCCGTAGCCATCAAGAACAATTGGCTGAAGTGAGCGAACGGTCAGCGCAGCAGCTGGCCATTTACGAAGAACTGGTTGGTCTAAGCGATGTTGTTGCCGGGCGGGGAGAAAACGCCGTCAGTATGCCACTGCGTTCCT
>CAZAAP010000026.1:0-19867 GCA_964482935.1 uncultured Enteractinococcus sp.
AATTCGTTCAAAAGTCGTACGTACCCGGAAGGCCGGGGGTTATCCGAACTGAGTCTTTTCGACCCTGTCCGCTTCTCATCGTACAGTGCGTCATCCGCATGTGGAAGAGCTTAGCGGCTCGAATACCATGATCAACTGTACCTGCTGTAGCTTGAATTACCTAATCGAGGTAAAAGGTTCTTGCAGATCTCCCTGCTGACATGGACATAAACTCCATGGAGCGGCGCTGTCGTCAGTCATGGATCATGCGTGTGCACGGACTAACTTCTGGAGATAGTTGGTGATGAGTGTATGGTTTCGGCTGGCTTTGCCACTCTGTAGTCGCGCTCAGGTGACCTGCCGGCACCCTATTTCGAAATTGAGTCTGCGATGCACCAGGCGATGCCCCTCCACGCTTGGTCCCTGAAAATTTGATTCGCAGAGCTATGTACCGAGGTACTCCAATTGGTCCGTACCGCGACGGAACACATGACCAAGACTGCTGGCTAAGCCCGATGCCCTCTGCAATCTCCGCAGGTCAGGTATCCAATACTGCGGCTAAGTCCGCTGCGAACTGATGTAACTGCTGCTCGGACAGTTGGTGAATGGTGACACGGATGTGGTTGACCGCGTCATCGGTATGGTCCAGTGAAAATTCGGCGCCATCTCGGACAAGCCAGCCTCGTGCGGTGAGGCCTTCCACAATCGGGGCTGCACCTCGTTCAAGATGAATCCACACGTTGACCCCATCGGCTGAGGTCGCCGAAATATTGTTGGCTGCCAGAGCTGTTACCAGGTCAGCATTCGCTCGGGCATATTCAGCCGACGCGTAAGCCAATTGAGCCGGTGTATCTGAATGTGTAGCCAGCAGGTAGGTCAGTCGCTGTAAAAGGTGGGAAACCCACATCGCACCCGAGCGGATATGCGCCGCCAACCGGGAAGCCGTCAGTTTGTCCGACCCCACGAGGCCCACGCGTAAGTCGGGCCCAAGGGATTTGGACACCGATCGCACCAGTGCCCACCGGGGATGATTGACAGGGATAATCGAACGGTATGGGTGGTTGGAGAGCTGCCAGAAGTGATCGTCTTCAATGATTAACACGTGAGGATGCTCCGCAAGTAAGCCCGCGAGAGCCTTAGCGCGCGCTGGAGCAATGACAGCACCGGTGGGATTATGAGCACGCGGTGTGACCACCAGAGCACGAACTCCTTCATCCAACGCGTTGCGCAACCCCTCGACCGTGAGCCCCTCAGCGTCCACGGGCATTGGCACGGGACGATATCCTGCGGCCTGGGCAGTCTGAATGGTTGTAAGGAAACAGGGTTGTTCGAAGCCCACGGCATCCCCAACAGTCAGCGAGTCGGCAAGAAGACGTTGCACAGCATCAGCTGAACCTGCGGTCACGGTCAACTGGGCCTCTCCGACGTCGGGCGCAAACATTCTCTTCGCCCATTCGGCCAGCTCCGGGTCGATTACCGGCTGACCGTAGAGCACCGGGTCATCGGCCGCTAATTGTGCAATGGCTCTGTCTGCTGGAGGCAATAAGTCTGGGTCCGGATTGCCCGATGCAATATCGATCAGCCCGGCCACATTCGAAAAGCCTTCTTGGGGGAGTGGCTGCAGGTCAATAATCTTGGTTCCCGCGCGCCCTCGGGTTACCGCCACACCAGCCTGCACCAATAGACCATAAGCCGCCACCACGGTATTACGGTTCACGGCGAGATGCTCGGCCAGGGTACGCACCGGTGGGAGACTGGCACCAGGAGGAAGTTGCCCGGCGTCGACCAGGTCGCGTACCGCTTCAGCGATCTCGGCGGCTGTTTTAGCGGTGATCGATGCGATCGGGTCTGATACCGCAGAGGACTGGGGCACGAAAACTCCTGAACACCCTTCGAATAAGAAGGGAATAACGGCCTGTAGATTCTCTTCTATGCTACATTTTGGTCATGTCCACGCCTGAGAATACGCCACGCGTAGCTGTAACTGAAGAAGACTTCCGCCAAGCTCTTTCCGCTGTCCAAGCCACTATTCGTGACGCCGCACAACGCGTCGGCCGCGATCCCAGCGAAATACGTCTGCTTCCGGTTTCCAAAACCGTCCCCGAAGAGCGTATGCGAACTGCCTATGCAGCCGGGATGCGCCAATTTGGCGAAAACAAGGTGCAGGAAGCTTATTCGAAGGCCTCAGCGATGGCAGATCTCGATATGCACTGGGCCATTATTGGGCCGTTGCAATCGAATAAGACGCGCGACGTGGCAGAGTTCGCCCACGAATTTCAGGCCCTAGATCGCATTCGAATCGCTCGCCGTCTCGATGCTCAACTGCGAGAATTCAATCGCACCCTCGATGTTTACGTGCAGGTCAATGCCTCGGGTGAAGATACCAAATCAGGCCTTGAACCGGGTGAAGTTGAAGATTTCCTGGAACGACTCCTGGAATTTGAGACCCTCAAGGTCAAAGGTCTGATGACGATGGCTCTTCATACTAATGAGGACGACGTGATTCGGCAGAACTTTTCGGTCTTGCGCAGACTCCGTGATGATCTGAAGGAGCGCCGTCCAGAGCTTATTGGCGAGGGTGGTTTGTCGATGGGGATGACCAATGACTATGAGATCGCCATTGAAGAAGGTGCCACGGTTGTACGTGTTGGCACGGCGATCTTCGGTAAACGAGACTATTCTAAATAGGGTTATCCACAGGCGTTTCCACATTTGTGCACAAGTTACACACATGTTATTCACAACCTGAAACGTACTTTATTCCTTGTCATCCCACGAATTGGCGGCTTACCCGTAAACCGTCTTCTCTTCTATTGGCCTTTCGATTCGTATAGGTGCGGCCGTAGTGCTGCTGTGCTCGTGCATCCCCGTTGCTGGCTCTAGTTCCCAAAGCGGGGGTGCAGAGTCGCTGCCTTGAATCTTCACTGGGCCATTCTGGGCAAAAATTAATCGGTGAACAATATCACGCCCCGATTTTTGGACTGCACAATAACCACTTTTCTTCCATCGAAGTCGGTTTAATCGCGTCGAAAATTGTCTGAATTACGATCGGGACTCACTTTAATCGAAGGACTTGAAATTTTAGGAAGAATTCCTCCTAAAGTTCGTGTATTGACGACATGCCGGTGATTGCGCCGAACCCTTCAGGAATGACATGAATGTAATTTACCCACAACATGTGCATAACCTGTGGATAACTTTTGCTTGAGGTGTCAAGGAAGTTAAAACCCCCTAAATTTTGAGTTGTCAAATTCAAAATAATAGGGGTAAAAACTTATCTATCCACAGGCTGTGGGCGGTATAACTCCAGGTCAGATACCCGTTTGTGGATAGTGTGTATAAGTATTCCACGGGTAGTCCACACCTTGTGCACATCCTGTGCAAAGTAATCCACAAGTTATCCACACTCGAGGGATTTTCCTCAGTTGATCCAGTGTTATTCGAGGGGTATCGTCATCCGTTACCAGCTCGTAGCAGCCGGTATTGGCATTAGGGTAAGGATGCGTGCATCGGCTGTTCACGAGCTCGTGTTTTGCAGCATTTCGGCTGCCGGGGCAGGGGAGGGTACATTCAAAGACGATGGCAAACTTTAATGCAATGGAAACGGTAAATGGAGTCTCATCCAATCCTCGGACTCCTCCTCAAGACCTTGACGCGGAGCGCTCTGTTCTGGGTGCGATGATGTTATCCACCGATGCGGTCGCTGAAGTGTCGGAAATCCTACGTCCTGAAGACTTCTATTCTCCAGGTCATGAGCTGGTCTATACGGCGATCACGGATCTTTTTGCTGCGGGCGAGCCGGCCGATGCGATCACCGTGACTTCTATGCTGGACCGTCGCAAAGAACTGTCTCGAGCCGGGGGAGCGGCTGAGATTCACACGCTCGTCCAAGCGGTACCGACCGCTGCGAACGCTTCGTTCTATGCCGAAATCGTCGCGGAAAAAGCCATCCTGCGTCGCATTGTGAATGTCGGCGCCAAGATCTCTCAGATGGGGTATAACGCCGAAGGTGAAGTTGAAGAGATCGTCAACGAAGCCCAGGCAGAGATTTACAAGGTGGGAGAAAACCGTACTGGTGACGACTATGTCGCACTGGGGGACATCCTGGCCGAAACCATCGACGAGATCGAAGCCGCCTCCACCGCAGGGGACGGCATTTCGGGCGTGCCCACCAACTTTGATGAATTCGACGAACTGACCCAGGGACTGCACGGCGGACAGATGATCGTGATCGCTGCCCGCCCGGCCGTCGGTAAATCCACCCTTGGGCTGGACTTTGCGCGGGCAGCAGCTATTGGCCACGGCATGACCACCGCGTTCTTTTCGTTGGAAATGGGGAAAACCGAGATTGCCATGCGCCTGTTGTCCGCCGAGGCCACGATTTCGCTGCAGGATTTGCGTAAAGGTACCCTCGATGAGGGACAGTGGCGCAAGATGGCGTTGACCTTGCAGAAACTCAACGAAGCCCCGTTTTTCATCGACGACTCCCCGAACATGTCGATGATGGAAATTCGCGCCAAATGTCGTCGACTCAAACAACAGCACAACCTAAAAATGGTCATTTTGGACTACCTGCAGCTGATGAGCTCGGGTAAACGCGTTGAATCCCGCCAGCAGGAAGTCGCCGAGTTCTCCCGTGCTCTGAAACTCTTAGCCAAAGAACTCGAAGTTCCAGTGATTGCCCTCTCGCAGCTCAACCGTGGTTCCGAACAACGCACCGATAAGCGACCGCAGGTCTCGGATCTGCGTGAATCCGGGTCGATTGAACAGGACGCCGATATGGTGATTCTGTTGCACCGTGAAGACATGTACGACAAAGAATCCCCGCGCGCTGGTGAGGCAGACCTGATCGTCGCCAAGCACCGTAACGGCCCAACCAAGACCATCGAACTGGCTTTCCAAGGGCACTACTCCCGCTTTGCCAATATGGCTCCATCGGACGGCGGCTTCTAAGCCTCACCCAAACCGGGTGTGATTTGGCATACTGGGTGCATGGCAGCTTCAAAGTTCTCTCCCAGTCGTCGTTCCGCAGTTTCCCGTTTCCAAGTCATGGACATCGTCGGCGACGTCGACGCCATGAAAGCCCAAGGTTTTGATGTTATTTCGCTCGGCGCCGGTGAACCCAGCGGGGGAGCGCCAGCGGCAGTGAACCGGGAAGCCGCCCGGCAGCACAATCTGGCGTCCCCGGTCTTCAACTACACCCCTTCGCTGGGGATCACCAGGCTCCGGCAAGCCATCGCCGACCACTATCGCCGCTGGTACGACCTCGACGTCAGCTATGAGTCCGTGGCAGTGATGACGGGATCCTCCGGGGCGTTCGTCTCCAGTTTCATCGCGGCTTTCGACGTCGGCGACCGGGTGGGGCTGGCCCGACCCGGCTACCCGGCCTACCGCAATATCCTGCGTGCCCTCGACGTCGAGGTGGTCGACCTACCGGCCGGACTCGAGACGAATTTCCGGTTCAACGTGGATCTACTGGCCGACTTCCACGCCGAACACCCACTCGACGGGCTCGTGCTGGCCTCCCCAAACAACCCGACCGGCACGATGGTACCCCGCAAAGACTTGCAACAAATCGCGACCTGGTGCGCTGACAACGGGGTCCGGTTGGTCTCCGATGAGATCTACCACGGCATTACCTATGACAATGATCGTGGCACCTCGGCCTGGGAATTTGACCGCAATGCGATCGTCATTTCATCGTTTTCCAAATACTGGGGCATGCCCGGTTGGCGCCTGGGGTGGATGCTGATGCCCGAAGACCTCGAACCTGCCGTGTCCGGGCTGGCCGGATCGATTTCGCTGTGCCCGCCCGCGGCCGGCCAGCACGCTGCCGTCGAAGCCTTTAGCGCGGAGGCCTATGCCGAATCCGATGCCGAGGTGGCCGAATTTGCGCGCACTCGCCAACTCGTGTTGGACAATATTGACCGGCTGGGGTGGCGCAATGCCGCACCCGCCGACGGGGCGTTTTACTTCTACGCCCAACCGGCCGAGAAGATTCTGGCCCACTACGGCAACACCGTGGCCTACGCGGCCGATGTCCTCCAACGCGCTCACGTCGCACTGATTCCGGGAGTTGACTTCGACGGCGTCGACGGCGACCAGTACATCCGGATTTCGGTTGCTGCCGGCTACGACAACGTCGCTCGGGCGATCGAACGACTCGTCGCATTTGACGCCACGATCAACTAAAACTGACAGTTGGCTCAAAGTTCACTGAAATCGGGTGACATTTCAAGTAATTGCCGTTAGCGTCGTTAACGAACCTGTCCCCGAAGAACCTAGAGGTGAACATATGGGTTTCAACGAAAAAGCAGATGCCATGAAAGATAAAGTCTCCGGCAAATTCAAAGAAGGCGCTGGCAAACTGACCGGCGACGCCCAGACCGAAGGCGAAGGTAAAAGCGAACAGGTCCAGGGCAAATTCAAAGAAGGCGTCACCGACGCCAAGGATAAAGCCAAAGGATTTACCGAAGGCTTCAAAAAAGACGAGTAAAATTTCCACAAACATACGAACCCGGGGCGGTAGGACACCGACCCGGGTTCTTTGTTGTGATGGTCCGCTAGGCTAATGCATGTCTCTCAACGGTTACTCAACATTCAAGGAGCAGCATGGTTGATATTCAAGAACTCGAACGCATCGGCAATGACCAATTTGCCCGACTCGACGAAGTCCCCGACTTTTCACTGACTTCCAATACTGTGACTCCCGGCCAAGAATGGCCCCTAGCCCAATACTCCGGCGCCATGGGGGTGCCCGGTGGCCAAGACATTTCGCCACATCTGTCATGGGCTGGCGCACCAGAAGGCACCAAATCCTACGCCGTGACCATCTTTGATCCCGATGCACCAACCGGCTCGGGTTTCTGGCACTGGTCCGTTGGTAATATCCCAGCCCACGTCACCGAGCTTGCCGAAAACGCCGGTGCCGCTGATGGCTCCGGCCTGCCCGAGGGTGCCTTCCAGCTCAAACACGACGGCGGTGGCCGCGGCTTCATCGGTGCCGCCCCACCTGCTGGACACGGCGCCCACCGGTATATCATCACCATCCACGCGCTCGGCGTCGAAAAACTCGATATCCCTGAAGATGCTTCTAGCGCGTTCTTTGGGTTCAACCGTCACGGCAACACCCTGGGCCGTGCAAGCATGACGGTCTACGGCATCGTCGAAGACTAAGTCCCGGCCACACCGTGGGTGTTAGGCTTAGAGACTGTGATAACACCTCCTGTAGCCGTAGACGCCCACGGTGCCACCGTGGCCGATATGTTCGACGATATCGCCGACCGTTATGACCTCATGAACCTGGTCATGACCTGGGGTCAAGAACCCCGATTTATTCGCGATACCGTCAACGCCGTCCACCTCGGTCCGGCTCCCAAGGTCCTAGACATTGCGACTGGCACCGGCGACCTAGCCTTCGAGGCGGCTCATCAGCGTTACGGTGCCGACGTTCATGGCATCGATATCTCGACCGAAATGCTCCAAGTCGCCCGCGCGCGTCCCGGCGGCCAAAACATTACCTGGCAAACCGGCGACGCCATGGCCCTGCCCTATGAGGCCAACACCTTTGACGCCGTCACACACGGCTATTTGCTGCGCAACGTCACCGACATCGCCACCACCCTGGAAGAACAATTTCGAGTGCTCAAACCCGGCGGCAGAATGGCCTGCCTCGAGATGTCCCCGGCGCCCCGCAACGTGATCAAACCGTTTTCCACCGCGTACATCAAATACGTCGTGCCGCGCCTGGCCAATGCCATTACCCAAAATCCGGATGCTTATGAGTACCTTTCACGGACCTCCCGGGGTTTTCACACCGCTGATCGCATTGAGCACATGATGCAAGAAGCCGGGTTCGTTGCCACCGGCTATAAGAGCTACATGTTCGGCACGATGGCCATTCACTGGGCGCAAAAACCGGCCGAGTAACATCGCAGCGGGGGGAGACATGGCACGTTATTTCATCGGGCTCATGCTTCCGCCGGATATTCAACGCCACCTGATAGCCTTCGCCAACACACTCCGCACGAGTCTGCCCGCAAAGCATCCTTATACGGTGTCCTGGAATCATCCAGCAGACCTGCACTGCACCCTGTTATTCGTGGGTCAGTACGACGACGAACACCACCTCATCCAACGCATGACGGACGTCGCGGCGCAACTGTCACCCGCTACCTTGGCCGTCGAAGGATCAACGCACTGGCTGGGTCGAAACAGCCTGGCCCTGGCGGTCACCGGAGCAGAGCAAGTCGGCACAAGGTTTGTGGAGCAGCTCGGTGAGGTTTCCTCGGATCGCTGGGCGGGTCGTCGTCCGTTTTATGGACACGTCACGCTGGGCAGAGTCCGCCCGGTGCCGCGTGCGGCCGATGATCTCTTCGCAAGCCGTGCAGTCGAAACCATGTCGTGGCAGGCACGTGCCGTACACCTGGTCAGGGGAGTCGAGAAACCCGCAGATCGGCGATATGAAGTGGTCGCAACGGTGCCTTTGGGTGGTCGAACTCAGGGGTTTGCGAATCCTGAAGGCTGAAATGAGAGCATTGGACGAGTCGGTCACTTCCGGGCCTGACGTCGGCGAACTCGAAACCAGGCCGACACGGTGTGCTGTCGGTTCCCAGTTTCTATTCAACCTTTGTCAGCGAAGTATTCAGGACCCTTGGATAGCGTGGAGTCAAAGAAGCAAAATTTAATGCATTGCGCTTACACCAGCAGGTGCCACATTGCAGCACACGGTTTCACGAATGCCAGATCATTCTCAGGGAATCATCAGTATCTGAAAACTGGTGGCGTAATTTCGGCCGGTGTTAGTGTCAATGATCAATTCTTCACGGAAAAATTTTCAGTAAATCACGCAAAAATTAACAACAAGGAACAGCAATACCGATTAGTGGGGTAGAACATTCATGTTGTCTGCAATTGCAGGAGAAGTTGCGTTCAACGGAGCGCGAGCCGAGGAAAAACCAGTACATACCATGCTGCAGCGCCTGGTCACTCAGCACAGCCAGGAGCCTACCGTTCGTCAACACGGTTGGCTAGCATTCGGCCAGGTCCGTCTCGATAGCCCGACCGACTCCGACACACCCCCCGAACCACTAGTTGATACCGACCACGAAGTAGCGGTGCTCTTCGACGGGCGGCTGTTAAACCGTGACGAACTGTGCAACGAATTAGCTTCAGAATATCGTTTCCGCACCGGTTCAGATGCCGAAGTCGTCGTTGCGGCCTACAACCGGTGGGGTGAGGACTTTGTTCAGCGGCTCCACGGACACTTCATCATTGTGCTGGCCGATCAACGCCGTCACCGTGTCGTGCTGTGTCGTGACCGGTTGGGCGCGAAACCGTTATATCTGGCTCAGACCAACGGGCGGTTGCGTTTTGCCTCCACGCTGCCCGCACTCGTAGCAAGTGGCGGCATCGACACCTCGGTCGATAAAAACGCGCTGCATCACTACATGAGTTGGCACTCGATCGTGCCTGCACCGCGCACCCTGGTCAGTGGGGTCACCAAACTTCCACCCGCAACCATGCAGGTGATTGACGCTGACGGGCAAACCAGTCAGACCATTTATTGGCAACCGGATTATGCCCGCAGTGCGAGCCGTGCCGACTGGAGCGACCAGGATTGGCACGATGCCATCCGCCAGGCTTTAGACGCCGCGGTGCGGCGCAGCATTGTGTCGAAAGACCACATGGGCGTGCTGCTATCGGGTGGATTAGATTCCAGCCTGCTGGTCGCGCTCCTTGCCAAGGCCGGCGTCGAAGATATTGCAACCTTTAGTGTGGGCTTTGATGGAGTCGGCGACCAAAGCGGTAATGAATTCAAATACTCTGATCGTGTGGCCGAAGCATTCGGCACCGATCATCACACCCTAGAGATCAGTACCGAGGGTCTTTATGGAGCGGTTGATGACGCGATCGCGGCCATGACTGAGCCGATGGCCAGCCACGACGTCCCAGCGTTCTACTTACATTCCCAGGCCGTCGCCAAACAGACCAATATGGTGCAGTGTGGCCAGGGTGCCGACGAGATCTTCGCTGGCTATCGCTACCACCGAGCTGCCGAAGGGGTCTCACGCAAGGAGGCACTGCCGACCTTCCTTGAGGCTTTTGAGGACCACAACCAAGATGATCTGGCGGGCATTCTGAGCCCTGAGTGGCTGGCACCGTCCGATGTGAGCCGCGAATTGCTTGCGGAGTACATCCAAGAACCCGGAGCACAGACCTCGTTGGACGCCGTGCTGCGCCTCGAAACACAGCTGATCTTGGCTGATGACCCGGTCAAGCGCGTCAGCAACATGTCCATGGCTGCCGGTCTCGAGTCCTTCTTGCCGTTTCTTGATCACGAATTTGTGGAACTCGTAATCACCTGCCCGACCGAGTTGCGCACTGATCAGGGTGGTAAAGGCATTTTGAAAAATATCGGCCGCGAGCTGTTGCCCAACGAAGTGATTGACCGACCCAAAGGCTACTTTCCAGTCCCGGCGCTACAGCATCTCCAAGAACCGATCCTGTCGCAAGTTACCGAGGCACTCCAGGCCCCAGAGGCTCGCGAACGCGGACTGTTCCGTTCCGATTTTCTTGAGCAATTGCTCAAAGAACCCAACGAGCATTACGTGCCCACAGGTGGCAATTTACTGTGGCAGGTAGGGCTGTTGGAAATGTGGTTACAACGTCACGGTGTGGGATAACGCGACGAAAAATTTTAGTCTCCCCGTATTTGAAAGGATGTGTCAATGCGCACATTTGGGGTCGAAGAAGAATTACTACTGGTTGACGCTGACACGCTAGAACCCCTCCCGAGAGGGGCGCTAGCGGTCGCCGCACAGGGCACCAGCATACCCAGTGGGCACAGCCTCACCACTGAGTTCAAACAAGAACAGGTGGAGGTGAATTCGCCACCGCAATACACACTAACCGGTCAACTGGACGCCATCCGTGCGGGTCGTGTCTTGGCCCAGGAAGCCGCGGCCCTGGCGGGCGGTACGGTAGCTGCCCTGCCCGTAGACCCAGGGAACCACACCACGACCCTGGTACCAGGAGCGCGCAACCAACAGATTGCAGAACGCTTTGGTGCAACCGCCACCGAGCAGCTGACCAACGGTTTCCATATTCACGTGGACATTCATTCGCGTGAAGAGGCCATCACAGCATTGGATCGCATCCGCATCTGGTTGCCTGTGCTGTTGGCGTTGAGCAGTAACTCACCCTTTGCCAAGGGACTGGATACCGGTTTTGCCTCCTACCGCTACCAGAAGTGGACCCGGTGGCCGAACTCAGGGCCAACCGAGATCTTCGGCAGTCCGGCAGCCTATGATGCGCATTGCGAAGCACTCTTCAATTCTGGTGTCCCGCTGGATGCCGGCATGCTGTACTTCGATGCCCGCGCAAGCGACCACCAGCCCACCATCGAGATCCGAGTGGCCGATGTCTGTCTCAAAGCAGAACATGCCGCCGTGATCGCGGCGATCACCCGGGCGCTGGTCGAAACGGTCCTGCGAAACCAAGACCAGGAGGTACCGCAAGTGCCCGTGACGGTCTTACAAGCGTGGACGTGGTACGCCAGCCGCTACGGGGTGGAAGCTGATCTTGTCCACCCCCACACCGGAACCCCGGCCCCGGCGCGCGATGTGATCACAGCACTTCTGGATGAAATCCGGCCGGTGTTAGTGGAGTATGACGAAGAGGAAACCGTTGAGGCGTTGGTGGCAGACATCCTGCACAACGGTTCCGGCGCTCGCCTCCAGCGGCAAGCATATGAGCCACAGCACGACTTCCGTGAAATCATGCGGATGGCGGTGGACGCCACACTCGACACGTCGCAGCAGTTATCGCAGGAATCGGTTGCCGAATAAGGGTTGTCACCCTGATCGCGAAGTAACTGGTGAGTAACCGGCCGGGTGCGCCTATGATGACGATATGCCCCGCAGAACTACCGATTATCGGGGGCTGACGGAAGGCAGCAGACTCAAACTGCTCCACGCCATCCAACGGCAACCCGGCCAAACCCTCAAGGCCCTCGCCGCGGCCGCTGACATTCACGTCAACACCGCGCGCGATCACCTGCGAGTGCTCGACTCCGAAGGCTTTATCACCGCCACCCCGGTGGATACCGGCCGACGTGGTCGCCCACCCATGGAATACCATCCGGTCGACGACGTCGCACACAGCCCCACTGCCCGTGAACGTGCCCAAGAGGCCGGCGCTCGCGGTGAGCTGCTGCGTCGTATCAGTCCGGAACTTGCCCACGACCACGACCTGCCCGAGGAGGCGGTGCACCAACTCGATGTGCTCTATGAACACCTCGACGACGTCGGCATGCAACCGGTCATCAACACCGCTGAACTGACCGTCGACGTCCAACCGTGCATCTACCAGAGCCTCTTGGCAGAAGACCGACCCGCGGTGTGCTCGGTTCATGCCAAGCTGGTGCGCCAGCAGCTCGAACAGATCGACGGTCCGCTGAAACTGCGGCGTCTAAACCCCTTTACCACGGCACATAGCTGCCTGCTCGTATTGGAGCTTGAGGGTGAAGAAGCAGCGACTGCAACCGCACAGCTCGGCATCGATGCTGACCGCACCGATGCCGAGCTTGCCGACTTTGCGCTGGCCGCCCAGCAGCGCGTGGCGAGCCAGACGACTGCAACCGACTGTGGCGTCTAGGCGTCTGGGTTCTGGGCCCACATGTCCGGGCCGAAGACCTCGTAGTGGATCGCGTCCGACGGCACGCCCTGGTCCATGAGCGTCTTGCGGGCAATCTGCATGAACGGCAGCGGACCGCACATAAACACTTCGGCGTTCTGGGGCAGTTCCACATCCGACAGATCCATGAACCCCGGACGCGCCGGGTGCAGGGTCGGGGCCTGTTCTGCACCTTGTTCGTACCAGTTCTGAGCGCGCGCATCCGGCATGGCTAACACCTGACGGCGCAGCCCGTCATACAGTGCGTGGTGGGCATGGGTTTTATCCGCGTGGAACAACCGAACGGTGCGCTCAGGTTGGCGGCGCGACAGGTCTTCCATGATCGCTGCGACGGGTGTAATCCCAATGCCTGCCGAGACCAGCACGAGCGGTTTCTCCGAGTCATCCAGGATGACATCACCGGCGGGTTGGGAAACATCCAGGATGGTGCCCGGTGTGGCATGCTCGTGGAGCCAACCGGATACTCGCCCATCGGGAACCCCGTTGATACCGCGAACGCGTTTGATGGTCACCCGCAGCGAGTCGCCGCGTGGCCCCGAAGAGATCGTGTATTGGCGCGGCTGACGGCGGCCGTCTGGTAAATCGACCGCGATCGACACGTACTGGCCGGTCGAGTGACTGGGCACTTCGCCGTCGACGGGGGACAGGAGCAGGGAGAAGACCTCATCGGATTCTTCAAACCGCTCTACCACCCGATAGGGACGATATGGGACCTTCGGATCGGTTCCAGCTTCGGCGTAGAGGCGGGCTTCCTCGGCGATCAGGGCGGTGGCGAATAGCCAATACACTTCACCCCAGGCCGACGCGATTTCCGGGGTCGCAGCATCCCCGAGCACTTTGGCTACCGCACCCAGAAGGTAGCGGCCGACAATCAGGTACTGTTCGGCGGTGATGCCCAACGAGACGTGTTTGTGCGCGATCCGTTGCATGACCGGGGTGAAATCCGGAGCGTCCGGGTCAATCAGGTGGACTGCAAACGCCACGACCGAGGCGGCCAGAGCCTTGGGCTGCTCGCCGATTGCCTGGTTGGCTTCGTTGAAGACGTTGAGCAATTCGGGGTGGGCTGCGAACATATCGCGATAGAAGATGACGGTAGCGTCATCGGCAATCTCTGCGACGACGCCGGCGGTTTCTTTGACAATTGCTTCAGATTCGGTTGACAATTTCATGATCTCTTCAGCTCCTTCAGACAACGATCCGCGGTGCGGGTTCGGATGTAAGCTCATTGTCATCCGCGAGCGTTTTTCCTGCAGTCGTTTCCACCGTGTTTAATCCATTGTGGCTAAAGGACCTTCTCAAAGGGTATATTCGGTCGAGTCTTGAGCCGGAGATTGTCGGGTAATCCGCTTCGGTCAGTGCAAGGTTCGCACCGCTGGGAAGATCAAAGGGTTGTGAGCAGAGCGCGCTGATGGCGTTCCGCGACCTCTTCACACGGCTGTGCCGACCCGTTAGCGTGGTGCTTAACGCATCCATGTTCCGGAAGGTAAGAGACAGATGAGTACCCACGACGGAGAAGACACGGTATCGCCCCACGAAAATACGACGTCGCCCCAAGATCCAGCGCACGGACTCTCTGCCACAAGATTGGGCTTTTTCGGGATTCTAGCGGAGGTTGTCGGCCTGATTATCGTGCTTCTCGTGGGCGTCAGGTTCCTGGTGGGTCCGGGCACGGAGCGACCTGATGTCGTCGCCTGGGTAGCCTTTGGCATCGCCGCGCTGCTGGTCGTCGATATCCTGCGCCGCATCGTTCGTGCCATGCGCAGAAATCGTAGGGCTGAGGAGGCCGAACGGTAGCCGTCGCACAGCTGCAGTCACTTGCCTCGTGTGTTAGTCGCTACGAGTCTTGCGCAAGCTGAGCTGATAGCGCTGGGGATCTCGGTCTAGGTGCCCGGCGATCTGATCGACGAACGGTTGCATCAGCACCTGACCGAGTTGGACGAGCATCACCTGCATGACCTGGTCCTCGGCCTCACGCGTCGTCGAGGCGATCCCCCGACGACGCAAATCCTGAATCTGCCGCAGTGCTAACCGCGTGAACCGCTCGGTGAGATCCGAACCGGCACCGTTGCTCTCGATCAGCATCATTCGGCGTAAATATGCGGCGACCAGTGGGTTGTCGGCGATGTGGTCGAGCAAGCGCTGGTCGAGCTTTTGGACGACGCCCTCCGGGCTTTCATCGGATCCTTGATACGCGATCGCGTTTTCAATACCTTCCAGCAGGTCGTCCTCAACCGCCTGGATCAGACCAGCCTTGGTCCCGAAGTGGTGGGTAATGAGCCCGACGGTGACACCGGCGCGAGATGAGATGGCGCGCATTGAGGTGCCATCGGAACCATTGAGCGCAAACAGCTCCAGGGCTACCTGGCGGATACGAGCTTTCGCCGTCAAATCGATATTAATAGCGGGGTTGGACATGCGGACAGACCTCTATACTGAAACGTGCTGGGAGCCACAGAGGGGGCAACCCTTAAACTCTTTCTGGGCGTCTAAATTGTACGGTATATTGTACAAATATACAGTCTGAGTGAATATCATGACTATGAGGTGCAAATGAAAGTCGTAGTGCTCGTCAAGCAGGTGCCCGACACCTATGAGAAGCGCCAGATTGCGCTGGACACCGGCATGCTTGCTCGGGAAGGTGCCGAAAATGTCGTCGATGAAATCGATGAACGAGTGGCCGCAGTTGCCGCTGACCTCAAGAAGGCAGGCACCGCCACCGAGGTCGTGGCCGTCGCCATGGGGCCGGCTAGCGCTGACAAGGCCATCCGCAAAATCCTTGCACTGGCTGCTGACCGCGCCGTCCACATCGTTGATGAGGCGCTCGCCGGATCGGACATGGTCCAAACCGCCCGGGTACTGGCCGCCGCCGTAGCAGACGCCGACCTGGTGTTGACCGGGGAGGCCTCCACAGATGGTGGCGGTGGGATGGTGCCGGCGATGATCGCTGAGATTCTCGGCCGCCCACACATTGTCGCGGCGGACTCGATTGAGGTCGCCGAGGATACGGTCACCGCAGTGACTAACACCGAAACACAGAAACTGACCCTGTCGGCAGCTACTCCTGCGGTGGTGTCGCTGACGGAAAAGGCCGGCCAACCAAAACTGCCAAACTTCAAAGCCATTCGTGAGGCGAAGAAAAAAGAAATCGCCGTGACCTCGACCGCTGAGTTGGGTTTGGCTGCTGGACCCGAGTCCGCCTATGTGCGCAACGTGATGGTCTCGGCTGCTGAACGCCCACCGCGCGAGGCCGGCCAAAAGGTCTCCGGTGACACCGCGGCCACCGAGCTTGTCGATTTCCTCGCCTCCCGGCACCTGATCTAAGGAGAGTTCCTACGTGTCGAAAGTGCTCGCACTTGTAGCCAACGCTGACCCCGCAGAAATCCTGGGTGCCGCCTCGATCATTGGCGAACCCGTGGCCGTGGTCACCACGACCCCCGATGCGGACACCATCGCCGCCCTGGGTGCCGCCGGTGCTACTGAAATTTTTGTTCACGAGGGCCCGACCGATCAGCTGGGCACCGCCGAGGTTGCCGCCGGAGTTGCTGCGGTCAAACACTACGGTGCGTCCCTGGTGATCACCTCGCACACCCCGGTGAATGCCGCAGTAGCCGGACGGGTCGCGATCGCTGCCAAGGGCGCGATCGCCTCGGATGCCACCGGGCTCTACTGGGACGCTGACGGTCAGGAACCCGTCGCCCAACATGCGGTGTTCGGTGGGGATTACAACACCGAATCCACCGTTGAGGGGGGCCTGATGATCGTCACGATCCGCCCCGGTGCCATCGCAGACCGGGCAGCAGCCGTGGCGCAACCCAGCGTGGTGACCTCCGAGGTCGAGGTGACCACCGGGCCGGGCGCCACGATTGTCTCGGCCGAAGCGCTGGATGCGACCTCGGATCGCCCAGCGCTGGCTGCCGCATCGGTGGTCGTATCTGGTGGTCGAGGTGTCGGATCAGAAGAAAACTTCTCACTGATCGAAGACCTGGCCGATCAGTTCAACGCCGCGATCGGAGCCTCCCGTGCCGCCGTGGATTCCGGGTACGTACCCCATAATCTGCAGGTGGGCCAGACCGGTGTGGCTGTCTCCCCGGACCTCTACATCGCCATCGGCATTTCCGGCGCGATCCAGCACCTGGCCGGCATGCAGACCGCTAAAACCATTATTGCCATCAACAAAGACGAAGACGCACCGATCTTTGACGTCGCGGACTTCGGCATTGTGGGGGACCTCTTTGAGGTTGTCCCGAAAGTTGTTGATGAACTCAAAGCCCGTAAAAGCTGATAGCTATGTCAAAACGTCGCATGGTCGGATGGCAGCCACTGGCCGTCGAGAACACCGACGCACCAGTGCAGACGCCACCGTCCGCAGTTGAACCCGAACCCAGCACCCCGGCACCAGCTGCCGCACCACCGGTCGCACCGCCCGTGGACGAACAGCCACCTGTTGCGCAACCTGAAGCGGCAGTCGCGCAGGCTGCGCCAGCGCAGGCCACCGGTCCCGTCCAGGATGACAGTGTCCCACGCCGCCGCATGGCTGGTTGGCAACCGTTGACCGTGGCGAACACCGCCGCACCGGTCACTGCCGCTGCTCCTGCTCAGGTCACCGAGGTGCCAGCTGGATCCAGTGCACCCGCCGAGACGCCCGCCGGTTCGAGAACTGCATCCGAAGCACCCGCAGTAGCCGAGGCCCCTGTCCCAGCGGCGCAACCGACCGGACCGATGCAAGATCCAACTGTGCCACGTCGTCGCATGGCCGGATGGCAACCGCTGACGGTCGCGCACGATGCGCCATCAGCACCAAGGGCAACCCCAGCCGTTGCACAAGCAGCCCCCGCGCGGGCCGAGCAACCATCGGAAACTCCAGCACCTGCGGCTACCGCAGCGGTGGCGGCATCCCCGGCAGCTCCAGCACCGGTGACCGAAGACTTACCGCGCCGTCGAATGGACGGCTGGCAGCCCCTAAAAGTCGGCCATCCCGATACCGCCGCACCGAGCGTTGAAGAATCCGCTCCAGCCCCCACGGTCACGCCGACACCTGAACCAGCTGTCGAACCGGCGGCAGCGACGTCTTCCCAGCCTGCACCGAAACGCATGGGTGCACCGAAACGGATGGGTGCCCCGGCTGCTACCTCAACCGCAGCCACGCCCAAACCGCAGGTCACCAAGCCTGAGGTCGTCACCCCGACCCAGCAACCCGCAACCGCATCAACAGCCGCAGATAAACCAGCACCAAAGAAGGAATTGTCCAAGGTAGCCAAGGTCGTGCTGACCCTCCTCGGGGTGGCCGTGGTGGCCGCTGGGCTGGTGCTGGTCGCCCAGTGGGCGCGCACCTTGGATCCGGTGGCGAACTTTATTGCCACCTATGATGGCACCCCGACCCATCCAGACGGTGTACAAGCCGGGATCCCGGGATGGGTTGGCTGGCAGCACTTCTTTAACTTCTTCATTATCGTGATGGTCATCCGCTCCGGGTTGCTGATTCGCAACCAAGAGCGACCCGAGGCCTACTGGACCCCTACTGATGGTGGATTCTTCTCGCCCAATAAGAAGAACTCGCCGCAAAAGGTGTCCATCCAGCAGTGGATCCACCAGTCTTTCAACGTGCTGTGGGTGGTCAACGGGCTGATCTTCTACATCATGGTGTTTGCTACCGGGCACTGGATGCGCATTGTGCCGACCAATTGGGATATTTTCCCCAATATCGTCTCGGCTGCAATCCAGTATGTGTCGCTAGATTGGCCACCGGAAAATTCCTGGGTCTATTACAACGCCTTACAAATCATGACGTATTTCATCACGGTGTTCATCGCCGCGCCGCTTGCCGTAGTCACCGGGCTGCGCCTGTCAACCTGGTGGCCGCAAAAAGCCGAGCGCCTCAACAAGGCGTTGCCGCTGCCGGTGGCCCGCAAGATCCACTTTGTCACGATGGTGTACTTCATCCTGTTCATCATCGTCCACCTCTTCTTGGTGTTCACCACCGGGGTGTTGACGAACCTGAACATGATGTTCACCGCCCGGCATACCGACGACTGGCTAGGCATCGCGGTGTTCGCCCTCTCCGTGGCCGTCACGGTCGGGGTAGCCTGGTTGATACGACCCATCTTCATCTCCCCAATTGCCGAAAAGACCGGAACGGTCTCAACCCGCTAAGGAATCGCAATGCTTTTGGACAACTACAATCCAATCTGGGAAACCGAAGAACACGCCGATCTGCGCGAACTGGCCCGGGAATTCATGGCCGCCGAAATTACCCCGCACACCGAACGCTTCGCTAAAAACCACCAGGTCGACCGTGACCTATGGAATAAGGCCGGGGACAGTGGTCTCCTGTTACTCTCCGTCCCGGAAGAATACGGTGGCGGGGGAGCCGATTTCTCCCACGAATCCATCGTGCTCTACGAACAGGGACTGGCCGGCGACGACTCATGGGGCTACGCCATCCACTCCACCATTGTGGCCCCCTACCTGGTGGCCTACGGTACCGAAGAACAAAAACAACGCTGGCTGCCCAAACTCGCCTCCGGGGAAATGGTCGGAGCCATTGCGATGACCGAACCGACAACCGGATCCGATCTCAAATCGATCCGCACCAACGCCACCCGCGATGGCGATGACCTGCTCATCAATGGCTCCAAAACGTTCATCACCAACGGCAGCCAAGCCGATCTCGTCATCATCGTCACCCGTACCAATGACCAGCCCGGTGCTCGTGGTATCTCGCTGGTGGTTGCCGAGGTCGACGGTCTGGAAGGCTTTGAACGCGGACGCGTCCTGGAGAAACTCGGCGGTCACGGCCAAGACACCCGCGAGCTGTCGTTTACCAATATGCGGGTGCCGGTCGCTAATATCCTGGGCGGCGAAGCCTGCGATGGTCAGGGTTTTGTGCAACTGATGCAGCAACTCCCCCAAGAACGCTTAGCCGTTGCGATCTCTGGCGTTGGCCAAGCCGAAGCCGCCGTCCGGCAGACCATCGCCTACACCAAAGAACGTAAACTCTTTGGCCACACCGTGATGGACTTCCAGAACACGAAGTTCGTACTGGCCGAGTGCGCCACCGAGACCCTGGCCGGCAAAGCGTTTATCGACTACTGCATCAAAGAACACGATGCCGGCCGGTTAACTAGCGAACAGGCCTCAGCCGCCAAATACTGGGCCACCGACCTCCAGAATAACGTCATCGACCGCTGCCTAC
>CAZAAP010000027.1:0-19292 GCA_964482935.1 uncultured Enteractinococcus sp.
CGGCCGTAGAAGACGGCCACGCTGCCGGCAAAGTCGTCATCGAACCGTAAAAACCGGTGGCCACAAGAAGAGAGTTGTCCATGGAAAACATCGCAGATGCCTACGGATCGCCTTCTAAGCAGGTCGAGCACATCCTCGGCAAAACGGTCTCTCCCGACGACCCCGACCGATGGATCATCGAACCGTGGGCTAAAACGGTGCACGGTTCGATTCTCGATGTGGGTGCCGGCACCGGACGCTGGACCGGGCACCTGACATATCTGGGCTACGACGTGACCGGGCTAGAACCAGCTGAACGCCTAGTCACCTTGGCTCGCCGAGCGCACCCCGCAGGACAGTTTTGTGTCGGCTCGATTGCTGACCTGACCGATACAACATGCCGCTGGGCAGGCATCCTCGCCTGGTATTCCGTCATTCACATGGGTCCCGACGAACTCGAAGTTGCTATGTCGACACTGCGCAAAGCCCTAGTCGACGACGGCACCCTGCTGTTGTCATTTTTCACCGGGCCACGCCTTGAATCATTCGACCATCCCGTGGCACCCGCCTACCGTTGGCCGCTTGCTGACATGGCACAAGCACTGAAGGCAGCCGGTTTCCACATCCTTGCACAACACCGCAACGCTTCGACCCCGCACGCATACGTCATCGCCCGGACTACCTCGCCCATTGCTGGCTAACCAGGGGGTTGCTACGCTGCGTTAACAGGAGCCGACGACCCAAACGAGCCCGGAAGGAACCCGTTGTGGAAGCTGATTTTCCGTTTTGGCTACGCGCCACACATCTTCTGAATTTTGTTCTGCTGGGCATTCTTATCCGCAGCGGATGGGAAATCTTGGCCTCGTTGCCTAGGCTGTGGTGGCGCAACGACTGTAAACCCGGCACAGAGTGGCTACGTTTCACCCGGCGGAAGCTTCCGCAAGAAGAAGGCGTGTACACCTCGCTGGTGGAGGAGCGCTCGCTATCGCCATTGATCTCGCTGCCTGGAAAAGAAAATATTGGGCTGGGTCGGCATTGGCACGGCCTAGGTGTCATGCTGTGGGTGGTTAACGGCTTGTTTTATGTGATCATGCTGTTTGCGACCGGGCTGTGGAGTCGTATCATTCCGACCTCGTGGGATGTGTTTCCGCAAGCATGGGCATCCTTGAAAATTTATGCAGGTTTCGGCGTGCCGGATATTGAACATTTCCAGCCCTACGACGCGCTGCAAATGCTGACCTACACCGGCGTAGTCTTCGTCTTAGCGCCGCTGATGATTGTGACCGGATTGGCCATGTCACCTGCCATCCGAGCGCGATATCCCTGGTATGTGAAACTCTTCGGCGGGCCCCAGGGCGCCCGCTCTCTACATTTTATCTGTCATGCCG
The DNA here is from genome assembly GCA_964482935.1 of uncultured Enteractinococcus sp. Classification (GTDB taxonomy): domain Bacteria; phylum Actinomycetota; class Actinomycetes; order Actinomycetales; family Micrococcaceae; genus Yaniella. The sequence continues at coordinate 1,368 of CAZAAP010000027.1, forward strand.
CCTTTTTGGTGTTTTTGATGATGCATATCGGCTTGGTGTTTATGGTGCATCCGGAATATAACCTGCCCCACATGATGCTGGGGGTTGAAGCCAGTGAGCCGGAATATTATGCCCAAGCATTCACGGTAGCGCTGGGGACGATCGTCGTCATCATTGGGTTACTTATTGGACTCAGCTATTGGAGCCTGGCGAATCGGCCCCGCGTCCGGCGCTTCCTGGTCGCCGTCACTGACCCGGGGCGCAAACTCTTTTTGAATTGGATGCGACCACGCCTGTCGAAACAGCAAAGACTGACCGAAAAGGACATTTCGGAATTCCACTGGACCAACGGGCTGCCCCCAACCGAAGATGAATCCCCCGAGTGGCTCCATCACCGTGACAGCACCTGGGCAGATTGGCACCTAGATCTTGGCGGGGACCTGAGCGGTAAAACAATCACGCTGAGCCTGGAGGATCTGAAGGCCATGCCAAAACACGAATACATTGCCACGCATTCGTGCATGCAGGGTTGGACGGCGACGTCGAAATGGGCCGGCGTGCGGCTCCAAGATGTGTTGGAACTGTTAGGCCCACCACCTGCAACGGCACACTACGTGATGATTGAATCGCACGGGCTGGCACAGGTGATGTATGACAACCGGCCACGCGAACCATTTTACGCGGTGATCCCGGTGTCCGACCTTTACGAGGAAGGCACAATCTTGGCCTATGAACGCAATGGCAAGCCACTCGAAGACCACCTCGGCGCGCCGCTGCGGTTACGGGTGGAGTCCAACCACGGTTACAAAATGGTGAAATGGGTCCGGAAAATCGAATGGGTTGAAGACTATGCGGCTATCGGCGACGGGCGAGGCGGAACCCGTGAAGATTCAGCCATGCAAGCCTTCAACGGACGTATCTAACACCGGAAGGACCTATGATCACTAGCACCCTCTATCTCCTTGCGGGAGCCTTATCGAATGAGGCGATTCGTATCATCAAGGGCGAGGTGTATCAGGTTGACCGGGTCGGCGGGATCTCGTTCGAAGTCGAAGAGGGTCAAGACACCCGGATGATCCTAAAACACAAAATGAGCGAACCAATCGATCGTGCCGAACTGGAAAGCGCCATCGCCAGGGCCGGGCAATATCAGCTGCTGTAATCATTGCTACGGCCCCTGTCGTTCATGAAGCTTTGTGGCCGCCCCACAGGAAGCTGAGATGGGGGCCACCTACAGTGGATTTCAATCGAGATCTACAAAGGAGCTTTCTTGCCGTACACAGAATCCGAACAGGTGGCCCGTGCCGCATACGACAGCCAAGACGCCGACGCGTTCTACTCGCAAGTCTGGGGCGGCGATGACATTCACCTGGGCATGTACCGCACACCGGACGAACCGATCGCCGATGCCAGCCACCACACGATGCAACACATGGTCAACAAAACCACCCAAGACTCGATCGACTACGTGGTCGACCTGGGGTCCGGGTACGGTGGGGCGGCACGGTTTTTGCATCGCGAACTCAACGCCGACGTATTGGCTGTGAACCTCAGCGGGGAACAAAACCGCCGGGCTGAACAACTCAATGAACAGGCCGGGGTGGCAGACCACGTGACGGTGGTCGATGCGAGCTATAACGCCGTGCCCGCCAAGGATGCGGTTGCTGACCTGGTCTGGTCCCAAGATGCGTTCTTACACGCCATTGATCGGAAACCTCCGATCACCGAAGCCGCCCGCGTGCTGAAACCCGGCGGAGAATTCCTTTTCACCGATCCTATGGCCGCTGATGGTGTGAGCGCTTCCGAACTGTCCGGGGTACTCGAACGTCTGAACCTTACTTCGCTGTCCTCACCGGGTCAGTACAAAGCGTTGGCGGCAGACGCCGGATTAGAACTGGTCGAATTCGAAGACCTCAGCCATTTCTTACCGCAACACTATGGACGCGTGCTGGAAGAAACCCAGGCCAACGCCGAGGAACTGTTGCAGACTGCTAGCCAAGCATATCTGGATGGCATGATGACCGGCCTGCAGCACTGGGTTGATGCTGGCAACCGGGGCTTATTGAGTTGGGGAATCTTCCACTTGCGCAAAGCCGCTTAGAGCCAACCGTTGTGCTGTGCCATCCGGGCCGCTTCAGCCCGATTCGTCGTTTGCGTCTTGCCGATCGCAGACGACAGGTGATTGCGTACCGTCCCGGCGGATAACTGTAGTCGACCGGCGATGTGTTTGACCGAGGCGCCACTCAGCGCTTCGCGCAGCACATCGCGCTCGCGGTCGGTCAATGGGTTGGCACCTGCGCTGAGCGCCTCGGCGGCAAGCACCGAATCAATTGCTCGACCGCCGGTGTGCACGGTACGAATGGCTGCCGCCAGTTGGTCAGCGGGTGCATCCTTGACCATGAACCCGCAAGCTCCGGCCGTCATCGCGCGTTGTAAATACCCGGCCCGCCCGAACGTTGTCAGAATCAGGACCGCTACCTCATCGCCGAACGCTTGGGTAATCTGACTCGTTGCGGTGATCCCGTCGACGTCGGGCATTTCAATATCCAAGACCGCCACATCAATGTCATGTTGTCGGATTGCCTCTACCACTCCGGTCCCGTCGGGGAGTTGGTGGACGACGTCGAGGTCGTCTTCTAAATTCAGCAGCGCGGCCAGCCCGGCACGCACCAGGTGCTGGTCATCGGCTAGCAGAATGCGGATGGTCACAGTTTCACCTCAACACGGGTACCGTCAGCTAGCGGGAGCACTTCCAGGCTACCGCCGGCCGACGTCACCCGACGCTGCAGCCCGGTCAGCCCGTGATGCTGCAGAGGATCGGAGTCGGAGAGGCCCACGCCGTCGTCGTCAATGCGCAATATCGTGTGCCCCGGCTGAGGGGTAAACGTGATCGTGCAGGTGGTTGCGTGCGCGTGCCGGAGCACATTGGTCACGGCCTCGCGAAGCACCCAGGCGAACACCTGCTGTTGGACGAGCGTCAGTCGGGGGAGTGCCTCGGGGCGGTTGAATGCCACCCCGGCGGCGGTCAGGGCGTTGTCGCAGCGGTCGAGTTGTTCTATAAGGTCTGGGTTTTGCAGGTCGGTCACAGCGGCGCGGACTTCGGACAGCGAGCTGCGCGCGAGGGATTCGATATCGGCAAGCTCCGCGGCGGCAGCGTCAGGATTCGTGTCCAGGAGGCGCTGGGCGAGCTGGACTTTGACCGTGATGGTCGTCAGCGAATGGCCCAGGACGTCGTGCACGGTTGAAGCAAAATCTTCACGTTGGGCGGCTAGGGCGAGCTGTTCGGAACGCTGCTGCTGGGTGACGCCCATTTCAATGCTGATGCGAATGAACACCATAATGATCGCCGGTGAACCGACCGAAGCGATGAACCAGCTGCCATAGTCATCCAGGTTCCCCACCGTCACCACGAGGATCGCGGCGAAGAACAGGACCACGACTGCGATCACACCGGTGCCTAACCGGTGATTGAAGATCCAGGTGGCCATGAGATACGGCACGATATTGATGATTGCCGTTGGGGTTACTTGGGCCATGATCAGCCCCAGCCCGATCAGCGCGGCCGTGTAGAGGGCCGTGTTGACGTGTCGGTTGAGCTGCGGGACGGGTTCCGGGTGCAGAAAACTCGCCAGATAGACGCCCGGGAAGGTGGCCAGGGCGACCCAGCCTGCGATGTGTGCGCCGACCGGGGCGGTGCTGGCCAGGAACCCGAAGATCGTCCAGGCCAGAAAGACCAGCCACACCCCGGCGGTAAAGATCACGGCTCGCCGCTCGGAAGTGGTGACCGGTGGCTCAGGCAGATGCCCGGTGTACCCGGTGGTGGTGATGTGCGTCATGACACTCATGGATTAGCGGGCCGTTCGACGACGCGCTGCAAACACGCAGATGAGGGCAAAGATCGCCGTCCAGGCCCCGATATTGGTCAGTAGTAGCCACATGGCTTCGAATTCTACTGCGGCCCCGGTCTCCATGGGGAGTAGGATGCCTTCGGTCTGGGGCCAGCGGGCGAGCATGGCAGGCCCATACAGCGGGGTAAATTTTGCGATATCGAGCAGCACGCCGCCCAATGGGATGAACAGGTTGCCGAAGAATGCGAATAAGACCAGGAATCCAGACGCCGCACTAACGGCCGTTTCGGAGCGGAACAGCAGCGCAAAAGCCAGGCCATAGAGGGAGAATGGGATCGCCACGACCAAACACAGTGCTGCCGAGGCAAACCAGTAACCTATCGAGGCGAATTCAGCACCCGTGAAGGCACCCACGAGGTAGACAATGACGATCGGACTAATGGCCATCAGCAGCGCCATGAGCATCTTGCCCAGAATGTAGTGGGCTTCGGTGAGTCCGGTCAGGTTGAGTTGTCGTCCCCAGCCCATATTGCGTTCAACGGCGGCAGAACCGGCCATCGCCGTCGTCGAGATAACAGCACCGTACACGGCCATTGAGGTCATCACATAGGCTGACACGTTGCCCTCGCCGGCGGGCAGTTCGCCCTGATCCATGGCTACACCAAACATCAGGTACATGGCCGCCGGGAGGACCATTACGAAGAAGGTCGCATCCAGCATGCGGAAGTTGCGCCAGAATTCCCAACCCACGAACCGCAGCACGATTTCGGTCTGCGACTTTCGCGGTGGGATCAGTGTCGTCGTCATGATGTGACCTCCTGGGAATCTTGGGTCATGGAGAAGAATGCTTCTTCCACACCGGGTTGGGTAATGGTCAAGTGTCGAATCAGCCCGGTCGACAGCAGGCGTTCGGCGATCCGATCCGTGTCGGGCGTGGTGATTTGAATGCGTTCCAGCCGGGCGCTATACGCTACCTGTTCTGGAGTTAACCCGACCGTGGCAGCCCAATCGTAGGGGTCCGTGTCGCTGACCCACTGCGCGGAGAGTTGGCGCTGTAATCCAGCGGTCATATCCGCGACGCTGCCGTCAGCGACGATCGTGCCCTGGTGCATCAGCACAACTCGGTCAGCGTAGTCATCGGCTTCCCGTAGGTAGTGCGTGGCAAAAATAATCGTCCGGCCGCGTTTGGCTTCAGCGTGCATCGTGGCCCAGAAGTCTTTGCGCGCTGTCGCATCCAGTCCTGCGGTTGGTTCATCAAGGATCAGCAGCTGCGGATTCGTGAGCAACGCCAGGGCAAAGCGGAGGCGCTGTTTTTGTCCGCCCGAGCACTTTTTGAGCTTGCGGCTGGCAAAACCAGTGACCCCGGCGCGCTGCATCACTTCGGGGATCGGGAGGTGACGATGATGGCAGGCGGCGATCATTTTGATCGTCTCGCCGACGGTCAGGTCATTGAGCAGGCCGCCGTCCTGTAAGACCGCTCCGACGTGGCCTTCACTTGCGGCACGTTTCGGGGGCAGGTCAACAACTCGGATGACGCCTCGGTTTGGTGCGGTGAACCCTAACACCATGTCCAACAGCGTGGTTTTGCCGGCCCCGTTGGGACCCAGCAGGGCCAGAACTTCGCCCGGTTGAATGGTCAAGCTGACATTGTCGACGGCGGTGAGGTCACCGAAGCGCTTGGTTACCGCGTCGATTGCGATGGCTGCGGAGGAGGCTGAAGTATTCATAACTCCAGTCTTGCGCACCTGAGACTGCAGCGATACTGCTAAGCATCACGATTTGACCATGACAGGTGTCATGGGTTTACCAGGTTGTGCGGGCGTTTTTGCGTTCGGTCACAATCCGAGCCACAATCGTGGTCACCAGGACAACGGCCGCCGCGATGAACGCCGTCCACACGATGATGGGAGATTCGTATTGCCCTTCCATCCGGGCGATACCCAACCACGTGAGCCCCCAGGAAATGGCCAGGGCAGGGGCAATTCGACCGCGCGAGTAGACGCCCAGGCTCGCGCCGATGAGCATCACGACGACGATAATGGCCGCGGCCGCCCACTGCCAGCCGGTAAATTTATCGACGCCCAGCGTGGCGATGAAGGCTGCGGTATTCGCCGTCGTCGCAACCGTCACCCAGCCCAGGTAGAGGCCAAATGTGCCGTCGGTCAGCAGCGCGTCGGTTTTGGTATGCGTGTGGGTTTTGCGCAGAATCAGCAGGATCCGAATCAACACGAGCAGCAGGATGACAATCACCCCGACGCTGCCCAGCACGCTCCCGGCCTGGACCACCCCGATCCAGGCGGCATTGAGCAGTGCAGAAAGTGCGGCCCAGGGTCGCAGTGCGGCGTGTCGCGAGGATTTTCGTTGTGCGGGCAACAGCTGATAGATCGCATAGCCGGCGAGGCCGGCGTAGATGACGCTCCAGATGCTAAAGGCTGGGCCGGCGGGGGCGAAGGGTGTGGCGTCGGCGGACAGTGCGCCGTCGGCGGCTTCGCTAATGGGCGTGCCGCCGAGTGCGCCGCTGCCGATAAACGACAGTCCGATCGCTGCAGCCACGGCTACCACCGTGATGATTGGCATGAGCCAGGAGGTCTTTTTGTGTTCCAACGGTGCTTTCCTATCTGTGGGATGAGATCCTGTGGTCAACTGTTAGTATAGTTAGCCAAGCTAGTAATTTGTGCCACCTTGGGTGCAGGTTCGGGTCTACGACCTCTAGTTTCGTCCACTGCCGCCACCTAGTATTTGATCAGGAGGAGCAATGAGTATCCAGGCCCAACTCACCCCGGAAGCCGAATCAGACAAGTCTTTCGCGGCGGCAGTCGACCAGCGCCTCGAACAGCTCTTCGATGCCCAGATTTCCTCCGCCGCCACGCCGCGCATGGGCACACTCTGGCAGCAGATTCGTGAAGCGACCCAGGGCGGCAAACGCACCCGCCCGATGCTGGTAAACCTCGGCTATCAAGTACTGCGCGACGACGCCGATCCGCGCCGCATCGACATCGGGTGCGCCTTCGAGCTACTCCACACCGCATTCGTTATCCACGACGACATTATCGACCAAGACTTCGTGCGCCGCGGCCAACCCAACTTAGCAGCGCATTATCGCGACGCTGCCCTGGCCCAGGGCAAATCGCAGGCCACGGCTGAACATATCGGTGGGGCTGCAGCCCTGTTAGCCGGTGACGCGCTGATCGCCAAGGCCACCCAGGTGCTGCATGACGCCTGCGCGCAGCTTGCGTGTGGCGCCCACATTATCGAGGTTTTTCACAGCGCGATCCAACACTCGGCCGCAGGGGAACTCGATGACGTCGTCTTCTCAGCCAACCTCGAGTCGGCCAGTCTGGACGACGTCCTGCGGATGCATCGGCTCAAAACCGCCGCCTACTCTTTCGAAGCGCCCCTGGTGACCGGCGCCTTGCTGGCCGGTGGTTGCGAAGATCTCGTGGCGCAACTGGGTCGCTTCGCGAACCTTCTGGGGAGCTGTTATCAAATCATCGACGACGTGCTGGGCACTTTCGGGGATGCTTCGCAAACTGGCAAACCCAACGACTCCGACCTTCGCGAAGGCAAAGTCACTGTCCTCATTGCGCTGACCGAAAGCATCGCATCGGCCGCGCCGGTGGTGCAGGGCTGGCGGGCGGGTGATGTCAGCAATGACGCGATGCGCGCGCTTTTCGTCACCCATGACATTGAAGCTCAAGCCCGGCAGCTGGCCGATGAGTGCTGTGACCGGGCGCGTCAACAACTGGCCGAGCTACCGATCCGCGCAGAAGTTCGCAACACCTTCCGAGACCTCATTCACGACCTGCTGCAGAGGAATCACTAATGAAACCCCAAAGCGCTCTGCATCGCTACACCACCGCTGCAGTCTCCAGTTCCGGCAAAGTCATCGAGGAATACTCAACGTCTTTCGGTCTTGCGTCCCGCTTTCTGGGCAAAGCCACCCGTCGCGACATCGGCAATATCTACGCGTTGGTCCGCCTAGCCGATGAAATTGTCGACGGCGTCGCCCAAGAAGCAGGCCTGGATTTGGTCACCACCGCCAAGGAACTCGACCGGTTAGAAGACCAAACCGAAGCCGCACTGGCCACCGGATACAGCACGAATCTGGTGGTGCATGCTTTTGCCACCACAGCCCGGACCCATGAGATCACAACCGAGCTGACCCGGCCGTTCTTCCGTTCGATGCGCGCTGATTTGGACCGCCGTCGGCACACCCCCGAAAGCCTGGATGATTACATTTACGGTTCGGCCGAAGTCGTCGGGCTGATGTGTCTTGCGGTGTTCCGCAATATGTCTGGCACCGATACCAGTGACGACGCCCTGCTGGTCACCTCCGCGCGCCGGCTCGGAGCGGCTTTCCAAAAGGTCAACTTCCTGCGCGATCTCGCCAATGACTACGAGACGCTGGGCCGCTCGTATTTCCCGGGGGTTGATCCACAAGAGTTCGGAGAAGTCCAAAAGTCGCAACTGGTCGACGATATTCGCGCTGACCTCGACGCCGCAAAACCCGGAATGCGAAGGCTTGATCCCCGCGCCCGGATCGGCGTAGAAATGGCCCACCGGCTCTTTAGCGAACTGACCAACACCCTCGACGATAGCCCCGCCTGTGAGCTGCTATCCCGCCGGGTGCGCGTCAAAAACACCCGCAAATTCGCTATCGCCGCACAGACCGTCTCCACCACATTGCTGAAGAAAAATAATTCATGACCACAGCTGAAAACACCACCGCGGCACCCACCGCGATCGTCATTGGTGCCGGCGTCGCCGGTCTCGCCACCGCCGGCCTGTTGGCACGCGACGGGTACGAGGTCACCGTCTTTGAAAAAGAACCCTGGGTCGGCGGTCGCGCCAGCGTCCTAGAAGATCAAGGCTTCCGCTGGGACATGGGGCCCTCCTGGTGGCTCATGCCCGGTGCGTTCGAACACTTCTATGAACTCATGGGGACGTCGGTTGCCGAAGAACTTGACCTGGTGACGCTCAATGACCCCGCGTTTCGGATGTTTACCGAAGGTCACCCGCCGGTGGACGTCTCAACCGGGGCGGCAAATATTATGGAACTGTTTGAACAACTCGAACCAGGTGCCGGCGCCGCCGTCGAACACTACCTGACCGAGATGGGCACCGACTACCAGCTGGCCCTCAAACAGTTCCTCTACACAAACTTCACTGAACTGCGTGGCCTGGCCAGCCCCGAGATCCTGCGCCGATTCAAACGGCTGGCGCAAAAACTCACCCAAACCCTCGATGCGGACGTCGCCGCGCAATTCCGTGACGTGCGCCTGCGCCAACTCCTGACCTACGCCGCGGTGTTTTTGTCCTCGGCGCCCAAAATTACCCCGGCCTTCTACGGGATCATGAATTACACGACCCTGGTCGAAGGGGTCGCTTACCCCATGGGCGGGTTTGGTACATTCGTCGACTCCTTACACCGGCTGGCCGTCGATGCCGGAGCCCTGATCTACACGGGCACCACCGTTGAGCGAATCCACCACACGACCAAGGGCCGACGACACCGAGCCGCCGGGGTGACGTACCGCAATGCCGCAGGTGAGCACCGGATGATGGCCGATGTGATCATCTCGTGTGCTGACCGACACCACACCGAAACCCAGCTGGTGTGGCATCCACGCGCGGCCCGCCCCAAATATTGGCAGCGCACCAACCCCGGCATGAGCTGCGTGCTGGCCTATCTCGGAGTACAAGGCGAGCTGCCGGAACTGGCCCACCACTCGCTGTTTTTCAGCACCGACTGGGCACCGGATTTCCAGTCGGTCTTCCCGCCATCGGACCGGCCCGAGCGCAGTGCGTTTTCCAAATCGCTCTACGTGTCTCGCACCTCGGCCACCGATCCAAGCGTCGCCCCAGAAGGCTACGAAAACCTCTTCCTACTGGTCCCGGTACCGGCGATGAATAACGGGATCGTGGGCAGTTTAGACCGCGACGAAGACCCTGAAACCGCCGCAATTGTTGACCAAGCGATCGCACTGATCGCCGAGCGCATCGGCGTGCCCGATCTAGCCGAGCGCGTCGTCGTGCGCCACACCATGGCCACCGGCGACTTCCAAGAGCGGTTCAATGCGTGGCAAGGCAACGCCTTAGGGCTGGCCCACACCCTGGATCAGTCGGCATTTTTCCGCGGCGCCAACACCTCAAAGTATCTCGACGGGCTCTATTTTGCCGGGGCGACGACCGTCCCCGGCGTCGGACTGCCGATGTGTTTGATTTCTGCCGAAAACGTCATCAAGCGGCTGCGCGGTGACACCACGACCGAGCCGATGCCGACCCCGCTGGAACCCACCGCCGCCCGAATCGCTTCTCACCGTTAGGAAAGGACCACTTCTTGGCTCAATACGAGTACCTCATACTCATGGCCGCCTGCGTGGCGATCACCCTCCCCCTGGAATTTCTCCTTCGGGCGCGAGTGTATCGACGATTGCCACTGGTGTTGCCCACGATCCTGGTCGTGGTCGTGGCCTTCGGGGCCTGGGACCTGCTGGGGATCGCCAGGAATCACTGGACCTATAACCCCGAATTCATCACGGGCATCCACTTCGGCATCATCCCCCTCGAAGAGATCGTGTTTTTTATCGTCATCCCGCTGTGCGCGCTCCTCAGCTATGAAGGGGTCTCCACCGTGCTGAACTTCTTTTCCAAGCGCAAACGTCGCGAAGGGAGCACCACCGATGCTGCCTGAATACACCATCCTGACCGTGCTGGGGATGCTCATCGTCGTCGTCCTAGAACTCTTTGTAGTGCGCAGCGGGATCTTCCGTAAACCCGCCTACTGGATCGCTATGGGCATCTGCCTGGGCTTCCAAATCCCGGTCGACGGCTGGCTGACCAAACTCTCAAATCCCATCGTGTTATATAACCCGGACATGATGTCAGGGATCCGCTTTCCCTGGGACATTCCGATCGAAGACTTCGGCTTCGGCTGGGCGATGCTGACCACCACGATCATGGTGTGGCAAGCGCTGAAGAACCGCCGGGCCCGCAAGACCCAGGAGGTCGCCGTCGATGTTGCTGGCTGAAGCCTTCACCACCTCCGCACGTCGCTACGACCTGCTCACCCAGCTCAACCCCGGCTACCGGCGCGAACTGCGCCGCGCCGCCCGCAAACTCGCCGACCTGCTCGAGGTACAACCCGACCACCGCCCGATCATCTGGGACCTTGGCTGCGGAACCGGCCTGAGCACCCAAGCCCTACTCGCCGAGTTGCCGGACGCGCGCATCGTCGGCGTTGATGCCTCAGCCGGTATGTTGACTGCAGCCCGCGCCAAAGCCTGGCCCACCGGCACCACCTTTGTGCTGGATCGGGTCGAACACCTACCCAAAAATCCTGCTGCCGACCTGGCCGAAGCCCCCGACGGCGTCTTTGCAGCCTATTTGCTGCGCAACGTTCCCGAAGCTGATCGGACCGCGGCCCTCGAGAAGATCCGGGAGTTGATGAAACCCGGAACGCCACTGGTGCTGCAGGACTATTCGGTGACCGAATCACAGTGGGCGAAAACTAAATGGACCCTGGTGTGCTTTGCGATCATCATCCCGCTGGCCGCCTTCACCGGCGCCCAAACCAGCCTGTTTACCTACCTGTGGCGCTCTGTTATGGACAACGATGCGACCGCGACCGTGCTGCAGCGTCTCATGCGGGCCGGATTCCAGCGCGCGACGGTCAGCTCGGCGCGCGGCTGGCATCGCAAAGTCCTCCACACCTATACCGCACTGAACCAAGGACGGCGTGCATGAACAATTCCATCAGTCACCATGCCGTCCCCAACGCTCCGCGGGACCCGCATGCCGAACGCATTGTCGCCCACCGTGGCCACGCACGCCTGGGGGAGACGCGCTCGGTTGCGGTGATCGGCGGGGGCATCGCCGGGCTTGCCGCAGCTACCGGCCTGGCCGAACGTGGAGTCGACGTCACCATGTACGAGGCCACACCCCAGCTGGGTGGGCGCGTCCGATCCTGGCCGCTAGATGATGGCCGCAATATGAGCCGCGGATTCCACGCGTTTTTCCGTCAGTATTACAACCTGCGCGCGCTGCTGCGGCGCACCGATCCGGCGCTGGACCGGCTGACCCCGGTCACCGATTATCCACTACAAACCGATACCGGGTTGACCGATTCCTTTGAGTCCATCCCGCGTACTCCGCCGCTGAACCTGGCCGCGTTTGTGCTCAACAGTCCTACCTTCCCGCTGACGGGCCTGGCCGAAGTCGATCTGCCCAGCGCATTCGAGCTCATCGATCTGCAATTCCCCGACAGCCTGCACAAGTACGACGGCGAATCCGCCGCCGACTTCCTCAACCGGCTGCGTTTTCCCGATGGTGCTCGGCACTTAGCGCTCGAAGTGTTTGCGCGCTCCTTTTTTGCTGACCCCAATGACTTTGCGGCCCGCGAGCTGGTGACGATGTTTCACACGTATTTCACTGGCTCGGCCGAAGGCCTGCTATTTGATGTCCCGGTTGATGATTTCAACACCAGCCTGTGGGATCCACTCGGTACCTACCTGCGTGACCTGGGCGTTACCATCCACCTTGGTGAATCGGTCGAACAACTCCAGCAGCGCGATGACGGCTGGCAGGTCACCACCGCCAACGGCACCGGCGACTACGACGCCGTCGTGCTGGCCGCGGACCCGCGAGCCAGTCGCAAACTCATCGCAGCGCTCGACGACGACTCACCCGAAGTAGCCGAACTGCAGGGCAGGGCTGGGCGTCGTCGGAATGCCCCGGCGTTTGCGGTGTTGCGGTTATGGATGTCCAAACACGTGAACCCGGATCGCCCAGCATTTTTGGGGACCAGCGGTTACACGCTGCTCGACAACATTTCGGTCCTGGAACGCTTCGAAGCCACCGCAGCCGACTGGACCCGCGAACACGGCGGCTCAGTTGTGGAACTGCACGCCTACGCGGTCGATGTACCGGCTGACCCTGCTTCGGCGGCGGGCCAAGACATTCGGGCCGCTCTTTTAGCTGACATGCACCGCGTCTTCCCCGAAACCCGCGACATGCAGATTGTGGCCGAAGAATACCTGCTCGAAGATGACTGCGGCTTAGCCGATGTGTCGCCCTGGGAAGACCACCCAGAAGTGTCAACCGGTATTCCGGGCCTAGTGTTAGCCGGCGACTGGATCCGCGCGCCCCTGCCGATCGCGCTCATGGAACGCGCAGCCACCACCGGGTTCCTCGCAGCTAATGAGCTGCTGGCGGGCTGGAATGTGACCGGTCACGACCTGCACTCGCCCCCGCGCCAAGGTCTGCTGCGCCGCAGCACCGTGGGTCGAGCGATCCGAAACCTCGTACTGACTAAAGGGAGCCCATAGTTGACCGAACACACCGGCTGCCCGATCCCTCACGGCGGGGATCGTAAAGCCTGGAAACCCGGCGAAAACCCCGACGGGCGCGTGACCAAGCGGGGCAGCATGTGGCGCATCGGCTCATTGGCCGCCGCCAAAGACGTCCTGCTCGCCCGACACGAGACTATTCAGGCCGGATTTACCGCCGAATACATTCCGCGTGGCGTGTTCCGTAACCATCCAATTCTGATCTCCGATGGCCCCAAACACGACGAACAGCGTCGCAAAGTCGCCCGGTTCTTCGCCCCAAGGATCGTTGCCTCCCGTTACGGTGACCTCATGACCTCCGTCGTCGATAAAATCCTGGACCAGGCCAAACGCACCGGGCGCATCACCATTGACGAGGTCGCCCTGTACTACACCGTCGAAGTCACCGCCTCAATCGTCGGACTGACGCACGCCACGGTTCCTGCCCTGGCCCGCCGGTTAGAAAAATTCTTCCGCCAACCACCCCTGGATCGCAGCAAACCGCGCCTCGGGCGCACCAACCGCCAGTGGATGGCAGCCGCCGCCAACGGCCTGGGTCCAGTGATGGGACTATTGGCGTTTGACGTGTTGCCCGCGGTGCGCTCGCGGACCAAAAACCCACGCCAAGACGTAATCAGTCATCTGATCGAGCAAGACTACAACCTGGCCGACATCCTCGTCGAGTGCGTCACCTATGGCACCGCCGGGATGGTCACGACTCGTGAATTTATCGCCATGGCCTGCTGGCACCTGCTGGACGACGACGCCCTCCGGCAGCGCTACGTCAGCGCCAACGAAGACGAGCGCCTGTCGATCTTGGCAGAGCTCATCAGACTCGAACCACCGGTCGGGCATCTCTACCGTCGCGTCACCCAAGACATCGACATCCAGGACCGGGACACCGAACACCGCTTGCAACTCGGCGATCTGGTGGACTTAGACATTCGACAAACCAATTCCGACCCTGACGCTTTCCCCGATCACCCCCTTCAGCTATCCCCGGACCGTGAACGGGCCGACGGGGTCCAAGACGTCGGGTTGAGTTTTGGTTTTGGCGCCCATGGTTGCCCCGGTCAGCCTCTCGCGCTGCGGGAAACGGACGCACTCCTGCACCGACTCCTTGCTCTACCGGTAACGAAAGTACGTGAACCTTCGATTAGCTGGGATGACCTGATCGAAGGGTACAAGATCCGAGGCCTCACCCTGCGCGTTGCCGACTAAGACAGATCTTCGCATTATTCGCGAGGTTGCGACGAGCGTGGCAGAAGAATGTGGATAACTGCCTGCCAGGCTGAGTTATCCACAAAGTGCCTCACCTGCCCTTATCGTGTCCTAGCTAACAATTAGCATGGCACTATGACGATTTCACCAGCAGCCTCGGTCACAGACATCACGGCATTCCGTGATGATCTGACCTCCATGGCTGCTGCTGATACGCAGGCAGAAGCCGTGGACCGGATCCAAGAACTTGAACGACTCAAAGCTGCCTGCGAGGCGGCTCAAGCTCGTGAAACTGCAGCTTTAGAAGAGCTGCGGCTACAAGAAGAGGCAGAACGGGACGTACCAGAGGACCGGCGGGGCAAAGGCTTAGGCTCAGAAATAGGCCTCGCCCGAGCTGAGTCGCCGGCTCGTGGCTCACAACATCTGCGACTAGCGCGAACCCTGGTCGACGACCTGCCCCACACCTTCGCTGCGCTGCAAGACGGCCGGATCCGAGAAGAACATGCCCAGGCAGTGGTGACTGAAACCGCGTGGCTCTCCTCCTCTCAACGCCGGGAAGTCGATACGTTATTGATTGATCGTTTCGGCCAGATCGGTCCTCGAAAGCTTGGGGCGGAAGCTCGTGCGCATGCTCAACGCTTAGACCCTGCCGGGGCGGTAGAACGTTTGGCCCAGGCGGCCAATGACCGCTGTGTGTCGGTCCGGCCTCAACCTGAGGGCATGGCACGAGTCAGTCTTCTGACCACGCTGCAAAAAGCCGTGGGAGTCGTTGCTACCTTACGCCGCGATGCAACTACCATGGTCGGCACCGGTGAGACTGCCGATCCGGCAGATCCTAATGAAACGCCTCGCACCCGAGATCAGATCATGGCCGATCTGGCCGTCGAACGGATCACCGGACAGACCTCTGCTGCGGCAGTCCCCGCTGAGGTCCAGGTCGTAATGTCCATGGAATCTCTCATGAATGTCGATGAAACCCCGGCATGGCTATCCGGTTACGGCCCAATCCCAGCAGACACCGCGCGCAAATGGCTAGCGAACGAGGAAACTGCAGTATTCCTACGTCGTGCCTTTACCAAACCCACCACTAACCAGCTGGTGAACATGGAATCGAAAGCAAGAGACTTCCCGCCAGGACTACGCAAAATGGTCAAAATGCGCGACGACATCTGTCGCACGCCATATTGTGAAGCACCAATTCGAGACGTCGACCATATTCGTCCTGTGCACGACGGTGGGACGACGACTTGGCAGAATGCCTCGGGTCTGTGCGCGGGGTGTAACCAGACGAAAGAAAACACCGGATGGCAACATCACGGGAATCCCGAATTCTTACGAGTTACCACCCCGACCGGGCATCACTACACCGTCAGTACACCTGAAGTGTTGCCCGGTAGAGATACCGGGCCGCCTCGGAAGAAGAAACCACTTCACAAGCCACCGGATGTGCCGCTGGATATTGGCGTCATCGATATTGCCTGGCGGAGATTCAGGCCCGCGGCCTAGTTCCAGTTGACACACTGCAGAACTAGGTCCGCTCCCAGGACTCAATCGTTCCGGGCACCGCAGTGAAGACCGGATGCACCGGAATGAATTGCTCGGTCGCTTCTAACACCGGTGCATGCTCAGCCAAGAACTCGGGGGAACGTTGAAAGAGTTTGGCGCGCAAATGCGACAGTTCAAACCCCAACTGCCCAAATGTCACAGGAATAAGCGAGACCCCACCAGCGGTAGGGGAGTGCACAATGCGCGTCGCATCAAACCGATACCCGCGAGCTACAGCCTCCATATGAATTTCTAAAAGATACGCGCCGATGGCGCCCTCTGGATCCGTATGCGCCTTGAAACGCTCAAGCTGCGGATGGGCAGTATAGCCGCGCGTCCGACCCAACAAGACGGCCTGCGCTAACAGGGCCTCGCGCCAACAGGCAACCAGACCCTGCCGGTCCAACATCGACGGATGCAGCGACCATAAGCGCATCCCTAGGGCACCAATCCTGCTGCCGCCGGAGCAAAGCCGCGGCGCACATTCTCACAACACTCGGGCCGACACACGTCATACCACGGTCCTAAATCAGTCATATGTGGCCGCTGATTGGCTGGAAGCGCCTGCACGCGTTCTTCAATAAGATCTACAAGACCCGACACAAACTCTGGATGTATACCCGGAGTCGGGGTCCGTTTTGCACGCAAACCGGCGTCTTCGGCGGCTTCGATCGCTTCTTCATCCAAATCCCACAGCACCTCCATATGATCGCTCAAAAAACCCAGCGGCACAATGACCACAGCTCTGACCCCTTCGGCCGGTAACTCAGCGATACGATCACATACGTCTGGTTCCAACCATGGCTGCGACGCTGGACCCGACCGTGACTGGTACACCAGCTCCCACTGAGTGGCCTCGCGCTTCGGGACCACCTGGCGCAACTGGTCCATAATGACCTCACCGACCGCTAAGTGCTGAGCGGCATACGCGCCACCCTCTTCAAGGCCAAGTTCTTGCGGACCGGAACGTGCGGCATCAGTCATGGGGATGGAGTGCGTGGCAAACAGCACACG
The DNA here is from genome assembly GCA_964482935.1 of uncultured Enteractinococcus sp. Taxonomy (GTDB): domain Bacteria; phylum Actinomycetota; class Actinomycetes; order Actinomycetales; family Micrococcaceae; genus Yaniella. The sequence continues at coordinate 18,301 of CAZAAP010000027.1, forward strand.
GATTTCTTCCGGTGCTAATCCTTCATCTTCGAAACCACGCAGCGCGTCACCAACCCCCTCGATAAACGGGGTCACGAATCCTGGATGGTCAAAGAATTGCCGAACCTTATCGATCGTTACCTTCCCCGCCAGATCCGTATCGATCAGCGCTCGCGCAAAATCTTCGCGATACTGCCGGCAGCTCGAATAGGAAGAATACGCGCTCGTCGCAAGAGCCAAGAGTCGCGTATGGCCATTGTCGGCTGCTTGCTTAACGGTGTCTTCCAAATACGGCGCCCAATTGCGGTTGCCCCAGTAGACCGGCAGGTCGATATCGCGATTGCGAAGTTCAGCTTCGATTGCTGCGCGCAGCTGTTTATTGTGCTCGTTGATCGGGCTGACTCCGCCGAAGTGGCGGTAGTGGGTGGCAACCTCTTCGAGTCGTTCATCGGGGATGCCACGGCCAGCGGTGACGTTGCGCAGAAATGGAATGACGTCGTCTTGTCCCTCTGGTCCGCCGAAACCGGCCAACAGGATGGCGTCATAATCCTGTGGACGGGTCACATGCGGTTTTTCGCTGTTGGACGCCGGTGAAGCAAACGGCACATCGACCTGGGACGGGGTGACATCAGACATGGGAGTTCCTCTCGCCAGAAATAGTTTGCCGCATGTTTGAGGGTGCGCACACTGTATGATGGGAGACAGCAATACCAACCACCCTGCCGATGCAAGCGACAGAATAATTTAGTTAGAACGGCTAATAGTTTCCTTGGCTAACAATACGCGCAAAACCACCCCGACGTCTAATGGACGGTCCCCACGTGAGCTGTCCATGGTGGATCCGCGCGTCATGGACCCCGACCAAGAGCTCATCTCCCTGGATGACTACGCCGAAGAAGAGCTTGATCAAATTGTTGAGGTCATGGAAGCAATGCGACGCTGGCGCCAGGTTGAACGTCGACTCAGTGAGGCTTCTCGCAAATATATGCAGCTCGGGGAGAATGACATGCGGG
>CAZAAP010000028.1:0-18749 GCA_964482935.1 uncultured Enteractinococcus sp.
GGGGGTGTATGTAGCAATGGAAGTCTCAAGACCTTCAGACATGGTGAGTTTTTCGCGTTCGCGGGCGCGCTTTTTGGAATCCAATATGGCAAAGCCACGCAGAGTGCCGTAGCATGCTGCGGTGATGAGCAAGCACAGCACGGCGGTCAGCCAAGTTCCTGCACCAAAGATTCCGGCAAGACCGGTAATTAGCGCAATGAGGAGTGAGAGGGCTCCGACCGCAAAAATGGATAAGCGGCCCCAGCGAATTGAGAATCCAGTGCCGCCGGAGTGCGTCGAAGTGGGGGAAGAATACATTGCTTTCCTTCGTTGGCGGGATTCACGTCGTTGACGGGTACGTAGAGCCACATCCGGCCTTCGGGCAAGCAAAGATAAGCCGGCTACGACGACCACCACCACAACGATCGACGTGGCAATGTCGATTTCGGGCAGAAATCCGAGCATAGCGGCTAATGACTCTTCAAGCTCTCGGATGCGGGTGTCCACGCCTATTACGATATACTGCGGTGCTCGGAAGTGGTCGATTTCATGGTCGTGTGTTGCCGGGTTTGACTGCGAAGAATGACTACATCAAACGGGATAACAATCCGCCTGCTGGTAATTCGTCTCGCGTGATAGCAAAGGATTCGTGATCGCGCCAGGTCCCATTGATATGAATATAGTCTTTTCGAATTCCCTCTGAGCGCAGCCCCAGTTTTTCAACCACCCGCAATGAAGCAGTGTTGTCTGGAACGATGTTGACTTCGATCCGATGGAGCCCGACCCGGGTCAGAAGGTAATCACTGGCGAGCGCTACAGCGGTAGGGACGATGTTGTGCCCGGCATGGGCTTGATCGACCCAGTATCCCAGTGTCGTCGTCCGCATGGAGCCCCACAGGACCGGTGCGGCTATCATCTGACCTACGAGTTGGTGGCGTTCCTGGGGACCCGGTTGTTTGAAGATGGCCCAGGGGTAAGAGACTCCGGCGGTACCGTCTCGGTTATGGGCCCGCACCATGGCGTGATATGACACGGAGTACTGTGCCCCGGTGGGATCGGTGGCCTCCCAGGGCTGAAGCCAGTCGTTGTTGCGTTTGCGTACCTCGTACCACTGTTTGCGATGGGTGTAGCGCAGTGGGGCAAGGACCAGGTCCTGATGTTCCAGGATGACCGGCCAGGTCGCCGGTAGCGCAGAAAAACGGCTCATGGTGCCCCATTGTATGAGGTCTAGGCGTCGATGGTGTGTTTGCTTGTGCCAGTGTGAGTGTCACAATGAGATCATGACTCAGGATTCCAAAGATGTTCTTCGCAAGCAATTTTTTGCCCAACGCAAGGATCTAGGTGATCAGGAGCGACAGCGCCAGTCCGCGGTGCTCAGTGATCACCTGCTGAGTTGGTATCGCTCATTAGAGCCGGCCCAACGTGCGGCGGGTAAGGTGACGATGACGATCAAGTTTGGCTCGGAACCAGATACCGATTCAGTGATGCACGCCCTGCACGAAGATGGTGTTGAAGTGTGGGTACCGATTTCGCATGCGGATCGTTCGATGTCGTGGGTGCGATGGACCCCTGATGTGGAGATGGAACGTTCGTCGTTTGGACCGATTCAGGAACCTGTGGGCGAACGGTTTGGTCCTGAACAAGTCGCCGATGCTGACGTGATCTTCGTCCCGGCGCTCGCTGCAGATACCGCAGGGTATCGCTTGGGCAAAGGTGGCGGATACTATGACCGTTTCTTAGCCCAGTTACCACAGCTGACCGACCGGGTGCCGTGGTTAGTGACACCTCTGTTCGATCACGAACTCTTCGACGCTGCCGACCAGGCCTTCCCGATTGAGGAGCATGACCTACCGGTCCAGGCAGTGGTCACCGCTGCCACGGGGTTTCACTGGGTTTAGTAGTGCGGCGGTTTTTCTTCTAGCATCCAGCGGTCGCGTTCTGATAATGGCCGCTGTTTTTTGGGTTGATCTTTGGGCTGGACGTTATCTAATCGGGGTTCTGGTCCATCGGCGGATGTCGGCCCGGTGCCCGGTACCGTGGCCCGCCGCGGTCGGCGTTTTTGGTGCGGCTGGTCGTCCCGCTTCGACGTGGAGTCATCGGGATTGTTGCGCTCCGGTTGCTCAGCCATAGTTTTGGTGGTCACGAATATCGAATTCAGCGTAGGCAGGCTGTTCCGGTAGCTGCAACTTTTCGGCAAATCCGTTTGCTACGCCTAAGGGATCGGTAAACACGTCAATGGCCCACAGCTCGTCGTTATGCCAGCCGTCTTGTGCAAGCTGAGCGGGCACGGTGCGTGTGCGGGTTCGCACCGGCGTGCGATGGTAGCGGTGCGCGCCGTCATACGAGACCGCCACGGGCAGGTACTGCTCGGAGTGGTAGTCCGGCCGGTGACGCTGCGGCGTGTATAGCAGCAGGTCGGTGAACTCTTTGGTATCGAAATGATACGCCGCACCGCGAGAGGCCAGGTGTTGGACGAAATCGTCGCAGATGTCATCCAGTGGTTCTGACTCAGGTGCTTTGACTGGTGGACCAACCGTGGCGGGCAGGTTGATCAGCAGTTCCCAGAAGTGTTTGGCACCAGACATCAGGTTGGCGGTATCGATCTCTTCGGGATGAATAGCTGTAAACACCGTGAAGTGGCGCCGGGCGCGGGTGAAGGCGGTCGCATAGTATTCCACCCCGTGTTGTTCGGAGAGTGGTCCGAAGTGATGGACCACCTTGCCAGTGGAGGTCCTGCCGTAACCAAGTGTGAAGATCACGTGATCAGCGACCAGGCCGTGGGCGCGCTCGATGGGGGCCACAGCGAAACCTTGACCGTTGGGTGAGGTTTGGGCGCTGAAGAATTTCATGGCCCACCGATGGTTCGGCAGGTTATAGCGAATGGATTCCGCGATGCGTCGGGCGTGTGCCAAATTGGAGGCGATCACCACGAGGGATTCATCCGGTTTATTCCGGAAGTGCTCAAAGACAGCGTCCACGGTGCGGGTGACTTCTGCGGTCGTGGATTCCACCCCGTCGTCCCCCATCCCCGGGCTGCCAGGAGTCGTGAGGTATTCGACGGTAATACCGGTCTGCGAGCTAGTGGCAATCTCTTGCGGTGTTGGGGCGCGGTCTAGCCCGCCGTCATATAGCTGATCGCCCAGGGTGCGTGCCAGGTATTGGTTCACCCCGCGATGCATGATCTTTAGCGGTACCGACGGCAACACCCGGTTGAGTGCTTCATGGACTGACTCGGCTTGGCGTGGCTGTGAGGCGCGAGCGGTCGGATCGATCGAGACGTGGAAGCCCACAGGGCGTCCTGAAACCGCATCGCCGAATGCCACGACCTGTTCGGCGCGTGAAATCGCACCCAGCCCGGTGGCCAGACCAATGGTTTCCGAATCCAGGATCAAGACCGTATCGAAGATGATCCATGCGGGTAGGTCTGCTAAGGCAAGGGGTGAGGTGGTGAAGATTGGTACAAGCGGTTGTAACAGCTTGGGGTTGATCCCCATGACGGTCTCAACGGTTGCTGTCCCCGTCCGCAGGAGTTTACGTAACGAGCCGGCAGCATCCGGATAATCACGGGTAGCTTTTTCCCATGCGACGGCCAGCTGGTGCCGTACACGCGAAGGACCGGATTCCAGATGAGCTGTATCCGCAATGCGGAACTCTTCTTCCAACCGAGACAATTGCGGGCCTGTGGTAGCGGCAAGGTGTTCATCGGCCGATATCATGGCTTCCAGCGCCGACTGCCACCATGCCACTTCGAGCTCCAGGGTCACCTGATCAGCGGTGACACCTCGTTCTTGGAAGTCAACCAGCAGCTCATCTAAGCCTTGTTCGGTGAGCTGGTCGATCACAATGGTGCGTTCCGGCAGCGTGTGCAGAGTTTGGGCATCGCCAACCAGTTGGGACAGGACATCGTGCAGTGCACCGGCCTCAAGCCGGGTCAGATGCTGCGCCTCGGTCGAGGCGGGGGCCAGCATGTCTTGCAACCGGTTGAGATTCTCATACAGCTGGTGGGTATCTTCAGCCAACGCCTCGACACCGGGCGGGATGACCGGGTTGCGTTTAGAGGTGGTCCACTGCGTCCAGCCGGTGAGCTGATCTTGGACTTTGATCAGGGCTTCGTGCAGGTTGGGGACATCCACACCAGGTCGGATGTACTCGCGTGCTAGCCAGCGCAATCGGGTACGTGTCATGGCAGACATATCGATACCGTGTTGCTTGCGCCAAGCACCGGTAGCGGTGGCCGCAATGAGGTCGGTCACGGGACGGTCGAAAATGTCGGGGGTGAACTTGTCGAGTGTATCGCGCACTTCGCGCAGCAATTCAACCTGTTTGATCCACTCCGTGATGCTGCTGCCCATGGTCAGTTGGGCGTGCGTGGTTGCACTTTCTAATCTTGGCGCCACATCACCGAGATCATCGTGAACCTGTTGGGCCAGATCTAGCGCAGCTTCGGCCTCGTGCACATTGCGCAGTCGGGCACCGTACCAGGGTGAGTCGGTTGAGGACTTATCGAAAGCGCCGAGCTCGGCGGCATACCGGAGTTGTTCGGCGACTTCTTTGCGGTCGACGGTCGCATCGAGCACGGAGCGTTTGAGACGCACCGATGTGGACGGTGCCGGCTCAGCGTTCATCAGCCGGACCAATTCGTTCATTGCTTGAATGGGCGAGCACTGCCAGCGTTCGCGTACTTCGTGTAGCGAGTTCGTGTGGTCAACCAGTTGACTGCGAACTCCGCGAAGCGTTTCGTGAATGCGACGCACAGCGGGCTCTTTGGCGCGCTCTGCGGACAACAACGAGCGGATGAGTTGCTCTGTGAGTTCTTTGGAATCGGTATCAGCCTGGACGCCCAGCACCAACGGCTCGAGCTGCAGCCCAGCCAGACGGTCCGAAAACTCGGTCAGTGTCGAAGTGTTCTCAGCAATCACTAAGACGCGCTTGCCTTTGGTCGCCAGACTGACGGCAGCAGCAACGGCGGTCTGCGTTTGCCCGGTACCAGGAGGTGCCGAGACGACCAACGATTCGCCAGCCATAATGTGATCAACAGCTTTTTGTTGTGACCGATCCAGATCAACGACGAGCACTTCTTCAGCCGGATCGCGTTCATCTAACGGCGTCGGCTCGTGGGTGAGTTCTGGAGCGTGATCTAAATGTGAGGCGTCTGTCGTGCCGGCACCGACTTCGTAGAGCTTACCGATGACGTTATGCTCAGGGTCGACAACCTCACGAGAGGCAGTATCTGATAGATCGGCAAACGTGGAGATCAGCAACCGGTGTTCTACGACGAGGCCACGGATCTTCGTAGTGTGGGCACGCAGTAACTCCAGGGCCGGCAGGGGCTCGAGTTTGGCCGTAGTGTACGCGGCTTCCTCGTGACTTTGGGGGTCCAAGGTGATGCCGTAGTGATCAGCGAAATACCGCACCAGCGCAGGGTTCAGGCGTGCCGGCCCGACGATCTGGACGTCGTAGTCGTCGCGATTCGGGCGCGCAGCTAGGCGGATGGGGGCCAGCAGTACCGGGGCGGAGAGTTGTTGGTTCACGCCGTCTTCGCTAACCCGCCAGGTAGCTAGCCCGGCCGCGAGGTAGCCGACGTTGATACCGCGATCTGCCAGGAGTTCTTGGATCTTGGCGTCAATGGATTCTGCGGTGTTGATGCTGTTTTGCATCCCGGCCTGGTCGCGCAGCAGCGTGGTCAGTCGGGTGCGGCGTGCCGACAGAAATTGGGTCAGGCCGCTGGGTTGTGAGTGGGTGACGTCAATCGAGTTCGACTTCGTCGGCGCATAGCGCAGCATCGTGTCGGTTTCGGTACCCGTAGCGATCTCGGATAGCCAGCGCGAAAAGTCTTGTTCGGCAACCTGGACAGGATCGAGGGCGTCTTGACCTTCGTCAACTTCGCTATCGGTTGTTTTGACCCCGTTGGCGTGCATGCTGTCCGTTACATGTTCACGGTCAGATTCGGCTGCCGCCACCTCGATGTTCTCGTCGACCTGGTCGGCTGACAGCGCCACATCGTCTAGCTCGACGTTATGTTTCTCGCGGCTCACGCTCATCCTTCCTGTGAGTGATACAGGTTGCACCTTTTTGACTCTAATACCTCGAAGCGTAACTTTGACGTTGCCACACCACACAACTTGTCGATAACAGGTCCCCTGAACACCACTGTGGCCCCGATCGGATGCTCGGAGCCAGCAGGTTTGTTATTCCCACTCGATAGTGCCGGGTGGTTTGCCGGTGATGTCTAGGACCACCCTATTAATGCCCTCAACCTCGGAGGTGATGCGCTGGGAAATATGTTCCAGTAAGTCATACGGGATTCGAGCAAACGCTGCGGTCATCGCGTCCTCGGAATGCACTGGGCGCAACACGATCGGGTGCCCATAAGTTCGTCCACCGTCACTGACCCCTACGGAGCGCACATCGGCCAATAACACGACCGGCGATTGCCAGATGTCGCGGTCTAGGCCATTGGCGGTAAGTTCTTCACGCACAATGGCATCGGCTTCCCGCAGCAGATCCAAGCGTTCTTTAGTAATAGCTCCGACAATGCGGATGCCTAGGCCAGGGCCGGGGAAGGGTTGGCGCCAGACGATCTCATCTGGCAGACCCAATTTGGTGCCGACCTCACGGACTTCGTCTTTGAATAACTGACGCAACGGTTCTACGAGTTCAAACTCGAGATCCTCGGGTAGACCACCCACATTGTGGTGAGATTTGATGACTTTGGAACCATCGGCGTCCCCAGATTCAATGACGTCGGGGTAGATGGTGCCCTGGACCAAAAATTTCACTTCGGTAGCGTCAGGGTCATTGATGGATTCGGCCACAATGTCGGCTTCGGCCTGTTCGAACGTGCGGATAAAGCGTTCACCAATGATTTTTCGTTTCTGCTCCGGATCCGAAACACCCTCGAGTGCTGCTAAGAACTCCGCTTCGGCGTCGATCATGATCAGACGTGCACCATTGGAGTCCCCAAAGGTCTGTTCGATCTCCGCGGATTCGTTTTTTCTCATCAGCCCGTGGTTGACGTACACGGCGGTGAGTTGGTCTCCAACGGCACGCTGGACGAGCGCGGCAGCGACTGCTGAGTCAACGCCACCGGACAGTCCGATGATTGCACGTTTATCGCCGATTTGCTCCTTGATGGCCGCGACTTGTTGCTCGATGACTTGTTCGACCGACCAGTCCGGGGTGAGGTCTGCTGCGATAAACAAGAAGTTCTTGAGTGCTGCCAGCCCGTGGCTGGAGGCTTCGGAGGCCAGGCTCCAGGCCGCTCCGTAGATTTTGGTTTCCGCGTTCTCAGCGGCGGCCACCGGCATGGTGTCATGTGTAGCGGTGACCACGAACCCATCGGCTGCGTTCACAACGTGGTGGGCGTGATTCGTCGCGACTTCCTGGATCGAGTCCTGCCCAGAGAACAGCACCGCATTATCGTCGATTGTGCCGATCTGTTCCGTGCCGGCGTGATGTTGTGGAGACTGTGCTACGGTCCCGCCAAGCACTTGGTGGACTGCGGCAAATCCGCCACCAACGGCCAGCACGGGAATGTCGGCAGCCAGGAGTCGTTCGTCTACGTGTGGGAGGTCTTCTGCGGCGCTTGAACGCGCAGCGATCACCAGTGCAGCCGGTTGAGCGGCTAGGATCGCGTCGGCTCCTGTCGTATACGAATGAACTTCAGAATAGACTTTAGCTTCGCGGATGCGGCGTGCCAAAAGTTGGGCGTCGTCGGAGCCGTAGTCGACCACGATGACAGTATCTTGTACCGGGATTTGCTGAGGTGTAGTCATCACAGTCCTTAGTGTAGAGGATTCCGTGGGTGGCTCCGATAGCGGTCAGGTTAGTAGCGCAGCACCGCTTCGGGGTGGGCTGCGAGTTCTTCCTCGGCCTGACGGTTCACTCGCTTTTCGACAAAGAAGGACAAAAACGGCACGACGCCGCCGCCGGCCATGGCTAGCAGCCGGACTCCGCCCCAGCGCATCATCGACCACAACCGGAAACATGCCAGCAGGTAGAGCACGTACAACCAGCCGTGAACGATGAGGACCAGCAGGGAAATATTCACGCCTTCAATGACGGCCTGTTCGTGGTAAAGCCCCAGAAAGAATTCGGTGCCATCTTCGGTCATCCCGCCGGCGAACAGTTCGCGCTGAAAACCGTATTTGATGATCATCTGCACGACCAGCAGAAGCAGAAAGATACCGGTGAGCCAGGCGGTGAATTTATACAGTCCCATGGCACTGCGAATCTGACGGTGGGTGCCGCCAAAGCGGCGTTTCTTTTTACCTTCGGGCCGAGGGGGTGCTTGACCGAGGTCTGCTTCGGTAATGTCTTCTGGATCGGGCAGGGTGGCCGGATCAACCGGCGGGGTGTCGTTGTTGTGTTGTGTCATAACGTCTCACTCGTCTTTCTGCTCAGCGGAGCTCGAGCCATGATAGGCCCGGTAGGCTCGTTCGGCGGCAGCTTTTTCTTTGCGTGCTTCATCGCGTAAGCGTTGGAGTTCTTGGGCCCGCCAATACTGTTCCCACAGTTCATCGAGCTCGGCTTCGCGTTGGTCTTTGAGGTAGTCATCGCGCACGAACCGCCACCACAGGTACAGGGAGAACACAGCGAAGATGAACCATTCGATCGCATAGAACACGTTGAGCCATGCGACCTGGGCTTCTTCGGGCTGTGGTGCGGTTTCGACCCCTTCAATCCCAGTCGTCCCGGTGACAACGTGTTCGGTGCCGTTTGCTGTAAAGGTCTCAGCGACCACGTAGCCGGCGTAGAGGGGCTCGTCCCAGAGGTTGACGAGTTCAGCGGTCGCTAGCATCTGGGTGCGTTTAGGTTCCGTGGTGTGGTTGGTATTCGGTGTTGGGCCTTCACCCGGGATGAGTCGGCCGGTAAACTCGATGGTCTCGTTGAGCGCTACGCCCGTGGATTCTTCAAACAGTTGGGCCAGCTCGTCTCCGGTAGCTTCGATTTCGTCTTCGACCCAGCCCCATACCACTGGGATCCCAGCGGGCGCTCCGTTGACGGTGGCGCTTGAGACGAGCCACAGCCCTTCCACGCCATCGTTGAGCCGGGATTGGACTTGCACCGACTTCTGGGGGTCCAGTTGCCCGGTGAAGGTCACCATCTGGTCGGCCTGATCTTCCATCATGGGCGCCCCGGGCTGGAAGTGTTCGGTGAGTTCCACCGGGGTTTCGGTGACCTCGTGGGACCGAGGTTGCATCGAAGTGGATTGGTCAAACTGCCATTTGGTCAGGAGCACAAAGATCAGCGCTACCGCCATGGTGAGCAGGAAGAACCCAATCCAGCGGGGTTTCAGAGCAGTGCGAAGCAAGTGGGCATCATCCCGTGTAGGTTTCAGAAATCTGGACTTCGACTTTTTGGAAGTCTTTCAGATCGGTGTAGCCCGTGGAGGCCATCGCCCGGCGCAGTGCGCCCATGAGGTTGGCGGTGCCGTTGGTGTGACTGGAGGGGCCTAGCAGAAGCTGTTCCAATGGTGCCACGGTGCCAACCAGGGTGCGGTCGCCGCGCGGAAATTCTGGGTGAGCGGCTTCCAGGCCCCAGTGCCAGCCTTTGCCGGGGGCTTCTTGTGCGCGAGCCAGGGTCGTCCCGAGCATGACGGCGTCAGCACCCATGCCGATGGCTTTGACGATATCGCCCGAATTACCGGTCCCACCGTCGGCGATGACGTGTACGTAGCGGCCGCCAGATTCGTCCATGTAGTCGCGACGTGCTTCGGCGATATCAGAAATCGCAGTCGCCATCGGTACCCGGATCCCCAACGCCCGACGGGTGGTGGAGGACGCTGCGCCACCGAAGCCCACGAGCACACCGGCGGCTCCGGTGCGCATCAGGTGCAGGGCCGGAGTGTAGCCGGCGACGCCACCAACGATTACCGGTACGTCGAGTTCATAAATGAACTGTTTGAGATCCAGCGATTCTTTGGTTTCCGAGACGTGTTGGGCCGAGACGGTGGTGCCTCGGATGACGAACATGTCGACGCCCGCTTCGACCACAGTCTTGTAGAACTCTTGGGTGCGCTGCGGGGTGAGCGCCCCTGCAACGACGACGCCGGCGTCACGGATTTCTTGGAGGCGTGCTGAAATCAGCTCCGGTTGGATCGGGGCCGAGTAGAGCTGTTGGAGGCGCGCGGTATTCTCTGGGGAGAATGATTTGGCTTCCAGTGCCGCGATTTCTTCGAGGACCGGTTGTGGGTCTCCGTAGCGGGTCCACAAACCCTCGAGGTTGAGGACGCCCATGCCGCCCAGTTTGCCCAGTTGGATCGCGGTGGCCGGTGACATGACCGAGTCCATGGGTGCGCCGATGACGGGCATGGAGAATTTGAACGCATCAATTTGCCAGTCGAGCGACACGTCTTCGGGGTCGCGGGTTCGACGGGTCGGCACGATCGACACGGCATCCAGGGGCATGCCGTGTCTGCCGCGTTTGCCTCGGCCAATTTCAACTTGGTAGGTCACGGTGTTCCAGTTTCTATCCGGGAGCGGATGGGTTGAGGGCGTGGAAGTCTCCAACGCCAGCTTAGCTAGGCTCGGTAGTTGGGTGCTTCCACCGTCATCATGATGTCGTGTGGGTGCGATTCTTTCAATCCGGCGGCGGTAATGCGCACAAACCGGCCGTCGCGTTGCAGGCAGGTGATGTCTGGGGAGCCGGTGTAGAACATGGTCTGACGCAGACCACCTTCCAGCTGGTGCAGCACAGCACCCAGTGGGCCGCGGTACGGAACCTGACCTTCGATGCCTTCGGGGATGAGTTTTTCATCTTCGGGGACATCGGCTTGGAAGTAGCGGTCTTTGGAGTAGGAACGTGAACCGTCGCGAGTCTGCATGGCCCCTAACGAGCCCATGCCGCGGTAGGTTTTGAACTGCTTGCCCTGATAGAAGACGAGGTCGCCTGGCGATTCTTGGGTGCCGGCCAGTAACGAGCCAAGCATAACCGAATTGGCGCCTGCCACGATGGCTTTGCCAATGTCGCCTGAGTGTTGGAGACCGCCGTCGGCGATCACTGGGACACCAGCCGGGATGGCTGCTCTTGCGGATTCATAGATTGCGGTGATCTGCGGGACGCCCACACCAGCCACGACGCGGGTGGTACAGATTGAACCGGGGCCAACTCCGACTTTGACAGCGTCCACGCCGGCATCGACAAGGGCTTTGGCACCCTGATAGGTTGCTGCTTGGCCACCGATAATGTCGACGTTTTTCGCTGCCGGGTCGGCTTTGAGTTTGGCAACCATGTCGAGCACACCCTGAGTGTGACCGTTGGCGGTGTCGACGACGAGTACGTCAACACCGGCTTCAACGAGCGTCATGGCGCGTTCGTAGCCATCGCCAAAGAAGCCGACTGCACCGCCGACGAGGAGGCGACCTTCGGCGTCCTTTGCGGCATTCGGGAACTCTTCGGCTTTATCGAAGTCCTTAACCGTGATCAGGCCCTGCAGTTTGTTGTTGTGATCAACCAGTGGCAGTTTTTCGATGCGGTGTTCTTGCAGTAGGCGCATGACCTCGTCGCGTTTGACGTTAAACGCTGCCGTAATTAGCGGCATTGGGGTCATGATTTCGTGCACCGTGGTTGCGGCATAGTCGGCACGAGGAATGAATCGAGTGTCACGGTTGGTCAGAATGCCCATCAGCACGTCGTGTTCATCGACGACGGGGAGGCCTGAGATTCGGTAACGGCCACAGAGTTCGTCCCACTCGGCAAGGCTGGCTTCCGGGGAGATCGTCACAGGGTCGGTGACCATGCCGGACTCATTGCGTTTGACCTTGTCAACTTCGGAGGCCTGAGCTTGAATCGACAGGTTGCGGTGAATAACTCCCATGCCGCCGTAGCGCGCCATCGCAATGGCTAACGGAGATTCGGTCACGGTATCCATGGCCGCAGAGATGATGGGTACGTTGATGCGGATGCGTTTGGTCAGTTGGGTCGAGACGTCAGCATCTGCGGGAATGACATCAGTCATGTTGGGTAGCAGCATGACGTCGTCGTAAGTAAGGCCCACAAACCCGAAGGGGTCGTGGGAGGTGCTGACGGGTGCAGATAATGGCCCGGAAGTGTAGTCGGTCACTGGATCATGCCCTTTCAAGAAAGCCGTTGGTTTCTATAATAAGGGCTTTACCGTTGCGATTATTCCGAACGTCGCTTGTGATGACGTTTCATCGCAGACCGTGAACACTTCCGGGCCAAAATGCTGATTTTTACTCTACAGTGCTATCGGTTTGTTCAGCGTATTGCTCAGCGGTAATGAGGTCGCCTTCTTCGGTGACATCAACGGTGAACAACCAGCCAGCGCCGTATGGATCTTCGTTAATACGTTCCGGGTTTTGGACGACGTCATCATTGGACTCGACTATTGTTCCGGTCACCGGTGAGTAAAGCTCGGAGACGGATTTAGTCGATTCGAGTTCGCCACAGACTTCACCGGCGGTGACAGTGTCACCGACTTCTGGCAGTTCGGCAAAGACGATTTCTCCCAGTTGCTCGGCTGCGTATGCGGTGACACCGATGCGGATCGGGTCTTCGTCGTTGAGCCACTCGTGGTCGGCTGAGTAGCGCAGGCCGGATTTTACAACGGTCATAATGTTTCCTTCTAGTTGGTGTTAGCGAGAGTAAAAGGGTGGTTTGGTAATGACAAATGGTAGCGCTTTCCCACGGATATCGACATCCACTGTCGTGTCGATATCAGCGTGGGCGGCATCGATGTACCCCAACGCTATCGGTATAGACAGGGTGGGTGAAGGAATACCGGAGGTGATGACACCTACGCATTCTCCGTCCACCATGATCTCCGAGCCATTACGAGCTGCACGACGCTGATCGCTGGTCAACCCGACCAGAACCTGTTTGGGAGTTTCTTCCCGCAGCGGCTCCAGGGCGGCCCGGCCAACGAAGTTTTCGGACTTTGCAAACGACACAACGCCCCCCATATTAGCCTCAAACGGTGTACGTTCGGTAGACAGCTCATTGCCGTAAAGCGGCATACCAGCTTCCAAGCGCAGCGAGTCGCGACACGCTAGCCCACACGGGGTAAGTTCCACGCCAATATCGAGGTTGAAGATCCGCTCCCACAGCATGGCGATCTGATCATTGGAGGTGATGATTTCGAAGCCATCTTCTCCCGTGTACCCGGTACGGGCCACTATCCAGTCTGCCCCATCCGCACTGAACTCGGTGACGCGGTAGTTCGTCAACGAGGAAGCAGCTTCAGCAAAATCCTCACCCAGCGCAGCAACAACCTCAGCGGCCTTGGGCCCCTGGACGCCCACCAGCGACATATCAAGGGTGGAATCCTGAATGGTCAGATCCATACCCTCGGTGCGGGTCACGACAGCCTCACATACAACCTGAGCGTTTCCAGCGTTGGGAACCATCATGTAACGGTCCTCGCCGAGCCGGTACACGATCAAGTCATCCACGATGGTGCCCTCTTCCGTGAGCATGATCGTGTATTTCGCACGGCCAACGCTCATTTTGGAAAAGTCCCCTGCCAATGCCGTGTTAAGACCTTTGACGACCTCTGGTCCACTGAGGAAGATCTCCCCCATGTGTGACAGGTCAAAGATCCCGACGGCTTCGCGAACAGCGTTGTGTTCGGTTTTTTCCGAAGAGTATTTCAGTGGCATGTTCCAACCATTAAAGTCGGTGAAACTGGCTCCCAGTGCTTCATGCGCTTCAAATAATGCCGTGGTTTTCAACGTCATATAAATAGACTCCTAGTTCAGTTCGAAAGCTTCTGGTGGAGGGCATGAGCACACCAGGTTACGGTCGCCACCGACCTGATCGATACGAGATACCGGCGTGAAGTATTTATCCACTCGTAATTCAGGCACAGGGAAAGCGGCCTGTTCGACCGAGTAGGCGCGATCCCAATTGGAATTAATCACGTCGGATACCGGGTGAGGAGCGTGACGCAGCGCAGAGTCTTCGACGCCGATCTTGCCGTTTTCAATCTCAGCAATCTCTTCACGGATGGTGATCATCGCGGTGATGAAGCGTTCCACTTCCTCGATGTTTTCGGATTCGGTCGGTTCAACCATGAGCGTGCCAGCAACCGGGAACGCCATGGTTGGAGCGTGAAACCCAAAGTCCATCAAACGCTTGGCAACGTCTACTTCTGTGACACCGGTCTCTTGGGTGATCTCGCGCAGGTCCAAAATGCACTCGTGGGCCACTAGATCGTTGAGTCCCGTGTACAGGACCGGGTAGTGGTCTTTGAGACGGTGGGCTACGTAGTTGGCCGATAGAACAGCAATCTGGGTGGCCTCTTTGAGTGCATCGGCGCCCATCATGGTGATGTAGGCCCACGGAATTGGCAGCACGCCTGCCGAACCATACAACGTGGAAGCAACCGGGGTTGCGTTATCCGTCAATTCGGTCCGAGGGTCAGCTGGCAGATAAGGCACAAGGTGTTCGGCTACGCAGACCGGGCCAACACCTGGACCGCCACCACCGTGAGGGATGGAGAAGGTCTTATGCAGGTTCAGGTGAGAAACGTCCCCACCGAATTTACCCGGTTGAGCTAAACCGACCAGAGCATTCAAGTTGGCTCCATCGATGTAGACCTGTCCGCCGACATTGTGGATCTTCTCACAGATGTTATAAACATCCGTCTCGTAGATTCCAGCCGTGGATGGGTAGGTGACCATGATCGCTGCGATACGTTTACCGTATTTGTCTAGGACCTCATCGAGGTGGGCCGAGTCGATCGAACCGTCCTCAGCGGTTTTCACCACGATAACCTGTAGACCCGCTAGCACCGCAGAGGCGGCATTTGTCCCGTGAGCAGAAGCGGGGATAATGCAGATATCGCGATCGGTTTCGCCTTGATCGATCAGGTAGTGACGGATGGCCAGCAGGCCAGCATATTCGCCAACAGCACCAGCATTAGGTTGCAGCGAAACGGCAGCATATCCGGTGATGGCCTCAAGTTTGGATTCGAGATCCTTGATCATCTCAATCCAACCAGCGGCTTGATCATCTGGTGCAAACGGGTGAATGCCGGCGAGTTCTGGCCAGGTAATGGCTTCCATTTCGGCGGCAGAGTTGAGTTTCATCGTGCACGAACCCAGCGGAATCATCGTACGGTCCAGAGCCAAGTCGCGATCTGCTAGACGGCGGCAGTAGCGCATCATGGCGGTTTCCGAGCGAATAGAGTTGAAGATCTCGTGAGTCATGAACTCTGATTCACGAACCATATCCGACTGGATGGTCGAGTCTGCGGAATGAACCAGGGTTGCACCGAACACTTCAGCGACCGCTTGAATGTCTGCTTCAGTTGTGGTTTCATCTGTCGAAATCCCGACCTGGGTGGCAGAGAAACGACGCAGGTTGTATCCCGCATCAGCCGCCTTTGACATGGTGCCCTCAACGTCCTTGACGCTGACTACGATGGTGTCAAAGAAGTTCTCGGCGGCTAATTCATATCCGGCTTCCTGCAGTGACGACGCCAAGCGGGTCGTCATGCTGTGAGCCCGATTGGCGATTTTAGTCAGGCCTTCTGGGCCGTGATACACCCCGTACATACCGGCCATGACCGCAAGCAGTGCCTGGGCGGTACAAATATTCGATGTCGCTTTCTCACGACGAATATGCTGTTCACGGGTCTGGAGCGCAAGACGGTAGGCAGGCATGCCGTTGGCATCTTGGGAAACCCCAACGAGACGGCCCGGCATCTGACGAACCAAACTCTCGTGGGTAGCCAGGTATCCAGCGTGTGGGCCACCGTAGAACAGTGGCACCCCGAAGCGCTGGGTGGTACCGACGGCAATATCGGCACCTTGTTCTCCCGGTGGGGTGATCATAGTCAAAGACAGCAGGTCGGCAATGACGCTGATCATGGCGCCACGTTTTTTGGCTTCGTCAAAGACTTTCTGGTGGTTGGCAATTGCCCCATTGCTGCCCGGTTGCTGGACTATGACACCACAGATCTCACCTTCCGGTAGGCCTTCGGTTGCAAGATCGACCATGATGGTTTCGATGCCCAGCGGACGGGTGTGGCCCAGGATGACAGAGAGGTTCTGGGGGAAGATATTCTTGTCGATCACCACGGGATCGTTTGCGTGCTTCCGGTTCGCTCGACGCATCATAAGCACGGCTTCAGCGGCTGCAGAGGACTCATCGAGCATGGAAGCGTTGGCGATTTCCATTCCGGTGAGATCCGAGACCATGGTTTGGAAGTTCAAGAGGGCTTCGAGGCGGCCCTGGGAGATCTCTGGCTGGTATGGGGTGTATGCGGTATACCAACCAGGATTTTCAGTGACGTTGCGGCGGATCACTGCCGGGGTGATGTTGTCGTAGAAGCCCTGACCGATCATCGATCGTTTCAGAACGTTCTTAGAGGCGAGTTCGCGTAGGCGAGCTTGTACTTCGGTTTCTGTCAGGGGTTCGGGCAGTGTCAGCGGCTCTTCTTGAGCAATATTTGCTGGCATCGCCGCAGTGGTGAGTGCATCCAGGCTGTCATAACCGAGAGCATGCAACATTTCGTCGACACTGGACTCACGAGGGCCAAGGTGTCGGGTGGCGAAGTTGGACGGATTGTACACGGTGGATTTAGAAAGATCGGATATGGTCATGGGATCTCCTTGGGTTTGGATTGTTGTACCCGTAGTGTCCCTCCCCTACCTGTTACTGACCTGAGAGTTTGCCAGTCTCCTGGTTGCCCCATCGGTGAGTCGAAGTTTCGACTACTTTCCAGATTTGCCTGCAGCAAGCGGTTGGGGTACCTGAGAGATTCCGGGGAGGAAGTTGCACCGTCGGTGCCCACCTAGCGTGGGCTCTCCCGCTCACTATTGACGGCTATGTATTTGCTTATGCTACGGATCACAGTATAGCCCGAAGCCTACTTTTTGAGAACTTTCTCCCGACTCTTTCGGCGGCGGGCTTGGTAGCCTTGGGACGAAATAACCACCTGACCAGCACATACACTTCTCAAGACTGGCACGAAATGCCTCTGGGTGTGATGACACGAGGCCGGCACTTTGCCCTAATAATGTCTCGCCAGGACCCCAAAATGTCATGAATACCACCCTCCGGAATCATCGGCAGTACGCCCTTCTGGATGCCCTCGGCGTCCACACATCAAGTCCAAAACTCAATCGGGTCCGCTTGGGCCTGTTCGATCAGGTAGCGCTTGTGCAAGGCTGGTGGTGTGGAAAAGGATCGCAACAAGCGTCAAGCCGCCCAGCGGGTCCTCTGGGCGGGTTTGGTTGAGCCGCGCTACGGTCGCCGCGGTAGCCTCAGCGTCGACGACATCGTCAATGCGGCATTAATCGTTGGACAACGAGCCGGGATGGACAATCTGTCCATGCGTGCAGTGGCTGAGGAACTTGGCGTGGGCCTGGCCCGTCTGCACACCTATGTACCCAATAAGTCGAGACTGTTCGAAGTGATGTCCGACGCAATCATCGGAATGCTGCCATTACCGCACATTCTGTCAGGAGATTGGCGGGAACAAACCCGAACCTGGGCCCTTGATGAGATGGCCGCCTTCCGCGTTTATCCCTGGCTGGCCGAATTTGATGTCTATCACACGGTTGGCCCCAAGGCGGTAGCTTGGCTCGATTCTGCCGTTCGGGTTTTTAATGCAACTGGCTTGTCGCCGGACGAAGCACTCACGGCGGTCAATGCGGTGTCTGCCTACGTGCGCGGCCACGTTCCCCGGGTGTTGACCGAGGATGGCTCCCCCACCGATTCTCAGCCACGGGGCTCCCAAGCGATACACAGCGCTGAGGAATTTCGAAACCAGTACCTCTTTGCAAATAAGAGATACCCTGCGCTTGAAGCACTGGAAAACTATCCCAGTGCGATGACTGTATTTGAAACAGGATTGGAATGGCTTCTGGATGGCGTAGCAGCCGAGATCGCTACTCGCCGTGGTCGCGCTTCATGACCCGTTAAATGCCAGAGCCTCCACCTGATGGGTGGAGGCTCTGATCAGCGTGCTAACGCGGTGCGGACTTAGTCGTTTTCCTCGACTTTGTCAGCTACGAGCGTTTCGGTGGTTAGCACCATTCCGGCGATCGAGGCGGCGTTCCACAGAGCGGAACGGGTGACCTTGACCGGGTCGATGATGCCAGCATCCACGAGGTTGCCGTATTCACCGGTTGCGGCGTTGTAGCCCTCGTTTGGCTTGAGGTCGGCAACGCGAGAAACCACTACGGAACCATCTTCGCCAGCGTTCAGGGCGATCCAGCGGGTTGGCTGGACGATAGCGCGACGAACGACGTCGACACCGGCGGCCTGATCGGATGGCAGGTTCTGCAGCGATTTGGCATCGTCAAGTGCAGCAGCAGCGTTGATCAACGCGGTACCGCCACCAGCAACGATGCCTTCTTCGAGGGCTGCGCGGGTCGAAGCGACAGCATCTTCGATGCGGCCCTTGCGCTCTTTGAGCTCGACCTCGGTTGCGGCACCAACCTTGATAACCGAGACGCCACCGGCCAGTTTGGCCAGACGTTCCTGCAGTTTTTCACGATCCCAGTCGGAATCGGTTGCTTCGATTTCCGATTTGATCTGCGCAACGCGGTCAGCAACGTCCTGAGCTTCACCAGCACCATCAACGATGGTGGTGACTTCTTTGGTCACGGTGACGCGACGGGCAGAACCCAGAACTTCCAGGCCAACCTGATCCAGTTTCATACCCAGGTCTTCGGAGACAACCTGTGCACCGGTCAGCGTAGCAATGTCCTGGAGCATAGCCTTGCGGCGATCACCAAAGCCTGGGGCTTTGACGGCAACTGCGTTGAGGGTACCGCGCAGTTTGTTCACAACCAGGG
>CAZAAP010000029.1:0-18434 GCA_964482935.1 uncultured Enteractinococcus sp.
ACGTGACTGATAAGAATCACTCGGAGCCGATCACCTACGCGACCGCCGGGGTGGACGTTGAGGCCGGTGACGATGCCGTTGAACTGATGAAAGCTGCGGTGACCGCAACCCATTCCTCCCGCGTGTTGGGCGGCTTCGGCGGATTTGCCGGGATGTGGGATGCCACCGCGCTCACCAGCTACCGCCAGCCCGTGTTGACGACCTCAACCGACGGGGTCGGCACGAAGGTCGCGATTGCCCAGGCCATGGACATTCACCACACGATCGGCCAGGACCTGGTGGGCATGGTCGTGGACGATATCGTCGTCGTTGGCGCAAAACCACTGTTTATGACCGATTATATTGCCACCGGCAAAGTTGTGCCCGAGCGCATCGCAGACATTGTGCGAGGCATCGCCCACGGCTGCAAGCTGGCCGATACCGCGCTGATCGGTGGCGAAACCGCCGAGCATCCAGGACTGTTAGCCGTCGATGAATACGACGTCGCAGGGGCAGTCACCGGGGTAGTCGAAGGTGGACAGATCCTGGGCCCCGAGCGGGTTCGCCAAGGCGACGTTGTTATTGCGATGGCGTCTTCGGGTGTACATTCCAACGGGTACTCGCTGCTGCGATCCATCGTGGCGGCCCGTGACTGGAGCTGGGATAGCCACATTGAGGAATTCGGCCGCAGCCTGGGCGAAGAGCTGCTCGAACCAACCCGTATTTACGCCAAAACCTGTCTGAATCTGATCGATGAACTCAACACCGACGGCGGTTTTGCGCTACGCGGATTCTCACACATCACCGGCGGAGGCCTGGCCGCAAATCTAGCGCGTGTGCTCCCGCAGGGCACGATGGCCACGATCGATCGGTCAACCTGGTCGCTGCCGGCTGTTTTCTCGGTGATGGCCGAGGCCGGTAAGGTACCGCAAGCTGACTTGGAACGCACCCTGAATCTGGGAGTCGGCATGGTCGCGGTCGTCGCACCTGAAGCAGCAAAGGCTGCCCTCATCTGGCTGAATGCTAACGGGATGTCCTCATGGCAGATCGGTGAAGTCTCCAAGCTAACCGATGAGGCTGCAAGCGCCGGTGACGATTTCGTTCAGGGTGCCAAGGGTGTCGACGGCGGCGGTGTGCTGCTGCACGGCAGCTACGCCAAGTAACGGCCACGAGGCGACCTAGCCGGCCATATCGCGCAGCTCAGTTTTGCGAATCTTTCCGGTCGAAGAGCGTGGCAGCTGAAACTGCAGGGTGCGCGTGTAGTACGCCCTCGACTTCAATCGAGGAGATGTTTTCACCACCCGAGATGATGATATCTTTGAGCCGGTCCATCAGTTGAATGTATCCATCAGGGTGCTGCACCCCGACGTCACCGGTGTGAAACCAGCCGTCTTCGAATGCCGTTTCGGTCGCGTCGGGGTTCTTATAGTACCCGGCCATCACGCCGTTGCCGCGAATAACCACTTCGCCCTGGGCTTCGTCGTCCGCGGGCAACTGGTTGCCTTGGGCATCGACGATGGCCACCTGAGAATCCTGTAGCATCGGAACCCCTTGGCGCGCCAGCAGCCGGGCCCGCTCGGTCACGGAAAACTCGGCCCAGTGCTCCTGTAGTTCATTGATAGTCGCTGGGCCGTAGGTTTCCGTCAGCCCGTAAACATGCACCGGGATGATGCCGAGGTTCTCTAACCCTTCGATCACCGAGAGCGGCGGTGCCGAGGCTGCGGTAACCAACCGCACCGGATGCTTGAGCTGGTGGGCTCGATCGGCGTCGATAATAGATGCCGCCACGACGGGTGCGCCGCACAGGTGCGTGATGCCTTGGTCTCCAACGCGTCCCAGACCGCGTCTTGCCGCACGGCCCGCAAGCAGACATGCGTTGCGGCGACCGCAGTCGCGCCCCACGTCATCGTCCATCCATTGCAGTGGAACATGGGCAACGTCCACAGATATTTTGACTCCCCAGTAAGTTGATAATGTTGCGCATTAGCCTGTGCTGAGAGGTATGCACCCCGGTGCGTATATAACACGCCTTTCGGTGGACCGGTCGTACCTGACGTGTAATTCAAGGTGATCACGCTGAGCTCATCGGCGACCTCGTATGAGAAGGTATTCTCCTGCGTCTGCGGCGGAGCCGCTGCCATGAAATCGGAGTAAGTGGGCAGCTTGCCGGTGGGAGCGGCCCCAAATTTTTCGTCCACGAGTTCAATGACGGCAGGCGGGTTATCGAGGCTGGCGGCCGCAGTGGCGACGACGTCGGCAACCTCTGAATCAACGAACACGATCTGGGATTCGGCGTGTTCGAAGATATAACTAAATTCGTGCCCGGACAACCGGGGATTCAACGGATTCAATACGGCCCCCAGAAGGGGCACCGCATAATGGGCTACCAACATTTCCGGGAGATTCGGTGCCACGATACTAACAACCTGGCCCGGTTGGACGCTTTTGGCTAGGGTACGTGCCAGTTTTTGTACCTCGGCTTCAAATTCAGCGTAGGTGCTGCGTCGTCGACCGTACCTCACTGCTTGGCGATCGGAAAAGGTCAGTGCTGGTCACGATAGCGCCCTCCTGCTGGTGGTCCGGTGGGACGATTCCAGTGTACTCAGACAACTCCGGCACCACACGAAGCGTGTTCGGTTTCTATATTGGCAATCGCAGCGTTGGATTCGGAGTGTAGCACTGCCTGTTTCGCCTGGCCGCGGTTATCCACAGCAGCGCTATTCGGGGCAGGCTATCCACCGTTCATTCCCATCACAGCCCTACACCTTGCGCTAGGCGGCACAGTAGAACCTATCGTTTCGCAAGGAGGTGACCTAATGTCCCACGCCGCACCCGCACAACAACCCCAGACGCTATGCCGCGCGGATTCGCCCGACCATCCCGCGCCGAGCCTGAACTTGTTGGCCGACTCCATTTTTGCTAATGGTCTCGGTGCAGACCCAATCGGCCTTGTCACGCCCGACGACGATTATGACGCCATAGAGGATCTGCTGCCATTGCGACAACGCATGTCCGACATCATGGTGGCCGCTCACGAGTCCGTCGATCAACAGGTGGGAACTTCTCTGGCCGGGTTGACTCTCGCCGAACTGCAAGCACTAAGAACGCAAATCACCTTGCGTGAAAAACAACTGTTGACCACAAACTCTGTAGACGAACTCTTCGACCCCATCGATCCAGCGACGTTCCGAACCGAAGAGACCGAGTCGACATCTGCTACAGAACCGGCCCCGCAGCCTGTAGCCGAATCCCGATTAACACTGCTGGAATATGCGCAAATTCGGGAAGAGTACACCAACCTCGCCAATGTTGTATGTACGCGAACGACGGCAGATCTAGTGCAGCTGTTGCGCCAACCAGCCCGTCAGTTGGAAGTGCCGGGCGCTCGCCGTGGTAAAACCCCATTGACTTCTGCGATCACCTACGTCGCAGGAGCACTTAAACTCACCGGGGCGACGGTGGACCGTCGCGTGACGGCCGCTGCTGCGATGTGGCCAGCAATGCAATACCGGCGCACCAAGCTCAAAACTCCCCACCTTGCTACGCACCTTGCCCGCGGCCAAATATCCTTTGCTACCGCTACAACAGCCCAAGACAAACTGTCCGATATGCGTCAAGCTGTCCGACGCGCCGGCGGCAGTGACGCGACCGCAGACGAGCTAGTCGCGCACAAGGAAAAGGAATTTCTTCGACACGCAATCCGCAATAATCCGTATACCTTTGCACGTCTCGCAAAACAACACAGCGACGCAGTAACGAATGAGTTGGTTGGACCCCGGCAAACCTTGACCGATGAACAAGTGAAACACGAAAAGGGCATCTTCTATCGACAACCTATCGGTGATCGTCTCCATGAACTATGCGTAGTCGTTGATGACGCTGAATACCTACAGCTCAAAGCCATCCGTGAATTCGGCACGAGGCTAGATTCTGAGGTTGCCACTCTCCGCGCGAAGGCACATCAAGCAACCCGAACACCTGAGGATCAGGTGGCGCACGACGTCACCACCGAATCTGAGGACAGTGCTGACGAGGTGCCCAGTAACTCCCGGATCACTTCCGAAGATATTGATCTTGGGATTGCCAAACTCTTCGACGGCCAAACACGAGCCGAGCGCTGGCTGAATACGCTGATGGATTTCGCTTCCGCCGCACTCATTCTGCACAAGACTTATGATCCACACACCGCTCCCGAGGATCAGCAGCGACGCGATGAGGCCCTGGGCAAAGCAGCAGAACATTCCGAAGTCATTGCTGACATTCTCGCAATCGACCAACCTGATGAGAATAGCGGTGCCAGTAAGCCGTACCAATCCCACCCGGCTAACGATCCGCTAAGTCCCTTGATTCCACCCGGCTATCAACTCTTGCGTCCTAACCTGGATCTCATTGTTCAGATATCGCTCCGTGATCTTATGGGGCTCTCCCCGCCCCACCGTTCTCCTAAGAGTCCGGCCTCCGACTCAGAGATAGCGAAAGTCCTAAAGTATCTGAACCAAGACGGAGGCATCACTGCGCCGGTGGGTTCACCAGGTCATGCCAACATCGACGCTGGGCTAGCACGACGACAAGCCTGCGATCAACGAATTATTCCGATGGTACTCGGCACAGCATCACAGCCCTTAGATGTGGGTCGAGCTCAACGGAGTTTCTCATATGCGATGCGCAGGGCGATGCATATTCGAGATCGTGGATGCATTGTTCCCGGATGCACTAAACCTGCTGAATGGTGCCAGCCTCACCATCTAGACGAGTGGGGCGAGGGCGGTCCAACCTCACTGGCTAATGGAGTGCTGTTATGTCGGCATCACCACGCTGCTGTGCATAAGCGCCTTCTTATGGTGCACATGGAAGACGACGGACTGCCCTCGTGCAGTTTGCCCAAGAGTCTAGACCCTACCCAAGGTCGATATCGAAATTACTACTGGCGATGTTGAGCCACAATCACCAGCACGACCTAAACAAGGCGGGGCTGAGTGGTTAGGAGGCTTCCTGATCTAACCATTCGAGGGCTTGTTTTACGCCGGTTCTCCATCGGAACGTCGCACGTTCTTCTCCCCTGGTGGGACCGAGATTAATAATACCGATGGGTTTGCGTGCACGGTCGGCTTCCAACAGGATACGGTATCCGCTCATAACAGCTAGAGAGGATCCCACCACGATGAGTGCTCCTGCTGTGTTGAGAAGCTCTCGGATCGCGGTTTTTCGTTGTTTTGGGACGATTTCTCCGAAGTAAACCACAGTGGGCTTGAGTTTATCGGATCCACAGTTGAGGCAGTGCACCATTTGAAATTGATCAACCCACTGTTGGGGGATGCGAGCATCGCCGTCAGGGTTGATCAGTTCTTCGGTAACCTGCCACTGGTCGGCGACATGAGCATTTGCTTCACGCAGTCGAACTCCGAAATCGTCACGGTTTTCCTTGGTACCGCACACGAGGCATTCGATTTCATCCATCGAACCGTGCAATGCGATAACGGGTCCAGACCTACCGGTATTAGCAAGACGTTGCTCGACGGCACGCTGGCTCTGTTGATGAAGACCATCGACGTTCTGGGTCACTACCCCTGCAATCCGTCCCTGAGCATCCCATTTGGCAATAATCTCATGGCCGGTGTGCGGGACAGCAGCGTTCATATGCTGCCAGCCTACGAAGGAACGCGCCCAATAGCGGTGTCGTGCAGCGTCGTCGTGGAGAAACTCTTGGTAGGTCATAGGCCTGGAGTGTCGTAGCGAACCTTCAGGACCACGATAATCTGGGATACCAGAGTCTGTGGACATCCCGGCACCGGTCAAAATGAGCGGCTTAAGCCTCAAAAGCTGCCTCATACCGGTGGATGCGACCTGCACGTTTTGATATGGCGCTGTATTTTCGATGACACGCTGAACAGACCGCATGGCGGCCTGATGGGTAGCGTATGCCGGATGACCTTCCCAGAGCGTTGAGTTCTCAAAAGAGATCGGCCGGTCAGATGAATCCGTCATCTCACCGGGCCGATCTTTCAAGAATCAATGAAACCCCGAAGAGGAAAGCGCCTACTGATACGACGAGTCCTCGTCGTATTCATCGTAGGCGTTATATTTTTCCGCGTATTCGGCGTACTCGTTGTCTTCTCCCCTGTCGGGTTTCTTGCCGGATAGCTCTCGCTCAAGTGCTGCCAGATCGGTAGCTGGCGAGAAGTACTTCATGTCCCGTGCCTGCCGGGTTGCCTTTGCCTTTTGACGGCCGCGCCCCATGAGCGTGACCCCCTTCGCGGTCTCTGGGTCCTCAAAGGCGCCAACATAAGGCTCATGTTGTCGCTGAGGTCTCTTTTTCGTAATGGTTCGTGCTTACCAGGTTAACATGTTTGAGTAGAGTTCGCCCCTTGGGGGCTAAAGTATGTCTGGTATAACCCACGCTTTCGCCCTAAGATCGCCTTATAACCAGCAGATCCCCGTGGTACTCGCCGAGGGCGAATCTGTGCGGAGGAAACAAATACTGCTGTCAGGAAGGATGATGGACCGGCATGACCCCAGCCGACTACCAGCGAAATTCAGAGGCCGAGCCTCCGCTGTCAGCTGAAGATCCCTCGGCGCCTTCGAGACGTGAACTTCGTCAACAGCGGGAACGGCGCTCACGGCGTAACTCGTGGATCATCTTTCTATCTGTACTAATCGTGATACTGGGGATCGTTACGTTCTTTGTATATAGCTTTAGCTCCTCCAACAACAACAATGGCGCAGAGGCGCCGACGGAGACCACAACGCGCAACCCTTCTCCAGGAATTGATGGCATCATTGCTACCAATGTTTCTCCGGAGAACTTCCTACCTGGCGACTGTCTAGCTAACTACACGGATGCCAGCCAACCTGCTGACATTGTCGAATGCTCCACCCCCCACAATGCCCAACTGATTGGCCGCCGTCTGTACTCGGGGGATATGACCTACCCGGGCGAAGAAGAACTCCGTGAATCGTCGGAGACCTTCTGCGCGGATATTCCTCTTTTGGAAAATACGCAGGCAACCTACTCCATCAACACTTCACGACCCTCTGAATACACGTGGGAAACCG
Organism: uncultured Enteractinococcus sp.; assembly: GCA_964482935.1. Lineage (GTDB taxonomy): Bacteria > Actinomycetota > Actinomycetes > Actinomycetales > Micrococcaceae > Yaniella. Next base: position 7,033 of record CAZAAP010000029.1, read on the forward strand.
AAACCGACCGTCGCGTCGATTGCATCGTCTCTACCAATGACGACACGAATTTTTCAGATTCGTTGGTTGAAGAACCAGCTATTGATGATCAGCGGTCCGAAGAAGAACAGGCCGACAATCCTATCCAATCAGCAGAAGACGCCGCCGCAAATGGCGATTCTGCTCCTGAGGCGAGCCCAACGGCCCCAGGGGACGCAGACGAATCCTGATACGACGTCCGTCGACTACTTTAGAGCCAAGAACATGCCGGCTGTCTAACTATAAAGGTTAGGCAGCCGGCACTTTTATGAGCGAGGCCTCCCGCAAGGGCGATTAAACCGTTGATCCCTGACCGGCTTCGACGTCCACCGTTTCAGTTTTCAAAACGATGCCTTCACCGTCGGCATCCACGGTCACGCTATCGCCATCGTTAACCTTGCCACCCAGGATTTCACGGGCAAGGTTGTCACCGATCTCGCGTTGCACGAGTCGACGCAGCGGTCGGGCACCATAGGCCGGATCATAGCCAACCCGCGCCAGCCATTCGGCGGCAGCCGGAGTTACCTGCAGACTGATGCGTCGCTCGGCCAACCGGTCCACCAGCTGCGCAATCTGCAGATCAACGATCTTGACGAGATCCTTGATGGTGAGCGGATCGAAGTGGATGATGTCGTCGAGACGATTCAAGAACTCGGGTTTAAACGCAGCTCGCACCGCGGCGTCGACTCGAGCATGTTTCTCGGAGGCTTCAAGTCCAGCATCCACCAGAAACTCTGACCCCAGGTTGGACGTCAGGATCAAGATGGTATTGCGGAAGTCAACGGTGCGTCCCTGTCCGTCGGTCAGTCGTCCGTCGTCGAGGACTTGCAACAGAATGTCGAAGACCTCCGGGTGTGCCTTTTCAACCTCGTCCAATAAGATGACGGAATACGGACGACGACGTACGGATTCGGTCAGCTGACCGCCTTCGTCGTATCCCACGTAGCCGGGAGGCGCGCCAACGAGCCGGGAGACGGAGTGTTTCTCGGAGTACTCCGACATATCGATGCGAACCATTGCACGGTCGTCGTCGAAGAGGAACTCGGCCAATGATTTGGCAAGTTCCGTCTTTCCGACACCCGTGGGGCCTAGGAACAGGAACGAACCGATTGGACGATTGGGATCCGAGATACCTGCGCGCGAACGGCGCACCGCATCAGCGACCGAAGCCACAGCCTTATGCTGACCGATCAGCCGGTGACCAATTCCGGATTCCATATTGAGCAGCTTTTCCTGCTCGCTCGATAGCATGCGCCCCGCCGGAATACCCGTCCAGGCCTCAATGACTTCTGCAATGTCATGGGCGGTGACGTGTTCCGAGACCATGGGGGTCTCATTGGCAGGTACAGTGGAATCAGCGGCTTCAGCTGCGGCCAAATCCTTTTCGACCTGCGGAATCTCACCGTAAAGAATCCGGGAGGCTTCAGCAAGATCGCCTTCACGCTGGGCCTTATCGGCGGCTGACCGGAGCTCATCCAGTTGAACACGCAGGTCGCCAGCTTTATTCAGTGAGGCTTTTTCGGACTCCCACTGGGCGGTCAACCCGGCCAGTTGCTCCTGAGTATCAGCAAGCTCAGCGCGCAGCGCAGCTAGCCGTTCGACCGAAGCCGGATCGGTTTCGCCTTCCAAGGCAAGCTCTTCCATGGTCAACCGGTCGGCAGCGCGACGCAGCTTATCGATGGCTTCGGGTGCCGAGTCAATCTCCATGCGGAGTCGTGAGGCGGCCTCGTCCATCAGGTCAATGGCTTTATCGGGTAGTTGACGTCCGGAAATGTATCGGTTCGATAAGTTCGCGGCGGCAACCAGGGCCGCATCGGCAATCGCAACTTTATGGTGGGCCTCGTATCGCTCTTTGAGGCCACGCAGAATCGCGATGGTGTCGTCCACGGAGGGTTCGCCCACGAAAACCTGTTGGAACCGGCGCTCCAGTGCCGGATCCTTTTCAATATTCTCGCGGTATTCGTCCAGCGTCGTCGCACCGATCATGCGCAGCTGGCCACGGGCCAGCATCGGTTTGAGCATATTGCCGGCGTCCATGGATCCTTCGGCCGCACCCGCGCCCACCACGGTGTGTAACTCGTCGATAAACGTTACGACTTCGCCCCCGGCAGCTGCTATCTCTTCAAGGACCGCTTTGAGTCGCTCTTCAAATTCACCGCGATACTTCGCGCCAGCAACCATCGCACCCAGATCGAGCGAGATGAGTCGTTTGCCGCGCAGCGATTCGGGCACGTCTCTAGCAACGATGCGCTGTGCCAAACCTTCGACGACGGCGGTCTTCCCCACGCCTGGCTCACCGATCAGCACCGGGTTGTTTTTGGTACGCCGGGACAGCACTTGAATGACGCGACGAACTTCGGCGTCTCGGCCAATGACCGGGTCCAGTTTGCCTGCCGCAGCGATCTCGGTCAGATCGGTACCATATTGCTCGAGCGCCTGGAAAGTGCCTTCCGGATCCTGCGAGGTGACTTTTGTATCCCCGCGAACCGCCTGCATTGCAGAGCTTAGGGCGTCGACGGTGGCGCCAGCTTCACGCAGCGCGGCACCGGTTTTTCCCGCGTCTGCAGCGAGCCCCAGCAGCAGGTGTTCCGTGGAAACGAACTGGTCTTGATTCTGGGTGGCCTGCGTCTGGGCAGCCGAAATGACGCTCAGCGCGGGACGAGATAATTGCGCTTCAGCAACAGTCGAGCCAGATACTTTGGGCAGAGCAGCAATCTGGCTAGATGCTTTAGTCGAGACGACGTCGGGGTCGACGTCGGCGGCTTTCAACACTGCGACCGCGACCGATTCGCGCTGGTCCATGAGCGCTTTGAGAATATGGGCGGGTTCGACCTGCGGGTTGCCCGCAGTGGAGGCGTTCATAGCCGCGGCTGATAGCGCCTCCTGAGATTTTGTGGTGAATTGCGTCTTCATGCCAACTCCTTGCTCCCGGAACAGCTCCGGGACTCCAAACCTAAACTTGAGTCTACTTAACTCAACTCTATTTGGGTACGCAATATTCCGAAATAGTCTAAGATTTTTCGGCACTCCCGAAGCCGCCCGATGGCGGTCTCGCAGCACATATGACTCGGGCTTGTTGGCTCGGTTGCGTGGCGTGTCCTGCGCAGGCTACTCAGCGGACGGTTGCGAGGAGGGCTCGGCGGAAGGTCCATCTGAAGGGTCAGCAGACGGACGCGGGGAGGCTGCACTATCGACCCGGTCACGGAAAGTCTCTTGGAGTTTTTCCGCTTGGGCACCAAACATGTCTTGGGCTTGTTCCAAGGTGACCTGTTCGGCTGTCATATACATGTGGAACCGAGCGTTAACCGACGAACCGCCCACCGCCAGCGATTCGATGTCTTGGCCGTCAGAGATCTCCAAGTGCAGCGCATCAAGGCCCGGCACTTTCGTAAAGGTGGCTTCGGCACCTTCGATTTCAGAGGATGTCAGAGTTTCACACGCATTAGGAATGTCGCGATAAATCGCCATCGGTTCGGTCAGCTCGGTGGTTTCAAAAATCATTGTTTCCACCGCGGCACCGCGTGTGTCATCGACTGCCGCGTCGTCAGAGCGATCGGTAACTTCCCGAATAAATTTTGCCGAAATACCGCCCACGGCCGGGGCACTAAACGAGTTCAGCTCTTCCAGTAGAGTCGCACAACGACCGGTCGGTTCAAATTCGCTAAGGGTCAGATACATTGTGACCGGATCATCCACGAACCCCTCAATCGGCGGGTCCTGGGCCATGCCCACAATCTGGGTGTCGGTGACCAGTGCTGCGGCAAATTGGTCGAGATCAACCTCGGTAGCCGTCGGCGACGTCGTAGGCGTCTCATCTTCGGTGGGCGCGGCACCGGGCTGCTCGGCGTCGTCAGCAGCACACCCGGCCAATGCGAAAACCCCGACACTCACCACTGCTGCCAACCGAAGAACTCTACGTTTCACACTCATCACACCCTCTACGATACAGCGTGACCTGCAATCTTCGGCAACCTTCCCCGCCTGCTACCGCATACGCTACCGACAGGTGATCAGGCCAACAGCTAAGCTCAAGGGTATGTCCCACTCCGCGGCTGACTCCAACGATTCGCAGACCACGCCGGCCCCAACGACGGCGCAGTCCGCGCATCGTCAGCTCGCCGAGTCCGCCCAGAGCTCCAGTAGCGCCACTACCCAGCGGATCGTGACTACTGCGCTAGCGAAGATGATTCCGACCCGACCGCTGAGAACATATAAGCGCCCGCGGCCGACCCTGTGGTTCGTGGTGCGACGCACCTGGGCTCGTGCGATCGCGCTGCAGGTCTGGGATGTCGCCGCAACGATGACGTTCTATCTGGTTTTATCACTGCTGCCAGGGCTCATTGCGATCTCCTCTATCGTGTCGGTGGCGAATTTCACTGAGGAAACCATCTGGACGGTCGCCGGACTGGTCAATGACCTGCTCCCAGCGCTGGAAGCTGCCACCGTAGCCAATACCCTGCTGAGTTTGATTGACACACCCGGTGGTCTTACAGCCCTGACACTGGGCTTGATTGGCTCACTGTATTCGGCATCCAATGTCGTCGCCGCGTTTCATCGGGCCATGAACCGTATCTATGACACGCGCGAAGGCCGCCCGTTTATCTACTTCCGCTTTATCGTGTTTATCGAAACCGTAGTCCTGATCGTGGCTTCGCTCGCGCTACTGATCCTAATCATCCTAGGAGGCGACCTCTCCCTGCGGCTAGGTCAGATGCTGGGGCTGACCGAGGAAACGGTGGCCGCCTGGAACATCCTCAAATGGCCGCTGATTCTGGTGGTGTTGATTTTCTTGGTATCCCAGGCGTTTTATCGAGGCCCGAATGTGGAACGACCGCGGTATCGGTTCATGACCACTGGAGCAGCAGTAACCGTCATCGTGCTCTTCGCCAGCCTTGCTCTGACCGGGTGGCTCTTGGACCGTGTAGCAATCTTTGAACAAGTCTTCACGACAGTCAATGGGATCTTGTATGTGATCCTCATGGTGTGGCTGGCCTTTATCGTCATGCTTGTCGCGGCGGCATGGGACGCCGAGATGCTTCGCGCCCGACAACTGGCCTCCGGCTACCGGGCGTCCGATGAGCTCCAGTTGGCAACCGAACACACCTGGGTGCTGCGCCGACTGGATGCCGAAGCCGCAAACCGTCGGAGAATCTCAGGCATTATCGTCGATAATTATCACAACGACGAACCAGTCACGACCCCGCGCACTCCACAGTTGGCCGAGGCCGAGGGCTTCTGGGCGATCAAAGAACCCGACTATCGACCATCCACGGGCACCCCATTTCATGCGGTCACACCCACCACCCAGGTGGAACACGATCTCAACGATGACGCCGCACCACACGCCTCAACCGGGTCTAGCGCCAGCGACCAGCGCACAAAAGAATAAGTGCCCCGCACTTGGCGGGGCACTTATCGTCGTCGTGGAGAGTTCGAACAGTCTTAGAGCAGGGGCGTCCTAGGCTGCTTTGCGAACATTGCGGGCCGCTTTGCGAGCTGCCTTGCGTTCTTCGCGAGCCGCTTCACGGGCAGCGTCGAGAGCTTTGTGCTGCTCTTCGCGAGCAGTCTGAATCGCTTCGATCTTTTGTTCTTTGGCGTCGTGAATTTTGGCAGCGCGGCGTTTCGCTGCTTTACGTCGACGCGATGAAGTGTTCAACATGGAGTCGATAATCATGGAAGCGCCAGCCCCCAGCATCCACACGTCCTTCGCAACCGAAGTGCCTTCCTGAGTCGGGCGGACACCGTCGTCTTGCGTCATACCAGGCGTGTTGAGATACATGTTCAGCATCCCGGCGGAGAACACACTCAGCGCAGCACCGGCAAACCAGCCGGGCACTTTTGGAATCAGCTGTGCAGCACCGACACCGATTTCGGTGGCGGCAATGAACCGACGGAACGCAGCGGGCGACATATCAGCCAGCACGGGGACACCATTTGAGGCCATTTGTTGTAGACCTTCGGCTTCTTCGTCCGACAAGCTGAGCTTGGAAATACCAGAGTTCAGGACAAATGCACCGGTAGTCAAACGTATTGGCAGCTGAGCTAAGCTCATAAGTCTTCCTTCCATTCGGGACTCGTTATGGTTAACTGTAATACTTTCTTGACCAAATCCAACACGTTCCATACGCGCCCAGGATGCAAACCAGAAGCACAGTGGCCGCCGACCTACCTGGGTACCGCATCAGTAGGCCCATTCAGGACGCCGGTCGGGCACTTTGCAACTAGTCAACACACGTTATCCGAAAGACCTACGAAACACTATGACGCCGACTTCCGACAATCAAGATCTCCCACAGACTCCACCACAACCGGTCCCATCCCAAAACCAGGACGTCAATGCTTCGGGGCATGATCTTCCCGATGAGCCTGCGATCCCAGAAGGGTACCAACAGATCGAAACGCGCGACGGGGTAAAAATTGTGCGAGACGGTCCGGTATCTTTCGTGCGTCGTGAGCTGGCAATGTCCCCCACCCGACAACGCCTCTGGCAAGATCACCTCGGGACCACGATTCTGCCCGTGACCCGTACCTTCGCCGATACCTCAGTCGCGCCGCAGTCCCACCTTGATACAGCACAAGTTTGGGGCCAGACTGGCCCGCTGATCGTCGATGTCGGAGTAGGCCACGGGGAATCAACATTTGCCGGGGCCATCAAACATCCCGAAGCAAACTTCTTGGCCGTGGAAGTCTACCGACCCGGACTTGCCAAGCTCTTGGACCAAGTGGTGACCGAAAAGGTAACTAACGTTCGTATGGTTGAGGCCAACGCTCCCGAAGTCTTGGACCATATGCTGCCCGCGGGTTCGGCTCAAGAAGTGTGGATTTTCTTTTCCGACCCGTGGCAAAAGAACCGGTATCACAAACGCCGCCTGATCCAACCGAAATTCTTAGATCAAGTGGCACGCGTGCTCACGGATAACGGCATCTTACGATTGGCTACCGACTGGTCCAACTATGCGGCGCATATGCGCGACGTCACCAACGCTCATCCAGCCTTCGAAAACCTGCACCCCGGCCGCCTAGCGGGACAGGACTCTCCGCTGACCCTCGCCCGGTTCCACGGCACCGATGATGACAATCCGCTGCCGCTAGCCGAAGCCCTCGATGACGTCGGCGGTTGGGCACCGCGATTCGAGACCCGGCCAGTCACAAGTTTCGAGGCGAAAGCACAGCGCGCAGGTCGCTATATTTTCGACCTGACGTACCGCAAGATTGGCTAACGCCACATCAACAACGCTACATGGCATACCCCCTAGGATGTGTTCCAACGCTAGGGTTCAGCTTAGAAGTCTATGAGAGCCGCCACTTAGATCCGAGACCGCATTGTGGATAAGCCCTCGGGGCGGGCGCGATTGTGGAAAATCACAGCCGGACCCGTTGGGGGCCCGGCTGTTGAGTTTTGAAATATTCGTGGAAAGTGCACCAGCCTCCACCGCAGCATTCAGCGCGGTAAAGCAAAGCGTGGACGGTTCAGCGCGTACCGCGGTTTGGATTGCTCCAGGGCAAACATGACGGCTTGCTCTACCCGGTCGCGATCGAATCGCTGCCGACGACGCTCCTCGCGATGAGTGCTTGCGACGCCGTCGTGATTGGCAGGGGCAGGTCCATGAATATTTGTGGTCACTCCCGATGACCCGGCGGTAAAGGTCCGGGAGAAGGAGACATGCGAGCGCATCACGGCAATTTGATCGACGAGATCACTTACCGTATCGCGAAGCTCTTCCACCTCGGCTTCGAGCTCCACGATACGGCGGATACCCTCTAGTGAGACACCGTCACGAGACAACGATTGAATGCGCCGCAACCGCCGAATGTCTTCAGCGGAGTATCGGCGTTGGCCCCCCGCTTGGCGAGCAGGCACCACCAGTCCCATACGATCATATTGACGCAGGGTTTGGGGATGCATGTCGGCCAGCTGAGCCGCAACCGAAATGACGTAGACCGGATCGTGTTTGTGACGGTTGACCATTACAATCTAGCCTTCTTTACCAGGTCAGCTCGCGGGTCAATGTCGGCGGTTGCCGCACGATACGCTTCCACGGCGGCACGTGCCTCGCCTGACAGGTTGGCGGGGACCTCAATGACCAGTTCAACTAACAGGTCACCGGTGCGTTTGGCAGTTTTCACGCCCCGTCCGCGCAACCGTAGGACGCGGCCCGACGATGAGCCTGCAGGGACCCCAATTTTCACGGGACCATCCAGGGTTGGTATCTCGATCGTAGTACCCAGGACCGCCTCATCGAAAGAGACGGGCACCTTAACCCGAATGTTGTCGTCATCGCGTTCAAACACCGGGTGACTTGCAACCGAGATTTTGACCAATAGATCACCTCGGCCACCGGTTCCTTGCTGGCCCTTGCCTTTGACCCGTACGCTTTGACCGTCTTTGACTCCGGCCGGGATACGCACATCGGTTGGGGCACCGTAGCCGGTATTGACCTTGGTGGTGGTACCGCGGATCGCTTCGGCGAAACTGATCGTGATAGCGCTTTTCAGGTCAGCCCCTTTAGTTGGGGCCTGCTGAAAGCCGCCAAAGCTTTGGCCACCGCCCCCACCACCGAAACCACCGAACATGTCGCTAAAACCGGCGTGGCGTCCACCGCCAGCTTGGCCGAAGAGGCCCGAGAAAATGTCTTCGAACCCGCCACCGTGGCCACCGCCGGGCGCGGTGAAGCGAGCCCCACCGGTTCTCATGGCGCGCAGTTGATCGTACTCTTGGCGCTGCTGGGGGTCCGAGAGCACAGTATGGGCTTCGGTGATTTCTTTAAACCGACGTTCTGCGGTGGCGTCGTTCGGGTTGGCATCCGGGTGATGCTTGCGAGCAAGCTTACGGTATGCCTTTTTGATATCATCGGCGCTGGCAGTCTTATCGACGCCCAAAATGGCGTAGAAATCTTTTTCTAGCCAATCCTGTGAGGCCATGGAACCTCCTCTCTATTACTCATCACCGGCAGACACCATCACTTGGGCGGCGCGCAGCACGCGTTCGTTATAGAGGTATCCGTTGCGGAAGACCTGGACGATGTGTTCGGCTGCCACCTCCTGGGATGGTTGGCGCAGCATCGCTTCGTGATGTGCCGGGTCGAATGGTTCGCCGACCAGGGTGTCGCTGTCGTGTTTGACCAACCCCATACTTTCCAGGGTGGTTAGCAGTTTGCGCGCGATCGCAGCGAAAGGACCGTCGAGGTCACCGGCCGCGTCGGCGGCGTCGATATCGTCGAGCACAGGCAGCAGGTTTTCGAACATCGAAAACTTCGCGTTGTCCTTGGCCACGTCGCGATCGCGTTCGACCCGACGGCGGTAGTTGACAAACTCGGCTTGCAACCGCTGCAGGTCTTCGCGCAGTTCGGCGGCTTCATCAGTCGCAGGCTCGGCTTCCGCTACGGTCTCGGCTTCGGACTCCGCACCGGCCGCATTGAGGATGTCTTCGACCTGGGACAGCGGATCGGCATGCTCAGATGAGGTCGTCTGCTGTTCGGCATCCTGGGTTTCAGGCGCAGATTCAGTTTCTGCCTCGGCGGCAGTTTGGTCGCGTACCTGGCCGGTTTCCGGATCGATGCGGCGTTTGTCGGTGAAGCGGATGGGATCCTGGTCGTCGTGGTGTGGCTGGTCAGTCATGGCATAATCTCCCTTGAAAAACTTAACACGCGAGGCCGGCCGGAAACCGGCCGGCCTCGGTCGTGATTATCGTGCAGCTAAACGGGTCGAAGGTTATTTCTTTTCTTCTTCGTCAATGACCTCGGCATCTACGATGTCTTCGTCATCCTGTGCTGCATCTGGCTGCGTGCCGTCTTGCTGAGAGGATGCATACAGTGCTTCACCAATCTTGGTCTGGGACTGCTGCAGCTTCTCGAATGCGGCCTGGACTTCGTCGTCGTTGTCCTGTTTCTCAAGGGCAGCCTTGAGCGCATCGACGTCGGCCTGGACCTCAGTCTTGACATCCTCCGGCAGTTTTTCGTCGTTATCTTTCAGGAGCTTGTCAACCGAGTACGCCGTGGTTTCGGCAGCGTTGCGGGCCTCGGCGGCCTCACGGCGCTTCTTATCTTCCTCAGCGTGAGCTTCGGCGTCTTTGACCATGCGATCGATTTCATCATCCGATAGCGAAGTGCCGCCAGTGATGGTCATCGACTGTTCGGTACCGGTTGCGCCGTCCTTAGCGGAGACGTGCACAATACCGTTGGCGTCAATGTCGAAGGTGACTTCAATCTGGGGCACACCGCGAGGTGCTGGGGCGATACCGGTCAGCTGGAAGTTGCCCAGTGGTTTGTTGTCGCGCGTAAATTCACGCTCACCCTGAAAAACCTGGATATCTACCGACGGCTGGTTGTCGTCGGCAGTGGTGAAGGTTTCTGAACGTTTGGTTGGGATCGCGGTGTTGCGCTCAATGAGCTTGGCCATCACGCCACCTTTGGTTTCGATACCAAGGGATAGTGGAGTGACGTCGATCAGCAGAACGTCTTTCCGATCGCCCGCCAGGACGCCGGCCTGAATGGCGGCACCAACGGCAACAACCTCGTCTGGGTTAACACCCTTGTTGGGTTCTTTGCCACCGGCAAGTTTCTGGACCAGTTCCACCACTGCTGGCATACGGGTCGAACCACCCACGAGGACGACGTGGTCAATCTCCGAAACCGAAACACCGGCTTCTTTGATGACGTCTTCGAATGGACGACGGGTGCGTTCCAGCAGGTGGGAGGTCATATCCTCGAATTTGGCGCGCGACAGGTGCTCATCGAGGTGCACCGGACCGTTTTCGGTCACCGACAGGTACTGCAGCGAAATGTTGGTTGAGGTGGCCGAGGACAGTTCCTTCTTGGCCTGTTCGGCGGCTTCCTTCAGACGCTGCAGAGCGATCTTGTCCTTGGACAGATCGGCACCCGAGGCTTTAGCGCGTTCCAGCAACCAGTCCACGATGACCTGGTCCCAGTCGTCACCGCCAAGACGGTTATCACCGGCAGTCGAGCGGACCTGAATGGTCGAGAAATCGTCGTCGTCTTTACCAACTTCCAACAGGGAGACGTCAAACGTACCGCCACCGAGGTCAAAGACCAGGATCAGCTCGTCTTCTTTACCGCGTTCCAGACCGTAGGCCAGGGCAGCCGATGTCGGTTCGTTGATAATACGCGAGACGTTTAGGCCAGCGATCTCACCGGCTTCTTTGGTCGCCTGGCGTTCGGCGTCGTTGAAGTAGGCGGGCACGGTGATGACGGCGTCGGAAACCTTTTCGCCGAGGTATTCTTCGGCGTCGTGCTTGAGCTTCATCAAGATACGAGCCGAGATTTCCTGGGCGGTGTAGGACTTATCGTCGACTTCAGTTTTCCAGTCGGTACCCATGTGGCGCTTGACCGAAGAAATGGTGCGCTCGGGGTTGTTGACGGCCTGAC
>CAZAAP010000030.1:0-18242 GCA_964482935.1 uncultured Enteractinococcus sp.
AGTTTCTGGCAAGATAGGCTCATGACCTCATCACAGGAAGCAACTCAACCACAGGACACCGCGTACTTTCGCCGGATAAAACCTATCGAGATTACCGAGGATGTCCGTACATCATTCTTTGTTTCGACGCTGCACGCCCAAGGCGCGTGGCAAGACGACGAATTGCATATGGCACCGGTCTCTGGGCTCGTTGCAGCAGAACTCGAGGCGTATCATCCGCGTAAAGATTTTCTTACCAGTCGGATTAGTTTCGACATTTTGGGGAAGTTGCACGCCGGTGAGGTCAAAGTCGTTACCGAAACGGTGCGTCCCGGACGCACAATTGAATTGATCCAATCCACCGTCTATGCACAGGGTCGTGCCGTATTAGTTGGACGTACCTGGAAGATTATTACCTCGGATACCTCACGGGTTGCAGATATTTGTGATCCATACTTGCCGCCGGTTGAAGAGGCCGAACCGTGGGACGAGATGTCGAATCGGTGGCCAGGCGGTTTTATTCGCTCTATCGAAGCTCGAACCTTCCCAGACCATGCACCAGGTCATGGTCGTGTCTGGATTACCACGAAGATCGACGTCATTGAAAACGAGCCCACATCATCGTTTACCAAGCTCGTGGGTCTGGCCGATACCGCTAATGGTTTGGCACCGCTGGCTGAGCCGTCAGTAGACAACGTGTTCTTCGCCAACGTTGACCTGACCATTCACTTCATACGCCAACCCGTTGGTGAATGGCTTGGTTTTGCGACCTCTGCCAACATTGGCCAAACCGGTGGTGGCATCACCTCGGCAATTCTCTACGATGCCGACGGCGTAGTGGGTCGCTCCGAGCAGTCCCAGACAGTTCGCATGATTGACGCATAAGCGCTCTATTAAACCCTTCGGGGGCTCATCATCTTTGCAGATGACGAGCCCCCGAAGTGCTTTAGCGCGGTTTAGTGGCCGCGGGCAATCCATTCATCCAGGTGTGGTTTTTCTTCACCGATCACCGTGGAGTCACCATGACCGGTCAACACCTTAGTGTGTTCCGGCAGGGTGAAGATTTTGTTTTTGATCGATTCGATAATGGTATCGAAATCCGAATACGAGCGGCCGGTTGCTCCTGGGCCACCGTTGAAGAGAGTGTCACCGGAAAATAGGACACCGCCTTCGAGCTCGGGTGCGTGGAAGACGACACAACCAGGGGAGTGTCCCGGGGTGTGGATAGCGGTCAGGGTGACCCCTGCGATGTTAAATTCATCGCCGTCGCTAATGTAACTGTCCGGTTGCTGGTCTGGGTGGGTCGCATCCCACAGCATTTGGTCGTCTTTATGGATTAGGACCGGAGCATCGACCATGTCGCGAAGTTTAATAACTTCGGAAATGTGGTCATCGTGACCGTGTGTCAGCAAAATCGCTGAGACCGTGCGGTCACCGATGGCTTCGCGGACCTTTTCAACTTCGTGGGCGGGATCAATGACGATGACCGAGGTGTCATCACCAACAATGTAGACATTGTTGTCGACATCCCAGGTGCCCCCATCAAGCGAGAAGGTACCTGAGGTGACAATGTTTTCAATCTTGGCCATGAATTTAGAACTCCACTACTGAGCGCAGGACTTTGCCGGCGTTCATCTTGTCGAAAGCTTCGTTAATATCGTTCAGGGGGATGCGTTCGGTTACAAACGCATCCAGATCTAGCCTACCCAGCAGGTATTGTTCAACCAGCATTGGGAAGTCGTGGGATGGTAGCGTGTCGCCATACCAGGAGGATTTCAGGGATCCACCGCGGCTAAAGACATCTTGCAACGGCAACTCGAGTTTCATGTCCGGGTGTGGCACGCCGACTAGTACGACGCGTCCGGCCAGGTCACGAGCGTAAAATGCTTGCTCATAGGTTTCTGGACGGCCAACGGCTTCCACGACCAGATCTGCGCCGAAGCCATCGGTGAGTTCACGGATGGCTTCTACAGCGTCAACCTGTTTGGAGTTCACCGTGTGGGTCGCGCCCAGGGTTTTGGCCTGGTCAAGCTTTGCGTCATCAATATCCACAGCGATAATCGTGGTGGCCCCGGCCAGTTTGGCACCCTGAATGGCTGCCATGCCCACGCCACCACAGCCGATCACGGCTGCTGATTCACCGCGTTTGAGTTCACCGGTGTTGATGGCTGCACCGATACCGGCCATGACTCCACAACCCAACAGGCCAACGGCGGCGTGCTGATCTTCTTCGAGTTCGGCGTCGATCTTGGTGCACTGTCCGGCAGCGACCAGGGTTTTTTCGGCAAAGGACCCGATGCCCAGAGCGGCTTCGAGTTCGGTGCCGTCTTCCAAAGTCATCTTCTGCTCAGCGTTGTGGGTGTTGAAGCAGTACTTCAACTCACCCTTCTTGCAAGCTCGGCACTCGCCACACACGGCGCGCCAGTTCAAGATGACCTTGTCACCGACTTTAACGTTGGTAACACCTTCGCCGATTTCGGATACCACGGCGGTGGACTCGTGACCCAGCAGGTACGGGTAGTTATCGCCCACCCCGCCTTCAATATATAGGTAATCGGTATGGCAGACGCCGCAGGTAGAAACATCCACGACTACTTCGCCGGGCCCGGGTTTTGGCACGATGATTGTCTCAATAGTTACTGGTGCATCTTTTGCACGTACCACGGCGGCCTGAACCTTATACGCCATTATCTCTCCTTGAAATCACAGTTGTGCCTACGAAACGGTCGTAGGCAGTCACACACTATCTGACCATATCCGGCCTAGGGTTGGCCAGGGTTGACAACACGCTGAAATATAGAACGATGGGGCGGGTAGAGGCAGCCGCGTCAGGAAAGACATCGTTTTCATGCGGTATGGCTGGCATACTGGAAGCATGTGCGGACGATATGTGATGGCCAGAGCAATCGGTGATCTGATGGCAGCCACGGATGCAGATCACGTGCACTTCGAAGAGCTGCGCCCCGATTACAACGTGGCCCCGACCAAAGATGTGCCGGTAATTGTGGAACATTATCAAGACCCTTCAGATACTACGACGCCCTGGCAGCGCAACCTGTATATGGCCCGCTGGGGCCTGGTTCCAAGCTGGGCCAAAGACCTGTCCTTCGGGCAGCGCACCTTCAATGCCCGGGCTGAGTCGGTTGTAGAAAAACCCTCATTCCGTTCGGCTGTCAAAACCCGCCGCGCCGCCGTACCGGTGGACGGCTATTACGAATGGCTGGCCCCAGAAACCAAAGGCGACCGTAAGCAACCATATTTTGTGCGTCCCAAAGACGGCTCGCCAATCTTTTTCGCCGGATTGTATGAATGGTGGAAGGATCCGGCAGCCAAAGACGACGCACCGTGGGTATTATCGACGACGATCCTGACCGGACCGTCACCGCAACCCGGTGACCAACCAGAGATCCTCAACGATCTGGCGGCCCTGCATGATCGACTCCCGTTACCAATGAGCCGAAAGATGATGGACGAATGGCTCTCGGCCGGAGAAGTCTCGAAAGACGAAGCCGCCCACTTGGTAGATGCTGTGATCGCGCAGGCCTATGAGGTGGCCACCCAATGGGAGATGTATCCGGTAGATCCTGCCGTGGGCTCGGTGCGAAATAACGGCCCGGAACTCATTGAGCCGTTTGATCCAACCGGCGGTCAGGCCACGTTGGTCTAACCCAACTGAGGCGGTAGGTCTTCAGCTGATCCGTGGACGTGGACATCCAGGAAGTTGCAAAATACCCGGTACCAGGCTTCAGCGTTTCCGCGACCGACAATCCAGTGACCCTCATCGGGGAAGTACAGGAACCGGTGGGCGGTGTTGCCGTCGTCGTCGGTAATTGGCGGGGTCACGGTGTGTAGGGCGTGCCAGAGCTGGTGGGCTTGGCCAATGGGCACTCGGTAGTCCTTATCGCCGTGAATGACCAGCATCGGCACAGCGATATCGCGAGCATACCGGTGAGGTGAATATTGGGTTTGTGGGGCCATGGCCCGATCCCAGGTGGCGTTATCTGTGGTTTGGCCCATCGCGGTGGTGTCCCATAGCGATGCGTGCGTGATAATGCAGCGAAACTTTTCTCCTGTGTGCCCGGCGACCCAGTTGGCCAGATAGCCCCCGTAGGATCCGCCGGCCAGCGCGGTTTTCTCAGCAGCAATATCGCCGCGGGCCTCGGCGGCGTCGATCAGAGCCAACAGATCGGTAAATGGGGCACCGCCAAGTTGTTGATTGCCCCGTTCGATCATGTCTTGGCCATAACCGGTCGAGATTGCCGGGTCGGGCAGGAGCACGGCATAGCCTGCGGCGACGAATGGATCGGGATTCCATCGGTAGGTCCAGTCATTCCAGGTGCCCCACGGCCCGCCATGGACGAAGACCACCATCGGAAACGGGCCTTCGTCGTCGGGCAGGCGCAACCAGGAGCGCACGACGGTACCGTCTTGGGCGGTGACACTGAGCGTGTCTAACCTGCCGGGGGAGTGCAATGGTGCAATGCCAGTGTCTACCACGGTCGGTTGGCTCACAGCGGGGGCAATAGGGCTGAAGGTGAACTGCAGAAGTTGTGGACTGGCGGCAATCCCCGAGGAGATCGCATAGACGGTTGCGTGATGTGCAGTATTATCCAGCGGGTCTGTAGTGAGAGAACTATAGGCCCGCGCGGTGTGCAACTCATCGTGGGGTTGCCAAGTATCGACCGGAGCGGTAAGCCGCGTGGGCAAATGTTCATCGTGGTGGCCCACATAGATTGCTCCGGCGCCTTCATCATCGCAAGCGCCGACCAAATGTGTGTTCGTCAACCATGCGGGGGACACCCAGCGGTCCAATTCGGGCCATAACGGTTGTAATTGGCCAGAGCGCACCTCAAGAATGCCACTGGTCACCGCCAAGTTGGTGCCTTCCCGCCACGGCGTTGCGATACTGACCACCGCACGGGTCCCATCCGGGCTGATAGCCCCGGCGCTATATTGTCGGTGCGGGGTGGATACCAGCAGCTCGATGGCCTGACCGGTCATGAGGTCCACCCGATACACCACCTGGGTCTCAACGTCGTCCGGGGTGTTGCCGCGCTGCTGCGACATGGTCACCAGCGCAAAGGTCCCGGCGGGATCGACGTCCCAGTTGATTAAGCGTCCGATCGGCAGGTCTACGCGAAGAAACTTTGGTTGCTCACCGGGCCCAGGGATGGGAGATACACCCAGCACGGTGCGACCCTGCGGAAGGTCCTGATCCCAATAACGGGTCGGAAACTGCGTGTAGACGACGCCGGTGACTTTGGCTTGATCTCGAGTGGCAGCTAGTTCTTCGTGATGCTCGTGCGTTCTGGCCGTGCTGTGCCATTGCATGGTTACCACAAGTTTGTTCTTGACCACTTTGAGTCCGGTAAATCCCCAAGTACGTTGGGCTACCACTCTTGGCTCACCGGTTGTCGGCAACACCCAAAGGTTCGATCCCGCCTGGGAGGGTGCCTCGGCGTCTTTGGCAGCAGGTGCCCTGGAGGAGAGGAAAAAGATCTGACCGTGCCGGTCTTGTTCAACAGCCGAAACGGAGTCATCCCCGTACGTTAACTGCAGTGGGGTGTCGGTCACATCCCAGAGTTGATTCACGTATTCGGTGCCGTCTTGCTTGAGATGTTGCACCGTGGTGACGATTCGGCCCGAAGTTACCGTGAGACCAGTCAACCGGGGCGCATCCAGCAGCTTGGTTAATACAGCATCAAAAGCAGAGTTGGTCATGGCCCCATTATGAATGCTGCAGCGAATCGACGACAGGGTGGCTTATCGTGTCCTCGCAGATTTTTATGCTGAGAGCGCGAACAACCATTGGGCACTGATGCCACTGATCAGAAGGGGAATTCCATGGGTACACTCACACAATCCATTCAAGTTACCTGCACAACCGCAGGTATTCCATTGCACCTGAACTACGGTGGTCGGTCCTATACCGTCACAGCCCAACCGCAACGCTGGTACGTCCGTCGTCGTTGGTGGGCCGAAGAATACCGCGCAGCACTCGGGCACGGTCCAGGACTGGTGGATTATCAAGTGTGGCGCGTGCAGGTCAGTCTCACACGAGCGCGCAATGCTCCGGTGCTGACCCTAGATATTTCACACCACATCGAATCTGGCCGCTGGCGTCTGGTCCAAGTCCATGATGCACTGCGGTTGGAGGAAGCCGCTTAGCATGGCGTCGCCGTTTGCCCATCTCAACGTCACCACCGCCTACTCAGCGCACTTCGGGGTGTCCTGGCCCGAGGAACTCGTCGAGGTCGCGGCAGCCGATGGTGCCCATATCTTGGGGTGCACGGATCGCGATGGGCTCTACGGCATGGCAAAACACATTAAAACGTGCCTGGCACACAACATTGCCCCGGTGGTAGGGGTAAACCTCGCCGTCATGTGGGATCCCGAATACACGGTGGACGGCAAACCCCTACCCGCTGGACGGGTCACCATCCTGGCTGCCAGCGCCGCCCAGGTTGGCTACGGTCAAGCCCAGGACATCGGCGCCGGCTATCAGGCGCTGGTACGGCTCATCTCCACCGCCCACACCCAGCTAACGCGGAATCAACGACCCTATATTTTGGTCTCTCAGCTGGTCAAGGCTGCAGGCAACGGGCCGGTATTGCATGTGCTGCTGGGACCGGAATCAGACGTGGGAGCGATGATGGCCCAGCGGAAATACACCCCGGGGCGGACCCGATTGAAATTATGGAAACGCGTGCTGCCGCCGCACAGTGTGCACGTCGAAATTGTTTCCCACCTGTCCCTACCCACGGAGCGGTTGTCAACGGCTCAAGCAGTCCGGATGCTGCGAGCCAGTTACGACCTTGATCTGCCAGCCGTGTTAACCAATGCGGTACGGTATGCGACCCCGGATGGGGCAGCGACCGCCGACGTCGTCGACGCGGCGCGGGCCCTGTCCAGTCTGGATAAGCTGACCGATATTCAACCCAATGGGCAAGGCTGGCTGAAATCTTCCCTGACCATGCATGCGCTCGCCCACGAGATTACCCACGAGGCAGGTTTTGGAACCGCTGCAGCTCGACACCTGCTTGCCCACACCCAGCGCCTAGCAGAACGCTGTGCACTGGATCCGAGCCAAGATATCGGGTGGGGCCAGCCACGGGTACCAGAATTCGACGTCATCGGTATCGACGGCGACCCTGCTGCCGTCTTGACCCAACGTGCCCGATCAGGCCTGGACCTTCGCTTTAGCCACTTAGACCCTGGCAGTGCTCAATACAACCAGGTGTTCAACAGGTTGGATCATGAGCTCCACATCATCCACGACCTCGGGTTTTCTAGTTATTTTCTCACCGTCGCCGAAGTCGTCACGATGATCGAAGAACACCAGGTGCGCGTCTCTGCCCGAGGTTCGGGCGCCTCTTCCCTGGTCAATTACGCACTGCGCATCTCACATGTCGACCCGATCGAACACGACCTGATTTTTGAACGTTTTTTATCTCAAGACCGCTCCACGCTGCCCGATATCGACATCGATGTTGAATCAGCCCGTCGCCACGAGATCTACGAGGCAATCTTTGACCGGTTCGGTGCCGAACGCACCACCCTGATGAGCATGCAAAATGGCTACCGCGTCCGTGGGGCGGTCCGCGATGCCGGACGCGCACTCGGGTTTGAACGCGAGCAAATAGATCACCTGGCTAAAAAGCTCTGGCGTTTTTCAGCCTCAGATTTTCGTCAAGCGCTAGAACACATGCCGGAACTGCAAACCTTTGCCGCTCAGGTGCACGACAGCCGAAAATCCGGCAACCAACAGCTGGACTTACTCGTGGACCTGACCGAACGCCTCGATCGGTTACCGCGCCACATTTCCATGCATCCCTGCGGTGTCATTCTGGGGGATCAGACCCTACTTGACCGGTCTCCTGTTGAAGCCTCCGGAATGGGGCTCGCCATGAGTCAGTTCGATAAACACGATATGGACCCGATGGGCATGCTCAAACTCGATGTGCTGGGGGTACGCATGCAATCTACGATCGCCTACGCGTTAACAGAAATTCAGCGCACCACCGGTGAAACTCTCAATCTCGAAAAAGTCCCACATGACGATCCGGCCACTTTTGCCATGATCAAAACCACCCACACCCTGGGATGTTTCCAAATCGAATCACCCGGCCAGCGCGAACTCATTGGCAAACTCGAACCCGAATCCATCACCGACCTGATCATCGATATTTCCCTGTTCCGCCCCGGACCCATGAAATCCGACATGGTCCGGCCATTTCTGGATTACCGGCATCAGCTCGCCCCGGCACACTACCCGCACCCGGAACTGAAACCCATTCTGGAAGAAACTCACGGGGTGACCGTCTTCCATGAGCAACTGCTGCGCACCTTTAATACGATGACCCGCTGTGGCCTGGCAGCCGCCGATGAATTTCGCCGCCGGTTAGGTTCCGAAGAACAAGACGAGGTGGAAGCCTATTTTCGCGCCAAAGCCCTGGAAAATAACTGGGATATAGAGGTGATCGACGAAGTCTGGGACACACTGGCCGCATTCGGATCGTTTGGGTTCTGCAAAGCCCATGGTGCGGCATTTGCCATCCCGACGTTCGAATCCGCCTGGCTCAAGACTCACTATCCTGCGGCGTTTATGGCTGCGGTGCTTGAACATGATCCCGGCATGTACCCACAACGGCTCATGGTGGCTGAAGCCCGACGCATGGGCATTGAAATTTTACCGGTCGACATTAATACCTCCACCACCCAGGTGCGTCTCGAACGCTTGCCCGAAAGCTTTGGGACCGCGCGTTATCCCTGGGGGATCCGTCTGTCGTTGAATACTGTGCTAGGCCTCACCCACAAAGAAAAGCGCCGCATCGAACGAGCTCAACCCTTTGACAGCCTGGCTGACATTCGTGACCGGGCACGGCTCAGTAAAAAGAGTTTTGAAAACCTCGCCCAACTCGGTGCTTTCGACAGCATCTTTCCCGATACCGGCATCAGTCGAACCGACGTCGTTCATCACCTGGAGCTCTTACATTCACCGACCAAACGCGACCGTACCGGCCGCACACTGCGCACCAGCAGCCCCCAAATCGAAGGTCAACAGGCGTTCCCACTAGGCGACACCGAACTCGAAACCCTACCGGCGCTCTTCCCGGCACCCACCGCAGCACAAAAAATCCGTACTGAATTAGATCTCACCGCAATCGACACCACAGGTCACCTGATGCAGTCCCACCGTCCCTATTTAGAGGCTCTTGGCACCACTTCCGCAAACCAGCTCATCACTCTTCGCAATCACACCCGTGTGCTGGTTGCTGGCGTGCGGGTTGCCACCCAGACCCCGCCAATGCGATCTGGTGACCGCGTGGTATTCATCTCCCTCGACGACGGCACCGGAGTCATCGACACATCATTTTTTGCCCAAGCCCAACACGCCACCGGTGATATCTTGTTCTCGTCGCGGCTGTTACTTATTGAAGGCACCACCAGACGCACCGGTTCCCGCGGCATCACCCTACAAGCACTGCGAGCCTGGGATATGCACGATCCGGCATCCCTACCAGATCCCGACTACGGAAACACTCAGCGCGCAGAATGGTCGCAATGGCTCAACGGTGCTCCCAACATGCCAGCCCCAACCGTGGTGCATCAAAGTCAGCTCCGACAGCGTGTCGGACCTCGTGACGTTAAAACCCCTGTGAGATACCGTTAACGTACAATTTGAAGCCTCCTACGACTCAAGGCGCCACGATGCGATTTTTTACATTCAACCTGCGAACACCCCTCTCCGTAGCTACCCTCTTGGGTCTTGGCCTGCTCACCGGCTGTGGTTCAAACTCAGCAGGAGAACCACCGGTTGAGTCACCTTCCGGTCAAGAGACCACCATCGAACCGACCCAGGAAACTGCCAACGAAACCCCCACGGCTCCAACCCCCACCCCGGAAGAAACCGTCAACGAAACGTCAACCCAGCCGGTCGGAGCATTATCTAACGAGCCACAACAATCCGTTGACTGGCCAGAGATGGGCGATACCGAAGGCATCTACCCGGTAGAGGTCCGTTCGGCAGTGCACGATGACTTTGAACGCATCGTTATCGAACACGCAGGCTCCGGAACCCCAAGCTATCTCGCGCGATACACCAACGAACCCCTAGAGCCAGGCAGGGGCGAACCCATCGACACCGGTGACGCGGCATACCTCGAGATCATCGTGTCAGGGACTGCGTCGATTGACCAGATCGATGAGGATCAGATGCTGGAACACGGCATAGAAATCACCGATCTCGAGACCCAAGCTGCCGGAACGGTCACAAGTTTCGCCCCGTGGGAGGCCACCAGCCACTACATTGTGGGAGTAGATGCACAACGTCCCTATGCAGTTGCTATCTTGGATGATCCGGTTCGTGTCGTGATCGATATCGGTTTAGAGGACGACCAGTAAGATCACAACCTGCAAACTAGTCTTCAAGCAGATAGAATGGCGCATGGCTTAGCGGTGGTCCAGTATGCCACCGACTTTTTAGCCTGACACAAGGAGGAACTGGCACGTGGCCGAACCTAAAGAAATGACCATTACCGTAGACGACCAGACTGTTGAGGTCGCCGAAGGAACCACAGGCAATGACCTGTTCGGTGATGAAAAAACTACGGTAGTGATGAAGGTCGATGGCGTCCTACAGGACTTATTCCGCGCCATCCCAGCCGGTGCCACCGTTGAGCGCGTCGACATCACGGACCAAGAAGGTCTCGAAGTGCTGCGCCACTCGACTGCACACGTCCTAGCTCAGGCTGTCCAAGAGCTTTACCCAGACGCCAAACTGGGCATCGGGCCGTTCATTGAGGACGGCTTCTACTATGATTTTGACGTCGATGAGCCCTTCACACCTGATGATCTCAAAGACATCCAGAAGCGCATGATGCGTATCGTCAAAGCCGGTCAAACCTTCGACCGCCGCGCTGTAGACGAAGCCCAGGCCCGTGAAGAACTCGCGAATGAGCCCTATAAACTGCAGCTCTTGGATCGTCAGCATGACGAAGAAGCTGCAGCCGAAGGTGCCGCTGTCGAAATCGGTGCCGGAGAAATCACCATCTACGACAACCTGGATCGCAAAGGCGAAGTCGTATGGTACGACCTTTGCCGCGGGCCTCACATTCCATCGACCAAACTGATCGCCAATGGTTTTGCATTGAACCGTGCGGCCGGTGCCTACTGGTTAGGTTCGGAAAATAATCCACAGCTCCAGCGCATCTACGGCACGGCCTGGGCCTCGAAAGACGACCTCGTCGCCTACCAAGAGCGCATTGCTGAAGCCGAACGCCGCGACCACCGAAAAATCGGCGTCGAAATGGACCTGTTCTCCTTCCCGGATGAGCTCGGTTCAGGCCTGCCCGTTTTCCATCCCAAGGGCGGGATCATTCGCAAAGAAATGGAAGACTACTCGCGCCAACGTCACGAAGAAGCCGGCTACGAGTTCGTTTACACCCCGCACATCACTAAACAAAACCTGTACGAAACCTCAGGCCACCTCGAATGGTATGCCGAGGGCATGTTTCCACCGATGCACATCGATGAAGTCCGTGATGAAGAAACCGGAGAACTCACTCGTGCCGGGGCAGATTATTATCTCAAGCCAATGAACTGCCCGATGCACAACCTCATCTTCGCTTCTCGAGGTCGTTCATATCGCGAACTGCCCCTGCGGATGTTCGAATTCGGTTCGGTCTACCGCTACGAAAAATCCGGTGTGGTTCACGGTCTGACGCGCGTTCGGGGCATGACCCAGGACGACGCCCACATCTACTGCACTGAAGACCAGATGAAAGACGAGCTGGCCAACACCTTGAATTTCGTGTTGAACCTGCTCAAAGACTACGGACTGGATGATTTTTACCTCGAACTGTCATCCAAAGACCCCGAAAAATATGTCGGTAGTGACGAAGTATGGGATAACGCCACCCGCGTCTTAGCAGAAGTTGCCGAAGCATCCGGCCTCGAGCTTGTCGATGATCCAGGTGGTGCAGCATTCTATGGACCAAAAATCTCAGTGCAGGCCCGTGACGCACTGGGCCGTACCTGGCAGATGTCGACCATTCAGCTGGACTTCAACCTGCCAGAACGCTTCGACTTGGAGTACCAGGCCGCCGACGGCACGCGTCAGCGCCCGGTTATGATTCACCGGGCGCTGTTCGGTTCCATCGAACGCTTCATGGGTGTTCTCACCGAACACTACGCCGGGGCCTTCCCTGCCTGGCTGGCACCAGAACAGGTCATTGCCATTCCCGTGGCAGAAGCCTTTAATGACTACCTGTACAACATCGTAGATAAGCTCAAAGCTCGAGGGATCCGTGCGCGCGTGGATGATTCGACCGATCGGTTCCCTAAGAAAATTCGGACGGCAGCCAAGCACAAAGCACCATTCGTGTTGATCGCAGGGGGCGAAGATGCCGAAGCACAGGCTGTGTCATTCCGCTTCCGAGATGGGGCACAAGATAACGGTGTTCCCGTAGAGGAAGCCATTGAACGGATCGTCACCGCAGTCGAGCAGCGTCAGCAGGTATAGGCGATCATGGCGAACCGTAATGCGGATCGTGATGCAGAACTCACCGATGATGTTGCATTAGCAGGAACGCCAGATGCTTTCGAACGGCTATGGACGCCTCATCGGATGGCCTACGTGGCCAAAGGACAAGGTCAAGTCACCGATGAGGCCTCCTGCCCGTTCTGCGCAGCACCGGAACGTGATGATGAAACATCGCTGATTGTCGCTCGTGGCACGACCTGTTATGTCGTGATGAATCTCTACCCTTATAATCCGGGGCACCTTTTGGTCTGTCCTTACCGGCACATCCCCGATTACACCGACCTGACAGTTCAAGAAACTGCCGAATTCGCACAATTAACTCAGATCGGCATGGAAGTTTTACGTGACGTCTCCAACGCCGCAGGGTTTAATCTGGGTATGAACCAAGGCAAGGTCGGGGGAGCGGGCATTGCTGCGCACTTGCATCAGCACATCGTTCCGCGTTGGGGTGGCGATGGAAACTTCCTACCGATCATTGCGCAGACGAAAAATATCACCGGAACCATCGGGGACATGCGTAACATCATCGCCGAGGCCTGGGAGGCAGGAACGCAACGGTTTCTTACCCACCAGGCGAAGCCGGTCGACGACCGGTAGATGTGACACACCTCGCCTGATGCTCACGGTTCCACGGTAAAGCGAAAAAACTAGAGACAATAGGAGCATGATGTCGGAATCACAGGATGCTCAGAATCGACCGCTGAATCTGGCGGAATACTACTTGCTCACGTGTCTCGACCAGCACGGCAAACTGCTGACCCAACCTCATACGGTCCGAGTCGGCCTTGCCGGAGCGGTTTTGACCGACCTTGCGCGCCGTGGCTGTCTCTATGTGACCCGGGAGCTGGTGATGGTGAAATCAGCGGATGTCGAGCTGGAAGAACCTTTGGCATCGGTACTACAGATTATGAAGGATGCTCCTGAGAACCAGGATGCTGAACAATGGATCAATCGGTTCTCGCGTCCGGCACTGAAAGATGCCATCGTCAAAGCGCTGGAAACTCGCGGTGATTTACAGGTGATGACCAAGCGGTTCTTAGGCATGATACCCCGAACTCGCTACATGCCAAATGAGTCATACGGTCGTATGGATATGTATGTTCGTTTACGAGCTACCCTGCTAGGGCGTGACACCGCTCTTGATGCGAGCACATGGCCATTAGTCCAGCTGCTGTACTCAACTGATGTTCTGACTCGGCTTTTTCCGGGGTTGCAGAATGAAACTGTCAGAGAACGGCTGGATGAATTTCACGAGGAAGCTGCTGAGCAGGAACCTGCGATTGCAGAATCCCTGCAGGCTGTCGAAAACGCTATTGCTGAATCCCTGACTGCAACACGTGGTCAGGCCACTGGTATGCGAGGCTGAGCACCGGCCTGTTATCGGCTAATATGCGCTACCACAGCGTCGGTGAGGTTCAGAAAGTCTGAGACCTGTAGTTCTACCGAAACGCCACGACGACCACCCGAGACCCAGATCGTGTCATGATTTTGGACCGTAAGGTCTGCGATCAGCGGGAGAACAGCTTTTTGTCCCAGCGGTGAGATACCACCTAGGACGTAGCCGGTTTTGTGCTGGGCAAGTTTGGGGTCTGCCATCTCGACACGTTTGGTATCTAACGCTGCTGCTAGGCGTTTAAGGTGCAGCATATCGGCTACAGCAACTACTGCGTTTGCTAGCTGCCCGTCGGCAGATTCCACTAGCAACGTTTTGTAGATTCGCTCGACTTCGAGTCCAAGTTTTTCAGCGGCTTCTACACCGAACCCTTTAGGCGAGTTTTCTGGATCGTAGACATAGACCCGATGCCAGACTTGGCCTTCTACCAGTGTTCGGAGTGCAGGCGTTGAAGTTTGTCCAACCGTCATCATGCCAAGTGGCTGGTGATATTTCGCTTAATCCGACCCAAAAGTGCACTCATCCCGCGCAACCGCAATGGTGTCAGCGCCCTGGTTAGTCCTAGTCGGTCTGGCATATCATCCGGCACACCCAGAATTACCGAAGCTGGCTGGCCTGAGAGACCCTCAACCAGAACGCCTGCAAATCCGCGAGTGGTAGGCGCTTCAGGGGGCGCGGAGATAATGAGGGTGACATCTGGGTCATCTGAGGCAGAATATTCCAACGCTAAGAAAAGGGGAGTCTGACACTCAGTGACCTGCTCCATTTGGTCTTCGTGACCGGCATAGCGTTCCGGGGGTTCTGGGAGGTTATCCGAGAATTCCAACAGCAGTTCAAGACGTTCTTGTTCGTGCATGTCCTGAAAATCTTCGATGATTTCCTGCAGAACCTGTGGAGTCTTAACAGTCATGAGAGCCTTTCTTGTGGAGAAGATTCGCCGTCTTAGTCTAACGCCTCTTGGCTCTAAAATATTTCGCCGGTATCGGAAGGCTTCCGATACCGGCGAATACAGCATGTCAGTTAGTGAGGTGCTTGTCCTGGTTCGGCACCGACGACGATCGGGACGCCGACGCTGTTGCCCCATTCGGTCCATGAGCCGTCGTAGTTTCGGACGGAGTCATAACCCAGCAGGTAGCGCAGTACGAACCACGTGTGGGCTGAGCGTTCACCAATGCGGCAGTATGCGATGACCTGATCAGATGTACCAAGGTTGGCATCTTCGGTGTAGAGCGTGGCCAGTTCTTCGCGGGATTTGAAGGTGCCATCTTCATTAGCAGCTGTTGCCCACGGGACTGATTCGGCAGTCGGGATGTGGCCGCCGCGCAGCGTACCTTCTTGGGGGTAGCCCGCCATGTGGGTGGTCTCGCCGGTATATTCCGGGTTGGAGCGCACATCAATGAGCGGGACTTTGCCAATGCTTTCCAGTACCTGAGCCTTCGTCGCACGCTCGGTAGTGTCGTCACGTTGCACGACCGGATAGTTGCCTTCGCTGACCTGCGGAACGTCGCGAGTAAGTTCGCGGCCTTCAGCGATCCATTTATCACGCCCACCATTCATCAAGCGAACATCTTCGTGCCCGTACAGGGTGAAGACCCACAGACCATAGGCTGCCCACCAGTTGGATTTATCACCGTAGAAGATCACGGTGCTATCACGGTTGATACCTTTCGAGGCTGCCATTTTGGCGAAGTTTTCGGGACCGATGAAGTCACGAGTCACCGGATCATTGAGCTCTGTGTGCCAGTCAATCTTGACCGCACCCGGGATGTGACCGGTGGAGTAGAGCAAGGTATCCTCGTTCGACTCGAGTACAACAACATTCGGGTTGTCTTTGTGCTCAGCAACCCACTCGGTTGAAACCAGTTTTTCTGGGTGCGCGTAGTCAGAGTTCTCCACAGGGACTGTTGTCGTCATGAAGGGGAGTGCCTTTCGTAGTGGTTGGCCGTCAGCATGTGACACGTATAGATATTAAGGATACAAGCCTATGTGTTAATAGCTACGATGACCGTCACACTAGTACTTTTACGGACGCTGTCAAAGTAATAGTGCACCCGAAACTCTGGCACGTTTTAGGATGTAGAGGTTGAGGACCCCCTCGAGGTTTATCAGCGTCCAGAACATCAAGGATGGGAAGTACCGTGACTGAAATCGTAGCTCTATCGGAACGAAACCCGCAGGTTTCTTCCGAAGAACTCCTGGCAGGGTTTCACCCGTCATATCGCTTCGGCGAGGTTTCTTTCGACACCTATATTCCTGACCCCGCCCACCCATCCCAAACCGAAGCAGTAGAGCGACTACGCCAATTCGCTGCGACCATGAAAGAGCCCAAGAAGCCGGGCGGTTTCTTCTCGCGGTTCCGCCGCGCATCAAAAAACTCAAATGACCACAACGGCCAACCAAACGGGATCTATCTTGACGGCGGGTTCGGCGTCGGTAAAACTCACCTGCTGGCATCGCTGTGGCATGCCGCCCCGGGGCGCAAAGCTTTCGGCACGTTTGTCGAGTACACGAATCTTGTGGGCGCCCTAAGCTTTACCACCACCGTTGAAGTGCTCAAGGATTATTCGCTAGTGTGCATCGACGAATTTGAACTCGATGACCCAGGCGACACAGTGTTGATGTCGCGCTTGATGCGCGAGCTATCGGACGCCGGTGTGAAGCTAGCAGCGACGTCGAATACCCTGCCAGGTGCATTAGGGGAGGGCCGGTTCGCCTCCCAGGACTTCAAACGCGAAATTCAAGTTTTGGCTGATCAATTTGAGACCATCCGGGTAGACGGCGAAGATTTCCGTCACCGTGGTCTGGATCGTGCCCCTGAGCCAGTCACGGTGGGCACTGAAGTCCAAACCGCTAAGGCGAAGTTCCCAGACGAACATGTATTCGCCGTCGATGACTGGGCTGCTCTAACGAAGAACCTCTCCAAGGTCCACCCGTCGCGCTACCGGGAGCTGGTTAAAGACGTCGATGTGCTGGTGCTCAGTAACGTTACGACTATCACGGAGCAGGCTATGGCTTTACGCTTCGTGGTGCTTGCCGACCGGCTCTACGATAAGGACGTTCCGGTCGTTGCCTCAGGTGTGCCATTTGAAGAACTGTTCACTGAAGACATGATGGCCGGCGGCTACATGAAAAAGTACTTCCGTACCGTGTCGCGTATGACTGCGTTGGCACGTGAAGGACAGCGGGGCGAAAAGGCCCTCTAGCCCTCCACGCTTCCGGAAGGCTTCCTTGCTCTAGGTAACGGGGGAGTCTTTGCAAGGAGAATTAACCTTTATGGGACGCTCTAGGCCGTCGTTATGGAAAGTGTTAGCGCAGTTTTTTACGGAAGTTCTGAATCCGTTCGTACTGGTTGCGGCACTTTTGACGTTCGTCGCGTGGTTGACCGATCCCTCGTGGGGTCAAACCGCTTTGATCGCGGTGTTTTTCATTTCGGTTGTGCCGTTGGCGACTTCCCTCATCATGGTCCGGTTAGGGAAGGTGACAGATAAATACATTCGCCACCGGACGCAGCGGCATACTTTTTATGCGACCACCCTGGGGTCAATACTGGTTGGGGCAGCGCTGAGTTTCATTTTGGATACCAGTATCGAGGCTCGCTGGATGCTGGTGTTTGCGGTCGGGACAATGCTGACTGTTATGGCAATTAATCGACGGCTAAAAATCAGCATTCACGCGCTCATGGCCGCACTGTGTGCAGTCATTTTCTCTACAGGACTTTCCAACCTCTGGGTGATCGCCTTCTCCCTGATCATGTGGGCGGGGGTCAGCTGGTCTCGGGTTTTCCTATCCCGGCATAGCCTTATTGAGGTTCTGCTTGGATCTGTGCTGGGCAGTATCGTAGGCTTTGCTTTTCTCGGGGTTGTGGGAGGGCTGCCGTCGCCATGAGGAAGGCTGTGGCGAACAAAAACTGAGTGATATATACAACGACTTCTCGTGTCACATAGAACTCTGGAAAGACTGCCGTAATCGCCCACCCCGTGGCGCATAATGGCACACCAATGAAACTCAACCAAAGCATGGTGACCGATGTTTTCGTGAGCAGATGGGCATATCTGAGCACAGACCAAATTCTGGTAAATCGCGGGACGAGAGGATCTCGTGCTGCGAACCTGGATGATACTGGAAGGCCGCGCGGAGGCATGGAAATGGCGGAGTCTGGCCTCGAATTGCTGACGAGAGCTTCACTGTGGCAATGAACACGGGTGCAGTAGCGAAGAATCTTATGTGGATAAACAAAAACCCCGGTGTTGATACCGGGGTTTTCCTATCGCGAGCGGATGACGGGATTCGAACCCGCGACCCCCACCTTGGCAAGGTGGTGCTCTA
>CAZAAP010000031.1:0-18206 GCA_964482935.1 uncultured Enteractinococcus sp.
TGGGGTCATTCGAAGGGATCTGGAGGCCTTCTTCAATGTAGTGATCAATGGGTGCGTCGGCATCACCGTAGTGGCCGGAGACATCGGCGAAAAACATCGCATCGAATTTGGCCGCTTCCAGCGTTTTAGCCAGGTCGACCCAGAGGTTGACGTCGGCGAATTCGGATTGGCGCGCGTCTTCACGTCGCCATTGACCATGATGAATGTGACTGACAGTGTTCATGACGAATGCGTTAAAATGTAACGGCTTCGTTGACATTGTGGATCCTTTTTGCCGCGCGCATGTACCAGCGGCGAACTCAGGCGAAGAAAATTTCGCAGTACTTGCTCACAGACTCCCTGTGAACCGAATCATCATCTGGGGCACCCCACTACATGCAGAGGGTTGCCGTCCAACTAGCCAGAGCTTGACGTTGGAACTCGTGATTCCTGATTGACTACATAACCATACTTTGCGATGTCACAACAGCCTTTACGAAATGTGACCTTCATCTCACGTCATACTGCGCCTGTCCGCGGCACGAAGAATCTATGCCTCTGGATTTTCGGCTGCATGACGGAACCGGTGCCCTTCGTTCGACGACTAAACTGGACTGCACAGCGTCCGTCTACCAGCTCAGCCAAGGCGTCTTTCCTATGTCCTCATACCCCACACCTTCCGAATCCGGGCCACCTGGGCCCGAAGCACAGTTTGTTCGGAAACTCCCCGAGAACTGGTTGCGCACAGACCTCATTCTGGCGCTGGTCGTCGCATTCGTTTCGGTGTTGAGTCTGCAAGCCTTACGGCTCACGAACGTCTATGAAGAGACCGGGGTGAGTATGTTCACCTCGCAAGCGCTGTCCCTGCTGATCTCCTCGCTGTTGGTGACCTATCGACGCTTCCCGGTGACCACCGGCTTGATCTATACCGCAATCATCGTGCTGGGTTCCCTGAGTGCCTCCACGGAGTTCTACTCGCTGTTATTCGTGGGGTTCATGACGATCTATGCAATTGGCGCCTGGGTCTCCAATCGACGGTTAGCGTTTTGGGCGCGCTTTGGGATCATCGCTATCCAGTACGCCGGTTCGGCTTTTGTGATCGTCTTCAGTCCCGAGATGCGCCAGATTGCTGACGACACCTCTGGCGATTTAGCTACCGGTGAGCTGCTGTACGTTGGGGTCTCCACGTTCATTTTGTTCATTGGGTATTACGCTGCGGCCTGGTACTTTGGCACCCGCGCCTGGAATCGTGACAAAGAACGCTGGAAACTCCAACGGGCGCACGATGAATTGGCCCAGGCCAATGAGAAAGTCGCCGAGGCCGCAGTCCAAGCCGAGCGCCTCCACATCGCCCGCGAGCTCCACGATGTCATTGCCCACCACGTCACGGTCATGGGAGTGCATGCGTCTGCGGCTCGGCGATTAGTTGAAGCCCAGCGCGATCCGACTGCCGTGGTTGAACAATTAGAACAGATCGAAGCATCCTCAGCTCAGGCGGTGCACGAACTCCAAACCATGGTCTATACGCTGCGCGATCAGGACGGGTCCACCGAACCACTGCCCGATCTGAGCCAATTGCCACAGTTGGTCCGGCAGGCTGATTCGACCACGCAAACTGTGACCTGCGAGGTGAGCGGTGAGCCAGTTGAGGTCTCGGCTGCCGTTGAACTGACCTTGTACCGGGTGGCCCAGGAGGCGCTGTCTAATGCTAGAAAGCATGCGGGCGACGACGTCGAGGTTAAGGTGAAGTTAGACTACGGTGAGCATGAGATTGCCTTATCAGTCACCGATGATGGGAAAGCCTACGATCCAGCGCTGAACGGCACCGGGACCGGCATTCAGGGGATGAAGGAGCGCGTGCACGCGGTGGAGGGCACGTTAGAATATGGTCCCCGCACACCGTACGGTTGGAAAGTTATCGTCCGCGTGCCGTGTCCGAAGTCAGCTGAAAGAGTGTCATGACCCAAGAAGTCATTCGAGTGTTGTTAGTAGATGACCAGCCATTATTACGCACCGGACTGGCCACTATTTTGTCCACCGAACCCGGTCTTGAGGTGGTCGGTGAGGCCTCTGATGGTCGCGAAGCTTTAGCCAAGGTTGAGCAACTGGATCCCGATGTGGTGTGCATGGATGTGCAAATGCCGCACATGGATGGGATCGAGGCAACTAAGGCCTTGACGGATTCCAAAGCACGGGCAGCCATTTTGATTCTCACAACGTTTGATCGGGATGACTTTTTATTTGAAACGCTCAAGGCGGGCGCATCGGGTTTTTTACTCAAAACCGCCGGGCCAGAGCAGTTGATTCAGGCGATCCAAGTACTGGCGGGCGGTGAGTCCCTCCTGGCACCCGAGGTGACAGGGCGCGTCTTAGACCGCATGTTGGCCGAACCCGAATCCGTGCTCCCGCAGAAACCTACCCCGGAATTGGCTGTGCCGTTGACGCCCCGCGAGGCCGAAATCCTCTCAATGCTGGTCAAAGGCCAATCGAATGCGGATATTGCCGAAGCACTATTTGTGGGACCAGCCACGGTCAAAACCCATGTGTCGAATATTTTGATGAAGCTCGGCGTCAAAGATCGCATTCATGCGGTGATCTGGGCGTATGAACACGGTTATGTAGATACACACCGCTGATTTTGCGTTCTTACCGGGTGCTTCGACCCATTGATATGGGAGCACGCGTTTTTCGATAAAATCGGGGGTGCCAATTGGTAGATTCCAGATCAGGAGCAATCATGCCCACAATCGTCGTCGAAGTCATGCCGAAGCCAGAGGTGCTTGACCCACAAGGAAAAGCCATCGATGCTCGGCTGCCCGAACTCGGGTTCCGCGAGTTTTCATCCGTCCGTCAGGGCAAACGCTTTGAAATCACCGTGGACGGGGAGGCAACTGCGGAAGTTCTGGATCGTGCCAAACAACTGGCCGCACAACTGCTGGCCAATCCGTCCACCGAGTACATTGCCAATGTTGAGGTGGCGAAATGAGTGAACCACGCATCGGCGTCGTGATGTTCGACGCCGCCACGGATGCTGCTTCAGTGCTGCGCGCCGTCGAGCTGGCTGGTGGCAAACCGGTCAAGCTCCACCCGAAAACCACGACCGCCCCCGACGTGGCAGACCTCAATGTGGTGATTTTGCCGGGCGGGTTTTCATACGGGGACTATTTGCGTCCCGGCGCGCTGGCGGCCACACAACCGATCATGCGCGTCTTAGAAGATGCGGTCAAAGCCCAAGAGCTCACCGTGATCGGACTGGGCAATGGTTTTCAAGTGTTGACCGAAGTTGGTCTGTTGCCCGGTGGCTTCATCGCCAACGCGACCCCCGGATATGAACACGCTGACGTGGAGTTCATGATCGAAAACAATGTCTCGGCCATGACAAACGCTTACGACGTCGCCGATGTAGTGCGACTCCCACAAAAGGGCGCGTTTGCCCAGTACACCGCAACCGAAACCGAACTCGAAACACTCGAGGCCAACGGCAACATCATTGTGCGTGCCAAGGATTCGCCGTCGGGTGCTGCCCGGGACATTGCGGGCATCAGTTCTGATGATGGCTTGGTGCTGGGGCTGATGGCCAGTCCGGAATATGCGATAGAAGAAGGCTTTGGTACCGATCATCCAGACGGCCCCGGACTGGGCGTGGATGGTCAGGGCCTATTTATTTCCGTGGTGCGCGCCGCAGGTGCAACCCATGGTGAAGGAGCAGTTGTCGGTGAATAAAGCACAACTCGATACGGTAGCCCACGCCGGAGAAACCCCAGAGGTCGAACAACCCTGGGCCGATCTGGGGCTGAATGAAGCAGAATACGGGCGCATTCGTGACATCCTGGGGCGGCGTCCCACTGAGGCCGAACTGGCGATGTATTCATCAATGTGGTCCGAGCACACCTCCTATAAGTCCTCGAAGGTGCACCTGCGCCAATTTGGTGAAAAGACCACCGAAGCAATGCAAAAGCACATGCTCGTGGGGCTGGGCGAAAATGCCGGCGTGGTCGATCTGGGCGACGGGTGGGCGGTGACCTTCAAGGTCGAATCGCATAACTCGCCGTCGTACTTGGAACCCTTCCAAGGCGCTGCGACGGGTATTGGCGGCGTGGTGCGCGACATCATCTCGATGGGTGCCCGCCCGGTTGCGGTGCTGGACTCGTTGCGCGTCGGCCACGAGGACCACGAAGACACCGCCCGCATTGTCAAAGGCGCAGTCGCCGGGGTGGGCCACTACGGCAACATCCTGGGACTGCCCAATATTGCCGGAGAAACCGCATTCGATCCGGTATTCCAGGGCAACCCGCTGGTCAACGCCGGTGCGGTGGGCGTCCTGCGCCACGAGGACCTGCGCTTGGCACAGGCTTCGGGCACCGGGAACAAGATCGTATTGTTCGGTGCCCGCACCGGTGGCGACGGCATTGGTGGCGCGGCCATGAGCTCGGCTGCTTTTGATGATGAGGGAGCCGCCAATACCCCGGTCGTCCAAGCCGGGGACCCACTGCAAGAAAACGTGCTCATTGAAGCCACCCTGGAACTCTTTGCCAAGTCATTGGTCGAAGGCATCCAGGATCTCGGGGCGGCCGGTATTGCGTGTGCCACCTCCGAGCTGGCAGCTGGTGGCGACGGCGGCATGCACGTCGAACTGACCAACGTGCTGCTGCGCGATGAGGGACTAACTGCCGGCGATATTTTGATGTCGGAATCCCAGGAACGCATGATGGCCGTGGTCACTCCGGAGCATGTGACCGCATTCGAAGAGATCATGACCAAATACGGCGTCGAGTACTCCTGGCTGGGCGAGGTCAATTCCTCGGGCCGGTTGACGATCGACTGGCATGGGGAACGCATCGTTGACGTCGACCCCACCACGGTCGCCGATGGCGGACCCGTCTACGAGCGCCCATATGCTCGCCCCGAATGGTTGGACGAAATCCAGGCCAACACGTTCCGTTCGTCTGAGGCTGCAGCGAATCTGCCAGAGACCGGCGAAGAGCTCAAGGCCGCCGTCGTCGAGTTGATGGCCTCGGCCAATATGGCTGATCGCTCCTGGATCACCACCCAAACCGATGCCTCGGTTGGCGGTAATACACGGCAGGCGGCTCCGAATGACTCGGGCGTACTGCGCGTCGATGAAGAAACCGGCATGGGCATCGGGCTGGCGATCGACTGCAACTCCCGCTACGTCTACCTCGATCCTTACGCAGGCTCGCAGCTGGCCGTAGCCGAGTCCTACCGCAATGTGGCAACCTCGGGTGCGACCCCGCTGGGTATTTCAGATGGCCTGAATTTCGGTTCGCCAGAAGACCCCGGGGTCATGTGGCAGTTCGCCGAATCCACGCGCGGTATTGCAGATGCGTGCATGGAACTGGGCATCCCGGTGACCGGGGGCAATGTGTCGCTGTACAACCAGACGGTCAACACCCCGATTCATCCGACGCCGATGATCGTGACCCTGGGTCGCTACGACGACGTCGCAACCGCGGTGCCCTCCTGGCTACACCCGGCATTTGATGGTTCGGCCATCTACCTGCTGGGCGAAACCTTCGATGAACTCGATGGCTCCGAATTCGCGCACCTACGCGGCCATTTGGGTGGTATCCCGCCGACAGTGGACCTAGCCAAAGAACAACAACTGGCCGGGCTGTTGTCGAATGCTTCGCGCACGCACATGCTGGACGCCGCACACGATCTATCCGACGGTGGGTTGGCCGGTGCGCTGGCCGATATGGTGCTCAAGGCCGGGGTTGGGATGCGCATCAACCTGGGCTACATCACCGAACGCGACAACATCGATGCGTTGACCGCACTGTTCTCCGAGTCTCAGGCCCGCGCGATTGTCGCCGTGCCGCTGTCCGAGGAAGTACGCTTCCGCGGGATCGCTGAGTCTCGCGGCTACCCATCGCTGCGCATCGGTGTCGTGGATGCCAGCTCGCAGGCTCTGGAACTCCAGGATCTATTCACCGTGACCATTGACGAATTACGCGAAGGGTGGGCCAGCGCCCTGCCAGCACGTTTCGGTCACTAAGACCATATAGGCACTGCGGCGGGGATGCATCCGCCTCCCCACCGCAGTGCTCAACGTCAACTACTGGGTCCGGTCTCCTGCCGGGACCACTACGGCGGGTGCATCGTCGGGCTGAGTCTTGGGTGCTTTGACAAGTTTCAAGCCCACCACGGAAACGATGATGCCGAAGACGAATGCGATACGTAGCGCGGTAACCGGTTCGATCCCGGTGGCCATGCCCCACGTGACGGCTAACGCGGCCCCGGTTCCGGTCCACACCGCATAGGCAGTAGACATGGGGATAGTTTTGGTGGCATAGCCCAGGCCAATCATGCTCAGCACCAGTGCGATACCGAAGACCACGACTGGGCCCAACCGGGTGAATCCGTCGCTGGCGCCCAGCGCGATAGCCCACACCGCTTCAAGTACTGCACTGAGCAGCAAAATGACCCACGGCATTAGCTCACCACCTGTAATCCAATCACGCATCCGATGAGCGTGACCAACAGTCCGAATCTGGCCAGGGACAAGCGCTCACGGCCACGAACCACCGCCACGACCACGACAAGGGCCGCCCCGATGCCTACCCAGATGGCATAGGCGGTGCCGGGGGGCAGCTCGGTCAAAGCGTAGGCCAACATCGCGAGGCTGACAGTAAACGAGACAACGAACAGGACGACCGGTTTTTTGTGCTTAAAGTTGTCGGAGGCTTCTAAGGCGGTGGCCCACACCGCTTCCAACATTCCCGATAACGTCAGGACAATCCACACCATTGACGCTCGCACTCCGTTCTGTGGCGTACGCCACTGAACATGACTGTACCAAGGTGGAAGTTTTAGCGAAACTAAAAATCCACCTTTGTGCTGAGTTTGGTTCACGTCAATGTCGATAAGATACTGGTAGTGGCAAAATTGATGGTCAAATGAGGTTAGGTAGTGCCCGAATCCACCCCGCTGCACAGCAGTGCAGCCCCGTCCGATCGTCCGGCATCCCAGGTGGATGTGACGGTCGAGTATCGCCAGACGCTGTTGATGGCCCGCGGCGTCAGCGATCCGGGTGTGCTCGACGACCGCACGCTCTTAGCTGACGGTCTCACCGACGCCCAGGTCAGTGCTCGCACCCACGCAGGTCTGACCAACACCCAACCAGATGATTCCTCCCGCTCACTGGCTACTATCCTGCGCACTCATATTCTGACCTTATTCAACCTGGTCATTTTTCTGTGTGCCCTGGGCATTGTGATTATGGGTCGGTGGCTGGACCTGCTCTTTGCCATCGCCGGGGTCTCCAACGTGATTATCGGCGTGGTTCAGGAGTATTCGGCCAAACGGAAGCTCGACCGCATCGCCCTGCTGCACCAAGACGGCATCATTGTTCACCGCAATGGGGAACACACCGAAATCCAACTCGATGAGGCCGTGCTCGACGACGTCGTCTTCCTGCGCGCCGGCGATCAGGTCCCCGCCGACGGTCTGGTACTGTCTTCCGAAAGCCTCGATGTCGATGAATCTCTGATCACCGGGGAGGCTGATCCGGTATACAAACCCGCCGGCGCCACCGTGCTCTCCGGAACCTCAGTGGTGGCCGGGAACGCCTATTTTCGTATCACCGGGGTGGGTTCCGATTCCCATGCGGCTAAGCTGACCAGCCGGGCCCGCAAATTCACCAAGGCCCACTCCGAACTGCGCACCGCACTGGATAAAGTCGCCAGTTGGATCACCATCGCGCTGATTCCCCTGATCGCCGTCGTTGCCTGGGGGCAAATCACAGCCCTGGGCGGTTGGGATCAAGTCATGTCCGAAGGCACGCTGGACTGGGCGTTGATCGCGACCATCTCGGGCATCACCACCATGATCCCGCAGGGCCTGGCCTTGATGACGACTATCTCGTTTGCGGTGGCGGCCCTGACACTCACGAGCAAAAAGGTGCTCATCCAGGAGCAACCAGCCGTTGAGATCTTGGCCCGGGTCGATACCGTGTGCCTAGACAAGACCGGTACCCTGACCGAAGGGATCATGCAGTTTTCGACCGCCAAACAGCTTAGGGAAACCGACCACGGCTGGCAGTACGTTCTGGGCCATATTGGTGCTGACCCAAATGCGAATATCACCGCTGCAGCCCTGCGGCGCCCCTTCCCTAAGACACCTGCCCTCCCCCAGACCGATGCGATCGCCTTTGCTTCTGAACGCCGGTGGTCCGCTTTCGCCTTCGGGCAACCCGGTGCGACCGGACCGGCAGCTGGCGCTTGGATTCTGGGCGCCCCCGACGCCCTCATTGAGTCGCTCGAACTCGATGCCCCAACGAAATCAGAGCTCCACGAACGGGCCCGGCAGCTGTCGGCAACCGGGAAACGCACCATGATGCTGGCCCATTCAACCACCCCGTCAGACTCCGCGAACAGTGATCACCCCTGGTTCGGAGAACACACCGAACTTCCTGCCGATTTATATCCCGCGGCAATCCTGACCTTTGAAGAAAAAGTCCGAGACGACGCCCGCGAGACCCTCGAATACTTCCAAGCCCAAGGTGTTGAGCTGAAAGTTATTTCTGGCGACTCCCCGCACACGGTTGCCGCCGTTGCCCGACAGATCGGCTGGGAACAGCCCGGCCCCGGCTACGACGCACGACAACTCCCCGACAACATCGATGAGATGGCCGATGTCATGGAGCAGTACTCGGTGTTTGGGCGGGTGTCACCGGATCAAAAAGAACAAATGGTCAAAGCCCTCCAGCACCGGGATCATGTGGTGGCGATGACCGGTGACGGCGTCAATGATGCACTGGCCGTCAAAACCGCCGATCTGGGCATCGCGATGGGAGACGCTGCGGCGGCAACCAAAGCGGTCTCACGCATGGTGCTGCTGGATTCCAAATTCTCCCGCTTGCCTCACGTATTGGCCGAGGGACGCAAGGTCATTGCCAACATGGAACGGCTAGCCCACTTGTTCCTAGCCAAGACGTCGTATGCATTCCTGTTTGTTTTATTCTTCTCGCTGTTGGCCTGGCAGTACCCGGCACTCCCCCGTCAGATGTCGACCGCGGACTTTTTGTTCATTGGGATTGCTTCGTTTATTTTGGCACTTATGCCCAACCCGCGGCGGTATGTACCAGGATTCTTATCGCGCGCTTTGAAGTTCGCGATTCCATCGGGCGTTGTCCTGGTGGCAGCCTTGTGGGGAATCAACTGGTACGCACGGTCTTGGGCGGGTGATTTTAGTGGCATCCTCCCCTTTGCCGCAGAGGTCCCCACGGCTCCTCTGGTGATGGAGCAGCTCCAGACAGCTACCTTTATCACCCTGACGCTAACCGGGTTGTGGTTACTCAACGTGGTGTCACGGCCGCTGAATTGGCAAAAAGTCTGCATGCTCATGGGGCTCTATGGTGTGTTTGTTCTGGTGCTGACCGTGCCGGCACTGCTGTGGTATCACCAGTTCATCCTGCCGCCGACGCCGGTGCTGTTCGCGGCCGTCGGGATAGCGGCCCTGGGTTCCACTGGGATTGAAATCGTGTATCGGATTCACCATGCTCGGATGGGGATGGCACCCGTCGATCCTCGGCCTCAGGGATAAGTTTGGGGCATGAGCAAGGCCCGGGGTCAGAATCCCCCGGGCCTTGGTACCGCAACCACAGAACCTCAGCGGTACAGCGAGAGTAGAAATCCCGCCTCATATAACCACACAGGAACAACACATCTGCGTCTTCGGTAGCACCACATGTCTTCTCGACATTCGGTCATCTACCAGATGGTTTCCATCGTGAGACTATTATGCATGTGACCATAATCACAGTCAACCCTTTGTTCAAGAAAATTTTCTCCCCGGCTACCGGATGCCTCGTTCTGGGTACGGTCGCTGCTCAATGATGCGCTGGTAGCCCAAATTGGTCAGGTCGATCGACTGATATTGTCCGGTCACGATGTGCTCGGCTAGGCCGCGGCCGATGCCCAGCGCGTGCATGAAACCGTGGCCAGAGAACCCGGCGGCGAAGTAGAAGTTTTCCATGTGACCGGGCACGTTGCCCACGATCGCGTTGCCGTCAAAACGGTTCTGGTCATAGAGTCCCGTCCAGGTCCGTTGTTCAATAAAGTCACCGACGGTCGGCAACCGCTGCTCCAACGCTGGTTGCACGACGTCAGCATAATAGTGCGGGTCAATCGAGAAATCCTCTCCGCCGGGATGGTCGAAGTCCACCAACCCGACCGATACTCCGCCGGCGTGGGCGTGGATGGCAAGGCCTGCAGCATCTTTGATAAACGGTAGGTGGTCAAGCGCTTTATCGGCGATGGCATAGTGCTCATGGCGACGCATGGGCTCAACCGGTAATTCAATGCCAACCATCGCAGCAAGTTGAGGGGCGCGTGTTCCTGCTGCATTCACCACCACGTCAGCGGATAGGGTTCCGCCATCAAGGAGCTCGACGCCGACAACCCTGCTGTCTTGCGTGACTAGTGCCGTTACTTCAGCTTCTTCGAGGCGGACTCCAAAGGCATGGGCTTTTCGTCGGATGCCCTCGAAAAACGCTAGCGGGTTTAGCCACCCATCGTACGGTGACAGGACGGCCCCCTTGAGATCAGTGACCTCAATTTCAGGGTAGCGTGCGGCGAGTTCAGCCGGCTCGAACCAGCGGGCTTCCACGCCGCAGTCAACTTGGGTTTGATAGTTGGAACGCAGGTCTTCGATATCTTGTGCACCGGCGATAAACAGATAGCCTTTGGCCTGCCATTGGAGGTTAGGGGCGTCGTCGCCATCCAAGCTCGCCCAGCGGTACCAGTCATTGAGCACCTCGAGGGTGTATTGGGACAGGGCAATATTTTCCGGGCGAGTGAAGAGCTGCCGGATGCCTCCGGTCCCTTTGCCCGTGGCTGCCGTGGCGTATGTAAGATCGCGCTCTACAATCAGTACATCCAGTTGCGGATCAAGAACTTTCAGCTGCAGTGCCGTCGAGTATCCGACGATGCCACCGCCAATTACCAGCACCGTTGTGGGCACACGTACTCCTCAGAAGAACGATCACAACCAAGCACTACATCCGCCAGCCAAAGGACCGCGTGCGGCCTTCGATTGACGGGCAGGCATCAACCACCACGTTCAACCCGGCAGCCTGCGCCTTGTCTACGGCTGCGGGACTGTTGACGTCGGGTTGGAACCAGATGTTTTGGACGTCTTTCCGGATCGCTTCCTCGACGACACTGACCGCGGCAGCCCCGTTGACGAATATTTGCACGACGTCGATGGGGTACGGGATTTCGGCAATGTGGCCGAAGGCTCGGTCGCCGTTGACCGGTTCGCGGCGCAGGTTCACCGGGATGACGCGCATGCCGAGTTCGGACTTCAAAAACGAGGCAATGGGTTTTGCGACACGATCAGGACTATCGGTCAGTCCGACAACGGCCCAGGTGGCACCGGCCGCACTCAAAAGCGCTTCAATAAGATACGGGTCATTTGCGGCCTGCGGCCGATTGGAAAGCTGTGTCATGACACGAGTATAGGCAGTGACGCACATCACGTCTAGCGTGGTAATTTACCTTCACGGCTTCAAACCGTATCCTTAGAGTTGGTAATTCTTCAGGAGGTATCGTGGCCCAAGTGGTGTATTCGACCCGGTTGGCACAATTGTGTGCAGCTACTGGCGTGGAAACCGTCTTTATTCCTAAACAGTTGTGGGGTACACGACTCACGGATGCGTTTGGTGATGCCGAGGGCAATATCGCCACTGCTGAGGGTATCGCGGAGATTGATTTCCAAGTGGTTCGGACCGGATCGCCCGACGGTGCGGTCATGGCGGCAGCGGGATATCGCCACGCAGGTGGGCCGCCAGCGGCAGTTGTGCTTGATGCCTCGCAAGATTTTTTGACGACACTGGACAAGATTGGCCAAGCCGTCCGTGACAAACTATCGATGCTGATCATCCTGATCGAACCTGATGAACACTTCAATGGGATTAATGCGAACTGGGCAAGCCTGGTGACCGGCGTCGGGGCAATCGCTGTGCCAGCTGGTGAAGCGGAAAACATTTCGCAGGCTATGGTCGATGTGATTCAAGGGCTGACCAAACAGCGTCCTGCGGTGCTGCTGGTGGATCCGGAAAATCTCGAGGCCGATATTACCGATGAAACCGAACCAGAGTTTGCAGCACCGCGCACCGGTGCCATACCGCAAACCTCGCAGGTGGTTCGCGCCGCGAAGTCACTTGCACAGGCGCGCAAACCACTGATGATTGCGGGTCGCGGCGCCCGACACGCGAAATCGGCGATCATCGATCTAGCCAAAACCACCGGTTCCCTGGTGGCGACCTCTGCCGGTGCCCATGGATTATTTGAAGATCAAGAATTCAATATCGGTGTGCTGGGGCGAATCTCGACCCCCACCACCGCTGAACTGGCTCGGAACGCGGATGTGATCGTGTCCTTTGGTTGTGCGCTGGATGATTGGACGACGCGAGATGGCAAACTTATCGGCCCCAACACCGTCCTGATTCAAGTTGATACGTCGCCGGTGGCGGTGGGGCGCTTCGCGCCGGTGTCGCAGTCGCTCATTGCCGATGCTCAGGCGGTTGCGACCGCGTTAGACCTTGAGGTCAGCAACCTGTTGACCGAACCCAAGGTCGGCTACCGTACCTCAGAGACCGTAGAACTCCTGCAGACCAAGTACTGGAACTCCCGTCCGATTCCAGAACACCAGCTGCGCGACGACACGGTCGATCCGCGAGCTTTCTTGGATCGACTCGAAGCCGTCTTGCCGAAGCTGCGCACAGTCATCGTCGACCAGTCGGCCCAGGCCGGATACGCCACCAGTTACTTGCGAGTCCTGGATCACCGAGGCTACATGTTTTTCCCATCCGGTGCCGTCGTGGCGGGCATGGGTGCCTCGATCGCTCGCGACGACCGGATGCCCGTCGTCGTGACCGATGAATCCGGACTGATGGATGCGCTGGCAGATTTCCGCACCGCCGTCGAACATTTGCAGCACGGGGTCTTTGTAGTCTTCCAACAGGAAGCACCCGTTGCGGAGATGGCCCGGTACTACAATCTTCCGGTCCATGAAATCACCAATCTAGAACAGCTCAACGAGGAGATGTTTGCCTCGGGCGCGGTCGTGCTCGCCGTGCAGCAGCAATAACTCCCTGGCCGCGAAGTCACTTGCACACGGTCGTGGAACATGATGGGCTCAAAGCATGAGCCCTGTTCCACTGTCAATTCTTGACCGCGCCAATACTCGAGTGGTCAAGGGGCAGACCGTTACCGCCCGGCACATTTTTGCTGAAGTCACCTCGCGCGCCCAGGCCGCAGAATACCTTGGATATCACCGTTTCTGGGTGGCCGAGCACCACTCGGTACCGGGGATCGCAGGCTCGGCTCCGACACTCCTCATCCCCCACTTGGCCGCAGCGACCTCCACTATTCGTCTGGGCACGGGTGGGATTATGGTGCCCAGTCACCAACCGCTGGTCATGGCCGAACAGATCGGGACGCTCCAGGCGCTTCTTGGGCCACGGTTCGACGCCGGGCTCGGGGCTTCCGTCGGATTCACCAAACCGGTGCGGGCCGCGCTGCGCCAGGCTGACGACGCCAAGGCACAGTTCCCCGACGACGTCGATCACCTGATCGCCTATTTAGACGACACCGCGAAAATCACCGCGTACCCTCAGGACGACGCCCAGACCGAACTGTTCGTACTCACCGGCGGGGGTTCGGCCGAATTCGCCGCACAACGCGGGATGGGCCTGGTGCTAGGTGGCCCCGCCGTCACGAATGGCCTGCGACCCGACAGCGGGCGCAATACGGTGACCCAGACCTACCGGGACAGTTTCGTCGCCTCGTCGCACCGCCCGCAACGGCCCTACGTCATCGCATCTATCAACGTTGCGGTCGCTGAGACTCGGGCGGCAGCCGAAGACCTGGCGCTGTCGGAAGCTTGGGCGCTGACTCGCTCGCGCAGCATCGGCGTGTTCCAACCGCTTGAAGACCCCGCTGAGATTCGCTCACGAGAACCCACGCCGCAAGAATACCGTCGACTCGGTCGAGCCTTAGCCACCACAATTTATGGCACCGCAGACGACGTAGTCGAACAACTGCAACGCGTGTTGGAATATACGCAAGCTGATGAAATGATGGTCACCGGCAATATCTGGGATCCAGCAGAGCAGCAGGCCTCGGACCGGTTACTGATCGAAGCCTGGCAAACGGCGCAGGGTTAGCGAGTCGTTGGGGGTCCGGTGACTTCGCCGTGGGGTGAGACGGCTTCGGCAATGCGCGCGGCAGCTTCCCCAAGGGCGTGGGCTTGTTCGTCGGTGAGCTGGTCAAAGATCGCTTGCTGGACGGCTTCGACGTGACCGGGTGCCATCTCGACGACCTTATCGAAGCCTTGATCGGTGAGTTTACCCAGGGTGTAGCGGCCGTCTTCCGGGTCCGGGATGCGCTCGACCCAGCCGGCTTTCATCATGCGGGAGATGACACGGGAGAGGTGCGACAGGGTCATGTTC
This sequence comes from uncultured Enteractinococcus sp., assembly GCA_964482935.1. Classification (GTDB taxonomy): domain Bacteria; phylum Actinomycetota; class Actinomycetes; order Actinomycetales; family Micrococcaceae; genus Yaniella. The sequence goes on from CAZAAP010000031.1 coordinate 14,456, forward strand.
GTGATGCCGGCCAGTTCACTGAGACGGATCTGGCGGTCCGGGGCTTCTGAAATCTGTGACAGCGCGTAGTACTCATACAGGCTCAGGCCGGTGTCTTCGCGCAACTGCGCATCAAGTTTGACCGGCAGCCAGGTCATGAGCGACCACACAGCACGCCATGTGAAATCTTGCTCTTCGGTTAGCCAACGGGTTTCAGGTGTGTCACTCATAACGTCCAGACTACATAACTTGACGCAGCAAGTCACGCCAGCTAGGTTAGTTTCCATAGCAAGTCATTATCTTGCGTAAAGTTTTCACAAGGAGTTTACATGCCCCGCATTCCACGCACCGAACTGGATATCTTCCCGCTCAACCTCGGCGGCAACACTTTTGGTTGGACCTCTGACCGCGACGCATCCTTTGCGGTTCTGGATGCTTTCGTGGCAGCTGGCGGCAACTTTATTGACACCGCTGACCTGTACTCGGTCTGGGCAGAAGGACACGAGGGCGGCGAATCCGAAACAGTTATCGGTGAATGGATCACTGCTCGCGACAATCGCGACGACGTCATTATTGCCACCAAAGTGGGTGGCCTCCCCACTCGTCCGGGCCTGAGCGCAGATAACGTCGAGGCCGCGTTGGACGAATCACTCAAGCGTCTGCAAACCGATTACGTCGATATGTACTACGCCCACTACGACGACGAAAATGTGGCCATCATCGACCAGGTCAAACACGCTCACAGTCTCGTGGAATCCGGCAAGGTCAAACACCTTGCCCTATCAAACTACTCCCCTGAGCGCATGCGCGAATTCTTCGAAACCGCGCACGCCGAAAACCTCACCCTGCCGGTCGCAATCCAGCCGCAGTACAACCTGCTGCACCGTAAAGACTTCGAAGACGGTTATAAACCAGTCGTTGATGCCTTCGACGTCGCCGTCTTCCCATACTTTGCCCTGGCATCCGGTGTGCTGACCGGGAAATACCGTTCCAAAGACGACATCCAGGGCAAGGCTCGTCAAGGCTTCGCCGAAGATCTCATCACCGACGACGCACTCAAAGTTGTGGACGCCGTCGTTGGCATTGCCGAGGCTCGCGGTGTTGAACCAGCCACCGTTTCGCTGGCCTGGTTGCTCGCCAAGGGCGTTACGGCTCCGGTTGCGTCCGCTTCAACGCCAGATCAGTTACCAGCCCTGACCGCTGCCGTTGATCTGCACCTGACCAATAACGAAGTGCAGAAACTCGACGCCGCATCCAAATCATTCGCCTAAGCTTTCCGCTTCACGAATCACCACATCACAGGGGCAGCTGCCAGAAGGTAGCTGCCCCTGTGATGTGGAGAAAGAAGTTTGCACCATCATGTCTCCAACCACAGGTTTAGATCTCACACCAATGCCCACAGACACCGGAACCGTACTGGTCGCCGGCGACGGCGGACTGTTGGGCAGCTATGCCGCCGCGCTGTACCACCAGCTAGGCTGGAACGTGCACGGCATCAGTCGTCGTGATCTTCCAGATGCGGCCTGGACCCATCACCGTGCCGATCTGCTCGATGCGGGCGACGTCGAATTGTTGGCGACTACTGCGAAACTGAGCGAAGTGACCCACTTGGTCTTCGGGGCCTACATTGAACGTGACACGGACGCCGAACTCATCAGCGTGAATGACACGCTGTTGGAAAACACACTGCAAGTACTGCGTCGGGCGGGCGCTCCCCTGCGCCACGTCACCATATATCAGGGCGGCAAAGCCTACGGCCATCACCTAGGGTTCTTCAATACCCCGGCGAAAGAATCCGACCCGCGGTTGATCGGACCCCATTTTTACTACACGCAGGAAGATCTCCTGCGGCAACGAGCACGCGAACACGGGTTTGATTTCACCATCTTGCGACCCGAAGGCGTGACCGGATATTCAACCGGCAACCCGATGAACCTGTTGTTGGTCATCGGGGTATACGCCGCCATCAGTAAAGAACTCGGCTTACCATTGCGTTTTCCAGGTACTCGAGCAGCATATGACGTGTTGTATCAAACCACGGATGCTGAACTCTTAGCGCGAGCAACCGTGTGGTCAGGGCACGCTGATACAGCTGCCGGCCAAGTATTCAATGTGACCAACGGGGACCAATTCCGCTGGTCGCAATTGTGGCCACGGTTCGCCCAGCACTTCGGGATGGATTATGCTCCCCCGCAGCAAATGTCACTCAGCCAAACCATGCCCGCGTTAGCTGATGTGTGGCAGCGGCTTGTCGAACGTCATGGGCTGCAGCCAACGCCATATGAACAGCTCGTGGGCTGGGGCGTGGGAGATTTCTTATTCCATCACGAATACGACAACATCACTTCCACCGTAAAAGTGCGTCAGGCTGGCTTTGCCGATGCACTCGACACGGAGACCCGGTTGCTCGGGCTCTTTGATCAACTCGTCGCACAAAAGATTCTGCCGCCGATACGCTAACCTGCGTATTCATAATGGACTCATTAGGCGCGGTGTTCGCGCGCGGCAAGCCGGCTTGACCCACCTGAGCTCACCCCACATAATGAGGAACAATGAGTGAAACGAAGGGTCCAGAAATTAACTGGTTCGGGGCGACGGGTTCCGCCCTCGGGTCTGTCACGTCAGCTGTTCTCTTATCGACCCTCGGCGCGTCCGGGACAGTCATCGGAGCCGGGCTCGGCACGCTGATCATCGGTGTGGGCGGTAGCGTCTACGCCTACTATCTGCAACGTGCGAAATCCAATATCGAAAAGACCGCCGAGAACGCCATCCGCACGCGTCGCTATCCAAAACGGCCCAAAAATGGCCAGCCGAACGACACGGCGCCGATTTCAGCGCAAAAAGACGCGACGTCAATTTCAGCTGAAAAAGACCCGACCGCAGCAAATCCGGAAAACTCAACGGCAGCTATGGGTGCCACACGCCTAGAAGCACCCAAACCGAAGCTCAAAGAGGTGCTGCGCGACATGCCCTGGAAGCGCGTGGCGTGGTGGGTGGCTGGGCTCTTTGCTTTGACGATGGCGATTGTGCTGGTTTTCGAACTCGCGACAGGTCGACCGGTCTCGTCCTACACGGGTGGTACTAGCCCTTCGAGCTCCGGCACGTCGTTGACGGGCGTGACCGATCCAGCGAGGGAAGATCCGCAGTGGACACCTGAGCAAGAAGACAACCCTGAGGTTGAACAACTGCCTGAAGTACCGGCAGAGATCGAGGAAGAACCACTACCCGACGAGGAACCTCAGTTCCCGAACGAACAAGACATGCCACAAGAGGCACCTCAAGAGCAACCAGAACAGGCACCGCTTCAGGAAGAACCGATTGAACCTGTTGAACCGGTTGTACCTGCTGAACCAACAGAGTAACGAACTGAAGGTTGCGACCCCATAAGTACTGACCGTGGTTATCGTGTCGTACAAAATGTGGATAGGTCGTTGTCCGACTGGGTCTTCCACATGCTAGTGCCTGGGCGCTTATCGTGTCCGTGCGGCTAGCTAATGTTGGGGTATGACGATATCTCCAGCCTCAGCGGTAGTAGACCTCACGGCCATCCGTGATGGTTTAGCTGAGCTGGATCCCGCCGCTCTTCAGACTGAGGCGATCGATCGAATTCAAGCATTGGAACGGCTCAAGGCCGCATGCGAAGCGGCACAAGCTCGAGAGGCCGCAGTCTTAGAGCAACTCAGGGTTGATCAAGAACAAGCACGTGGCATCCCGAAGGATCGACGTGGCAAAGGCCTCGGGGCAGAAGTGGGTTTAGCTCGCTCAGAGTCCC
>CAZAAP010000032.1:0-17963 GCA_964482935.1 uncultured Enteractinococcus sp.
ATGTGCGGGCGATTTTGTCGGGGCATTACCACTACCAAGTTTCGGGCACACTCGGGCACATCCCCGTGTGGGTATCGGGTGCGGCGTCGTATAACTTCGATCTCTTCGCGCCAGGGGATGTTCTACGGGGCATGGCCGACGGGTGGGCAACCATCGTGGATGTTTATCCCCAGACGGTCACGTTTTCCTCGCTGTTACTGACCCACCGCGATGAGGTGTTTGCAAAAACCGTTGGCTAAGCACCCTATGCTCTTCCGCGAGCTATATGAGCTGCTCGATCGTATGGTCGACCCAGGGGTCTGGTGGCCCGCCGATACCCACTTTGAAATCGGCGTCGGGGCGATTCTGACCCAGAACACGGCGTGGAAAAATGTTGAACAAGCCATTGAAGCGTTACGTACCAACCGTCTGTTGACGCCCACGGGTATCGCGGCTGTGGACACCGACGGCCTCAAGGAACTCATCAGACCAGCCGGGTTCATGAACGCCAAAGCCATCTACCTGAAGAACTACACCACCTGGTATTTAGCGAATTACGAAACCGCCGCAGACTTGTCTACCGACCAGTTGCGCACAAACCTGATGGCGGTGCGCGGCATCGGTCCGGAAACCGCCGACGTGCTGATGCTCTACGTGTATAACCGTCCAGTGTTTATCTGGGATACCTATGCTCGACGGCTCCTAACGGCAGCCGGTTACGCCACACCCAACGGCTACGAACCAGCGCGCCGAGCTTTGAATCCCATGATGCGGGCCGCGGACTTTACAACAGCCGAACAACAGCGATTCCACGGACTCATTGTTGAGGCGGGTAAAGAGGCGACCGCAGCTGGCGGCTGGGGCACCTATTGGCACCACCTGCACCACCTCTAGAGGTTCTCATCGCCTTCTCATCCGCAGTTCATCTTCTTCTCATCTGCGTGGAGAACTATGGACACAGTAACGCCGCGGGTGCCGGAGTCCAGGCGTACCCAGTACATGGGTGGCACGCGCGGCTACTTGTGATTGCCCGAGATGACATTTCAAGGAGTATGGAACAAAAATGTCTTGTTCACTGGCACATCTGCTATCTCGCCTCAAATACACCAAGTCCCAAGCACCTGTCACAAACCGCGATCTGTGGGCGCTGGCAGGCTACACCGCGTTTGCAGGGGTGCTATTTGCTCCGCTCCGGCACTATGTCGGCACCCCGAAAGAGGTCAAGCGCAACAAGATCGAGCACGACTCGTTTCCTATCTCGACCTACCCCATGTTCTCGGCCGACCGCAAAGGGCGGGTCACCGTGCCACACGTGGTGGGCATTACTTCTGACTGGCAACGCATCCCGCTGCACTATCGCCACTACGGCACCGGCGGCTTGAACCAAGTTCGCAAACAAATCGCCCGCGGAGTACGGCGCGGTGACGCCGCAAAGATCGCGCAGCGCTATGCCAACTCGGTTGCAAAATCACCCCGACGAAACGAAGTCGACGTCATCCGGGTACTGGTAGTCCGCAGCCGGTTTAGCTTCGATGACTATTTCTCCACCAACGCCCCATCTAAACTACCCATCCGGGAAAGCCTCCACGCTCAATGTGAGGTCGGCGGGACCGCTGAACTGCTTGAGGAGAAGATCGCATGACCTCCCAAAATCTCCTGCACCGTGTGGTCACGACGCTGCGTCCGGCAGCTCAACCGGTCCGGCCGGCAGTATTGCGTCTGAGTACCGGCGCCTTCATGCTCTGGAATAACCTGCGACGTCGTGCGATGTTTCGTAAACTGCACGACCAAGACGCTTCGAGCTTTCACCCGGTCGGTCCGGCGCGCGTGCTCCGCCGTCCGCTACCGCCAAGAGTGGCCAATGCGCTATTTGATGCAGCGCAAGTGACGAATGTGTTGGCCACGCTAGGGATCGCCCACCGGGTTACCGGTCCGGTCAATGCGGCGCTGCAACTGTGGACATTGAGCTACCGTAACTCGTGGGGCATGATCTTTCACAACGACAACATGGCCCTGATGCACCAGATGGTGCTAGGGGTCAGCCGCAGCGCCGATGCACTGTCCGTTGATGCTTTCGTTAAAGAAAAGTCCCTCACACCCCAGTGCTACGACCGGGCCTACGGCGGGATCCCCACCGCGATGAATATTGCCACGTGCGCGGTGTACTTCATTTCAGGGGTGGCCAAGGTCCGCAGCCCGCAGGGGTGGTCCTGGGCGAAAGGAGACGCGCTGCGCGACCAGATCGCCGCGGATGCGGTGCGCAAAGAAGTCTTTGGCACCAAAGCCCCCGAAGCTGCCGGGCAGCTCTATAACGCCCGCGGATTTTTTACACTGGCCGGGCTTGCAACGCTGGTGATCGAACTCGGTGCGCCCGCAGCTTTGTTCCACCGGCGCTGTGGGCAAGGATTTTCGGTGGCCGCCTGGGGCATGCACGTGGGCATCCGCTACATTATGGGCATCAAATTCACGTACAACACCTCTGGGGTATCGTATCTACCCTACTTCCCGGTAGGCCCGCAGCTGTCCTAAAACCAGCTGGGATATTGGGGTCATTCCGGTGAATTTTATGTGAACTTTTCTGCGATGTTTATGCACCATAACCGCAGCAGCATGCGGTACGCCCATTTTTTATGAGAGGGCTCTCATGAAACCGTCATCTACTGCTCATCAAGACTTGTTGAACTGAGGTTACCTCGCCCCAACGGATGAAAGGTCTCCACCATGACCAGTGTATTTCTCAGCCCTGATACCACCCAGATGACTTCGAACAATTCAGCGCTCAACCCGATGACTGATCCCATGCCACCGGTCGTCACCCGCACCGAGGTTCCGGCCCGAGTCCAAGCTTCATACACCACACGATTCGTGGGTACAGCACTTGCAGAACGTCCTACTGATTTTTATCTGCTGTCGGGAGACTCGCTAGTTCCTCGCAGCGGCGATGTCGTGATCGCCCGGGTCACAGAGATCTTGAACCACAAACGGGTCGAGACCCCAGAATCACGCAAAGCCATTCTATTTGAGGGCTCGTTGATCATGTTGGCCTACGGCAACCGGTACGCTGCCGACCAGTTCTTGGCACACGTGCCGGACTCGTTAGAGCCATGCCACCTGGTGGCAGCCGGTGGGATCGCCGGGATGGTGACGATGGCGCACGAAAGAATGGATGACCCCACCACCATCGAACCCCTGGGCCTGTTGGCTGATCGACACGGCGTCGTCAATATCGCTGACTTCGCGCCGTTGATCGTTCCACAGCAGTTGGATACCTCCTCACCGGCTGACGCTGACGAGCACCGGCCCGAGGTTATTGCCGTGCTAGGTACCGCCATGAACTCTGGAAAATCCACCACCATGGCTTGTTTGATCAACGGACTGACCCAGTCCGGACGGCGTGTGACCGCCGGCAAAATTACCGGTACCGGGGCTGGCAACGATCCGATGATTTATCACGACGCCGGTGCAGCCCGCGTGCTGGACTTCACGGACTTTGGTTACCCGACCACGTTCAAACTCAGCATGACCGACATCAAAGCGCTGACGCTTGGGCTGGTTGCGGAACTCTCGGATGCTGAAACCGACGTCGTCGTCGTGGAGATTGCTGATGGCATCTATCAGGAGGAAACCGCCCAGCTGCTGCGCGACGACCTCTTCCAACAAACGATCGACCAGGTCGTCTTTGCCGCAACCGATGCGCTGGGTGCCCGCGCTGGAGTTCAAGAACTCCAGGCCGCCGGCCTCCGAGTTGCCGTGGCATCTGGTGTGATGACCGCCTCGCCGCTCGCCACGATCGAAGCCCGCCAGGTTATGGGGCATGTACCCGTCATTCAGACCTTTGACCTCACCCACCCTGAGGAGGCCGCGGCATTACTGGTGCGCCCATGACACAACCTGCCAAAGCCCAGCGGCAATCCGAACGCATGCCCAAAGTCTGGCGCGGACGACGCCGCTACTTGCTCGTAGCCCTGGTCGTTTTAGGCATGATCCAAGCCATTCTTGCCTTGGTTATGGCCCTGACTGTCGATGGCTTGCTTTCGGGGTTGTCGACCACCGACCCCGCTGTGCAAGATCTCACCCCGCCTTGGGGCACCATGGCGGGACTGGCCGGAGCCGTGCTGGGCATCGGTGTGGCCCGATGGGTCGAACGCATTGTTGCCGAAGACCTCGGCCAAGACTATGTCTATGAACAACGACGACGACTCGTGGCAGCTGCTCTGCACAATATCGGTAACCGCTCGCTGGGTGTCGTGGTCACCCGGGCCTCGAACGACCTCACCGCGGTACGCAATTGGATAGCACAGGGGATCGTCCCCATGCTCACCGCGCTGCCGCTCATCGTCGTCATTCTGCTTGGCCTGGCGGTGACCAACTGGCCAATCGCGGTCACCGTTGCCATCCCGCTGGCACTGACCGGTGCACTGATGCCTTTTCTGGCACGTATCGCGCGCGAACGCGCCCGCACCGTGCGCCGCTACCGGGGACGCATGTCCGCCCGAATTGCCGATACCGTCCAGGCCGGTGAGTCCGTGCAGGTAGCCGGTGCCGTGCGCCGCGAGCTCAATGCCTTGGACCGGGACTCTTCCAAAGTTGTCGGCGCTGCAGTGCAACGCGCTCGCATCACCGGATTCATTCGCGCTTTGACCGTGACCGCGGCCAGCCTGTGTACCGCAGGTGTGGTCTACCTGGCTGTGCTGGGCGTCATTGACGTCGCCAGTGTCGCTTCGATCATGACGCTGCTGGGTGTCATGGCCACACCCATGAGTGATCTGGGCAGAGTCGTTGAATATCGACAGAATTTTCGGGCCGCCCGGCGCATCCTTGCTCCGATCTTGAACTCGGCCCAAGCAGTCCGACGTGCTGTTCGAGCCCGTGAACGTTCGTGGAAATCCGAACATGCCCAGTCCGAATCAGACGCACCCGAAGAGCACACTCATCGGAAGCTTCATCGTGGCGTAGTCATCGACAACCTCACTGTGGACCGCACCCGCCGCATCCCAGTCCTCCAGGCAAAACCCGGAGATCGAATCCTGCTGGATTCAGCCGACACTGACAAGATCCACTCGGTGCTCAAAACCCTGTTGCTCCACGGCACGAACCCGCTGGCAGTTGAGGAGCACGACCGACCCGTCGTGCTGATTGACGGTATTGAATATGACGCTGCACCACCAGCGGTGCGGCGTGAGCTCGTTGGCGCCGCTTCGGCACACGTCCCCTTGCAGCGCGGCTCGGTTCAACGCCTGGTTTCCTATCGTTTGCCGAAGGCTCCTGTCGAGGAGGTCGAAGGTATGCTGCACCGGGTGGGGCTGAGTTCACTGGTCTATGTGGAGCACAAGGGTCTGGGTACGAAACTGAAAAATGACGGCGAACCATGGTCTCGCTCGGACGTGGCCAAGTTGAAACTGGCTCGGGCCATGCTCGGCACGCCGCCGTTATTGGTGCTCGATAATCTTGACGCCGCGCTCGACGATAACGGGATAGCGATGCTGCGCAGACAACTCAATGACTATCCGGGGGTGGTGCTCTTCTTTTCTTTCGCGCCACAGCGGATCTTTGAAGAATCAGAATTCCGGCGCTGGTGCCTAGACGAACAGAGCGGGTGACGGGAATCGAACCCGCGTATCTTGCTTGGGAAGCAAGCGCTCTACCATTGAGCTACACCCGCACAACCCGACCGGCCAGGTGCGCCGTCGTCGTTGGTCTAGAAAATATCTTAACACCCGACAAGGCCGATCCTGCGCATTGGGTCAATGTGGCGATTTGCCCACCGTGAAAACTGACTACTTCGTATGACGCAATGGGTTGCACCGCGCGGTGGATAGGGGAGAATACTAGGCATGACTTCGGCACCCTCGACCCCTCGTATCCGCGCCTCTGAACTCGTTGGCGAAACCTGGTTCAACATTGGCGATCAAGACTTAAGCCTCAAAGACCTTCGCGGCAAGATCGTGATCCTGGACTTCTGGGCGTTTTGCTGTGTGAACTGCTTGCACGTGCTCGATGAGCTGCGGCCGCTGGAAGCAAAATATTCTGATGTGCTCGTGACCGTCGGTGTGCATTCGCCGAAATTTGATTACGAAGCCGAAACCTCGGCGGTGGCCGCAGCGATCGAACGCTACGATATCGCCCACCCGGTCCTGAACGACCCGGAACTGATTACCTGGCAGGCCTACACTGCGCGCGCCTGGCCGACCCTGGTGGTCGTGGACCCAGAAGGCTACGTGGTGGCGCACCTGACCGGCGAAGGTCACGTGTCCGGACTGTACTCGCTGGTCGACCAGCTCATTGAAGAACACGACGCCAAGGGCACCCTGCACCGCGGCGAAGGACCGTACGTGGCGCCCGAACCGGTAGCCCGCGATCTGAAGTTCCCAGCCAAAGCCATCGCACTGGGCGCTCGCGGTACCCAGAAGGGTTCCTTCCTGGTGGCTGATACCGGCCACCACCGCCTAGTCGAAGTCGCTGACGACCTGGAAACCGTCCTGCAGACCATTGGCGGTAATGGCACCGGAGAACCGGTGCCCGCCGATGCCGCTCAGGCCGATCCGGAACTCATCTCGGTGCGCGGCTATGCTGACGGCGGTCGCGAGATCGCACTGTTCAACGAACCACACGGCCTGGCGTTGCTTCCCGAAGACCTTGCCGCCCAGGTGGGTTACGACGTGTTGATCGCCGATGCGGTCAATCATCGACTGCGTGCGGTGAACCTGACCACCGGTGAGGTCTCAACCGTTGCGGGCAATGGTGTGCAACGCCTGATTGACTCGGAGCGCGTCCAAGCCGAGGCTAACGCCGACGACGCCGGAACCGTCGATCTAGCACCATTTACTGCCGGAGCCCTGGAAACTTCCCTGTCGACTCCGTGGGATGTGCAATACTCGGAGGCCGAAGGTGCCGCGATCATTGCGATGGCCGGGACCCACCAGCTGTTCTCCTATAACCCCGTGAGCCAAGACCTGGCGATTTATGCCGGCACCGCGCTCGAGGGCCTCTTAGACGGGCCCGCCGATGAGGCCTGGCTCGCGCAGTCGTCTGGCTTATCGATCGACACCGACGGCACCCTGTGGGTCGCCGATTCCGAAACCTCTGCGGTGCGCTATATCCTCCCGTCGACCAAAACCGATTCGGGCAAACCCGAAGTCGGTACCGTCGTCGGCACCGGGCTATTTGATTTCGGTTTCCGCGATGGCAAGCCCGAAGACGCCCGGTTACAGCACCCGCTGGGAGTCACGAACCTACCGGATGGTTCGGTGCTGATTGCCGATACCTACAACCACGCGATCCGTCGCTGGGCACCGCAAACCCTGAACCCGGATGGCACGACGAAACCCGCCGAAGTCACCACCGTGGCCCGCGATCTGCAAGAACCCTCCGACATCCTGGTCGAGACTGACACCGAGGGCAACGCCGTGTCGATCGTCGTCGTCGAAACCAACGCCCACCAGCTCGTGCGTATCTCAGTCCCCGAGAAATTCTTGCACGTGGACGAAGGCGCCATGCAGGTGCAGCGCCCACCCACAAAACTCGTGGCCGGTGAGGTCCCGATCCACATCTCCTTCACCGCGCCCAAGGGCCAAAAACTCGACGATCGCTGGGGGGATCCCACCCAGTTGACCATCTCGTCGACCCCAGAAAACCTGTTGCTGGCAGGCGAAGGTCGCGAAACCGGGCTGACCCGGCAGTTGAAACTCAACCCCGAGGTGACCGAGGGCGTCTTACACGTCACCGCTCGTGCGGCTGCCTGTGACGGCGAACCAGGCCAACCGATCCCGGACTCCGCCGCGTGCCACCTGTATCAACAGGACTGGGGCATTCCTGTGACCATCCATGCCGACGCTGCTGACGGGGCGCACGAGACCCTGGATCTAGATTTGCGCGGCATTCACTAAATTCCAGACTCAACACCACCATCCGTTCGGGCTAGACTAGGCACAACAACGTGTCGTCTACCCGAACGGATTTGTTGTTTCATGGCAACCCTCATCGCACACAGCCCTGAACCAGAAACACAACACTTTGTCGACCGACTTGCGACCCTGCTCAAAGATCGGCGCGGGGTCACGCTTGCCGTAGAGGATCTGGCGCGTGCTGCCCGCTACGTGGACAATGTCAACGCCGTCATCGTGGTGGCCGAAGCCAATGACGCAAGCTACAACCGCGCGGCACGGAATTTCTTAGCAGCCCAGTACGCTGAACTGGACGAAAAATCACTGTTCATTGTGGGTCTGGGGACCGCCTCGGGGCTCACGAATGCCCAGCAGATTGCAATGGACGCTTTCCGACCGCGTGACACCGCATACTTCCGCACCGATGAACTCGATGAAACAGCCCTGAGCACCTGGGTCGAACAGGTCAACCTGCACGGTGCAGTCTAGCTACTGCCAGTCTGGGCGCACCCGAAGATTCTCGGGGGTCAGTTCTAACTGAGCGGACATCTCAAATACTTCTTCGTGCCGAACTTCCGACTGATGGCCTGAGCCAATGTCGATTTCCTGCGCGTTGAGTACCGCGGTGGCCATAATCCAATTAATGGTTGGCTCGGCATCCTCCCACGCGTACTTCACATCCGGCACATCGATCGACCAAGATACCGAATCTGGCACAATCCGGTTGGTCGTTTCATAACCAAATGGGCACCCGGCCGGTTTCAACACCTGCTGTTGCGTGCAGCGTTGCAACTGCTCTTGGACCTCTTCAGTGATCGCATCATCTACGGCCTGGGTGAGTTCCACGTCGAATTCAAAATCCATGCGCGCCCCGGCCGCCAACACATCGTGGACCGTAAAGTGTACTGGTTCGGGTACTTCCAGATACGTGCCGTTATATTCGAGTTCTATCGACGCCGGCGCAAAGACCGCCAAACTCGCTGGCGAACCATTCGACCCCAGTAGGGGAGTGGGTTGATCTTGCACGTGAGCGACCGGTTCATCGGCTTTGGCATGATCGGGCATCTGCATCGGCGCTAATTCCACCTGTTGTAACGGCAACGGGTGTAATTGCCACTCGTTGAAGAACAACCATGACGTGCCCACCTTATCCACCACGACCGCCGTCGAGCGGGATTCGGCTTGGGCATCCTGATAGCGAATCTCAACGACGCGCTGAGTTATGTCGTCCTCCTGGTAGCTCTCGGGCACCTCGGCCTCAGCGGCCACGATCTCGGCGTCTTCTAACATCGCAGCAGAAGCGGCTAACCCCTCGCCATCCAACAGCGCCGTGGAGATCGTTTCAGGCGCATCCTCTGGCAGATACCCCTGCGACAGTGCCATCGCGGTGGCACCATCCCCGGCCCGCAAGGCGGCAACATAGTCTTCGACCGCAGCTTCGGCGTTATACACCAGGGTGTTGAGTAGCGTCACGACGGCGATCGCCAGGAGCAATAACGCGCCGATGACGATTCCCCAAAAGCCCGGCCGTGTCATGACAGGCCGTGGTCTGGAAGTTTTGGGCACCGTAATTTCCTTCGACATGATGAATAATGCACTACGCTAACAGACCAGCGACGGCGATCATCGCCGGTATCGCAAGAATTGTCGTGACAAACACAGTGTCTCGAGCCACAATGAGGCCGGTGTCGTAGCGAGATGCAGAGACAAACACGTTTTGCGCCGTCGGCAAAGATGCTAACACCGTGGCCACGAGCACTCCATGCGGATCTAGCTGGAACACGAACTGAGCCAACAGCCAGGCGGCAAGTGGATGGATGATCAGTTTGATTGCCGACGCTAAGACCGTATCGCGCCGACGTCCGTGTTGTTTATCTAATGGCCTGGAACCCACCAGTGAAATGCCAAAGGCCATGAGCATGGCTGGAATCGCAGCACCGGCAATGAGACTAATGGATTCGTCTAATGGCTCCCACAATTGCCAACCCGTCACAGAAAAGACCAGCCCAAACGCTGACCCAATGATCAACGGGTTTCGAACCACGGTCGCGACGATTCGTCCCAGGCTGCGCCAGAACCCGGCGCGCACGACCTTAGTTTTTGAGGTGTCCTCCCGCGATTCGTTGAGGGTCTGGGTGTCCAGCACAAACACATAGATCGGGGTGTAGATCGCCAACTGGAACAGAATGACCGGGGCCGAATAGCTAGCATCACCCAGGACATAAGCTGCAATCGGGATCCCAAGGTTTGCGGAATTCATCAAAGAAGCCGACAGAGCAGCGATCATCCGCTCGGAACCGCTGCGTGGTGCGAGGACGAAACGAGCCACCACCAGATACACCATCGCAGCCACCCCGGCAGATAGCGTCGCTACCCACAACTGGGGTCCGAGGACCACAAAGACGTCACTATTCGAGAGGGTATTGAACAATAAGGCGGGGGAAGCAACAAAGAACGCAACGCGAGATAAGACCGGTTGCGCGTGCTGGCCAAGCACACCGGTTCTGCCAACTCCGTATCCGACCAGGATGATCAGCCAGATAATAAAGAAGCCGGACAGAACTTGTGTCACTGGTACCTTTCGTTAACTCGTGGCATCCAACCGTGTTCGTTTCGAAGATGCACCTGCACTAAACTACATCCGATACGATCCGGAAGTGCCCCGAGGTAAGGAACTAATGGCCGAACCACAACGCAGACGAACCAGAATCTGGTGGCTGTCTGGAATTCTAGCTATTCTCGGCGCTGGCATTGCAATGTTTGCTGCACTGGAGCTCCTGATGGTCACATTAGTGGCGGTGGGGCTTGCGTTGCTTGTCACCGTGCTGTTAGGCGCAGCGCTCGCGCAGTCAGATAAATAACCTACCTCACTTCGCTCCTAGAGAAAACGTGCGTATCAATTTCGTGTAAGCGTGCTCACTTTGCTAGCTGCAAAGGTCGGGGGTTCCCGACGAAGGCCACCCGTTGCGTAATTCTTAGGTCAAGAATCGCATGTTTGAGCCCGAGTTTAGCCACTGGTAACCAATTAGGGCACATTGCGTGTTCGCTAATTCGGCAAGCTCGGATTGCCTAGAACTCAAGGTCAGAGAGCGCTATATTATGAGTAATTCAAAAGATGAGTTTGAATGCTCGAACGAAAGAACTCGGGAGGGAGCAGCTTTGATTAGTCACCAGAATAAAAATTCGATGATCGGTGCGCTGGGTGCTGTCGTCGCCGTCCTGTCTGCGTTGGTCGTCATAACATCGATCGCTCAAATGTACGCATTTACTATTAGTCTCATCCTTGCGCAGCTCGCCGTACTCGGCGTCATTGGCTATATCTATTCGAAAGCGCGCGAACAAAAGAATGAAATGTTCTGCGCGAGCTTGACGGTTAGTAAATAGCGTTCCGTCACGAAAGCCCCAAACCAAAAATAACTGTCTACTTCAGCCCCTGGTGTCGAGCTTCGACGCCGGGGGCTTGTTATTCTTAGAGTGAGCCACGCTACATGAGCAGGGAGGCGTGATATGTCGAGTACAGAGTCGCTCATCATCCTGGGTGGAACAGGAAACCTAGGGACCCAAGTATTACCGATGCTGGCTGACGCCGGATATCATCTCGTGGTGTTTTCTCGCCGACCCCTTTCAGGTCCGCCCTTCGAAAATGCCAGGATCAACGTCGAAGTCGGCTCGCTCGATGACACAGCCTTCGTCGATTCGCTCGTGACGACAGCGCTTCAACATTCAGACACCCTGCGCGGAGCGTTGTTTTTAAACGGCGGGTTCGAATCAGACAGTGGCATTGGAGCAGACGGATTCACTGAAGTTCTTCACAACATGATGGATAAGAACGTCTACCCCACAACTAAAGTACTCTCACGCGTTTTGCCGCACTGGAAGATACACGGCGGAGGCAAGGTCGTGTTGACCTCAGCGACTGCGGTTGAGAAACGATTTGTCAACGGCGGAGCCTATGCAACCGCAAAAATGGCAGTCGACAGTCTGGCGCGCCAGATCCAGCGAGAATATGATCCCGAAGTGGTTGACGTTCACGTGCTGCGGCCAAAAATTATTGGCACGAAAGAGGGCCAGAACGCGCCGACTGATCTTGGTCAGGAAATGCTAGCGGCTCTGCGGCGCGACGATTAAGCGAAAGTGCTGGTGCCGGAAGGAAAAGGAGCGGTCATGGCACGGTCACTAACAAATGCAGAACGGACATTGATTAGCGCCATGATTACCAGTGCCAAGGCAGCCGACCCTGATCGTTTAAGAGGGACCGTCGCCTGGCGCAAGTGGCGTCACGATTTGCACAAGATGATCGATCGACTTTCGGTCGGGAAGTTGTGCGATTGCGGCAAGTGCCCCTCGTTCGAGCTGCTCGTGGATGGGCGAAGGGTGCCCTCTAGCCAACAACCGATCATTCTTGAGGCATTTATCTCCGACGGCATCGTGATGCTCTTCATTGATGATGGCAAACCCTCCTATCTTGAGATTTCACCGAATCTCAACACTAAAGTTGAACTACCACCGGAATCAGCCTTGATCTTCTAAACGAACACCCGCACATGGCGCGCTCCTGCCATAAAGGCCCGCTCTGCTGAATCGTACGATACCGTTAAGCTGTGCTTTTATCGGATCGTGATATCAAAAAGTCCCTAGAATCTGGGCGGATCTATTTGGACCCGCTGGATACTTCAATGGTGCAACCGGCCAGCGTTGACGTGCGACTTGACCGGTACTTTCGGCTATTCGATAACCACAACTACGCTTTTATCGATCCGGCCGAAGAGCAAGCGAATCTAACGCGCATGGTCGAGGTAGACCCCGACCAGGCATTTATTCTGCATCCTGGCGAATTTGTCCTCGGGTCCACCTACGAAAAAGTCACACTAGGTCACGACGTCGCGGCCCGCCTCGAAGGGAAATCCTCGCTGGGTCGGCTCGGTTTGTTGACTCACTCCACGGCGGGTTTCATCGACCCCGGATTCTCCGGGCACATCACATTGGAACTATCCAACATGTCGACTTTGCCAATTAAATTGTGGCCAGGTTCCAAGATCGGTCAGATGGCATTCTTTGCCCTGACTTCCCCTTCGGAACATCCATACGGGACGGGACCCAACTTGAACCGTTACCAGGATCAGCGGGGTCCGACAGCCTCTCGATCGCACCTGAACTTCCATCGATCGGTCATCGAACGCTAGTCGTTCTGCCAGGCCCTCGAACTGACAGAACCCGGTCTAATAGTCCGCGCAGAATGCGGCTCAACGCGTCGTTGCGCTGAAAACGGAAACTGAAGTCACGCGGCAGCACATAGGAAGTTCGTAAGTGCCGTGACCGAACTCGGGCTTCATTGGATGCATTGTTAGCACAACGCCACAGCGCAGAGCTGGCGCTGTGGCGACGATGATGATCTCTTTGCGATGTACACGCCGTTGTCGTTCACCAAGAGTAATACAATGGTGACTTTTCTAATGCTCTGAATCCAAATTGCATGGGATAAAGCCAGCTAGAACCGATGAAACAAGACTTAAGCGAGATAGGTCGAGTTCGTGAAGCGAAAATGCTCTGTGCCAAAGCCGCCACCCAGTAGGTAAGGTTAAGCAGGTGACCGTCCCCTAGACCTCACGGAGGCAACCGTGCTGATTGTGCTGCTCGCACTTTTTGTGGTTGCGCTCATCGCACCCCTGATTATTCATAAATCGGGACGTTCAGGCTTCCTCATACTCGCAGCGATACCCGCAGCCGGATTTATCTGGCTTGCGACACAATTGCCGAAAGTTCTTGCATCCGAGGAACTGTTAGCGTCGGGCGCTGCTGCAGACCACCAAGACACCTCACTTGTCCAATCCTGGGAGTGGATTCCAGCGCTGGGTATCCAACTCTCATTTCGACTTGATACCCTCAGCGCATTTCTCGGTCTTATCGTACTGGGCGTGGGTGCGGCAGTTCTGGTCTACTGTGCACGATATTTCATGGCGCGTGAGCCTCGACTCGGTACTTTCGGAGCGCAATTCTTAGCGTTCGCCGGGGCCATGTTCGGTCTGGTCACCACCGATGATTTGTTAGTGCTCTACGTCTTTTGGGAAATCACCTCGATCCTGTCATTCCTCATGATCGGTTACCAGGCGCATCGCATTTTCGCGCGTCGGTCAGCCATGACAGCGCTCATGGTCACCACCTTGGGTGGCCTAAGCATGCTGATCGGGCTGGTCATGTTCGGACACGCGGCAGGTACCTATCGCATCTCCGACATCGTCGCTCAAGGTCCCCAACTTTTGACCGGAGATTTCGCCGGAGCCTACATCACCTGGGCCATCGCCTTGCTCTTGCTCGGGGCGATCACCAAATCAGCTCAAGTACCCTTCCACTTCTGGCTGCCGGCAGCCATGGCGGCCCCAACTCCGGTGTCTGCTTACCTTCACGCCGCAGCAATGGTGAAAGCAGGTATCTACCTGGTCGCGCGCTTCGCGCCAGCATTTGCCAGCGAAAATATCTGGCAAGTAATGGTGCTGGGTGTGGGCATGTGGACGATGCTCGTCGGCGGCTGGCGAGCCCTGCGCCAGACCGATATCAAACTCATCCTGGCCTATGGCACCGTGTCCCAACTGGGCTTCTTGATGATCGCCAATGGTCTGGGCACAGCAAGTGGCGCCATTGCTGGCCTGACCATGCTGCTTGCCCACTCGCTGTTCAAAGCACCATTGTTCATGGTCGTCGGTGCAATCGATAAAATTACCGGTACTCGTGACCTGACCAAGCTATCTGGCCTACGCAAGACGCACCCGGGCCTCTTCTGGACCGCAGCGATCGCCTCGCTCTCCATGGCCGGGGTGCCACCACTGTTCGGCTTCATCGGCAAAGAAACCGTCATGCAAGCCTCCATGGATTGGGCGCTGTGGCGAACCGATGCGTTTATGGTCGGCGAACCCAACTTCTGGGGGGCGGCTTGGGGCTGGGCGCCATTAGTGATCGTCTTCCTGGGCTCGATCCTGACCGTGGCTTATACGGCACGCTTCATGTGGGCCGCATTTGCCACCAAGAAAGTGCGCGCTGGTGGGGACCTACAGGAACTCCCACAGACCCCTGCGCTGCGGGGCTTCGGCCGACTTGGTCTCATCCCTGCTGCACTGCTGTCTTTGGCCGGGCTGGTAGCAGCGCTGGTCCCGGGCTGGGTCGGTGCGCTGCCATACGGATATAGCCAAACCTTCCAGCAGATTGACGGCGAGTATGTCCAACCGCTGGCGCTCTGGCACGGATTGAATCTGGTGTTGGGCTTATCCGTGTTGATCATCCTGGCGGGGCTAGGACTCTTTGCTATCCGTGGCTACGTCAGCCAAGTCCAAGCAGCAGTCCCCACCTGGATCGACATGTCTCGTGTCTACCGCAACGGTCTGGCACGCTTAGACGATCTTGCAATCTGGATTACAGGTCGGACCCAGCGCGGTGATCTGTCTTTCTATCTCTACATTATCCTGGCGGTTACGGTGATCGCCCCACTCGCGATCCTGCTCTTCCCAACCAATACCGATGACACCACGATCTCACTTCCCAACGCCGCATTTTCCGGCGACTGGATGATCACAGGTCATCCAGTGTATTTTGTCGTAGCCGTGGTCATGATCTTCGCTGCTATTGCAGCTATCCGTGCCAAACGGCGTTTCTGGGCCGTGATCCTAGTGTCGACTACCGGCTACAGTCTTGCCGCCGTGTTTGCGTTCCAAGGTTCTCCGGACCTCGCCATGACTCAGGTACTTGTCGAATCCGTATTAACGGTCGTGATGGTCCTGGGGCTACGTGTCTTGCCACCAGACATCCCTAAGGTTCAAGAAAATCACGATAACCAGTGGGCACGAGCCCTACTGGCCATCGGTTTTGGTCTCGTAATGGTGTGGATCGCCGCCACCGTGATGGCCTCGCGGGTAGCCGACCCGATCTCCTTGGCCATGCCGGACTTGTCGTATAACGAAGGTGGCGGCACCAACATCGTCAACGTAACTCTGGTTGATATGCGTGCTTGGGATACTTTTGGCGAGATCACCGTCTTAGCGGCAGTTGCCACCGGGGTGGCCTCATTGGTGTTCATCGCCGAGCGCGAGAAACGTCGCAAGAGCCTGTCAGAAATCACGGCTGGCACCGTCGGAGCGTATCGAATCGCCGACCTGCCGATGAACGAAGCTGAAGTGAAAAGCTTCCGCAGCTTCTTTAACGTCCAACGTGAACCGTGGATTGTCGCCGGGGCAACGATGGCACCGGAACGCAGATCGATTATTTTCGAAGTCATCACCCGCTTAATCTTCCACGCGATCATTCTAGTGTCGGTGTATCTACTCATTGCCGGACACAACCTGCCCGGCGGTGGATTTGCCGGTGGGCTGCTGGCCGGTATCGCCTTTGCTATTCGCTACGTTGCCGGTGGCCGCTTCGAATTAGAACAAGCCATCAAAATCCCAGCCGGCATTATCCTAGGATCCGGCTTGGCGATAGCTGCTATTGCCGGGGTGGTCCCGCTGTTCTTCGGTGGTCAAGTCTTCCAGGCCTATGACGTCGAAGTCCTGTTGCCGTTATTTGGTCACGTCCACTTCGCCTCGGCCATGGTTTTTGATATCGGGGTATACCTTGTCGTCATCGGCCTGGTGATCGACGTGCTACGGTCACTGGGTTCTGAAGTAGACCGCCGCTACGAAGTTGAAACACGCGATCGGATCCAAGCCGAACAACGCATGGCCGCAGCACGGGTCAGCGCACACACTTCAGGAGGCCACCGTGACGATTGATGCCATCCTGCTCATCATGATGGGCGTCATGTTTGCGGCAGCAATCTATTTGCTGATGGACCGCACCCTGACCCGCATTATGTTCGGCCTGATGATGTTCACCAACGCCGCGAACCTCCTGATTGTCATCATGGCGGGTCCCGCTGGACTGCCCCCGATTGTTCGTGACGGTATCGCCGCTGATGAATACTTCGACCCATTGCCGCAGGCCTTAACACTGACCTCGATCGTCATCAGTTTCGCAGTCACAGCATTCCTTCTGGCCTTGATCTACCGATCTTGGGTTTTGGCCCGTCGGGATGAAGTCCAAGTCGACATTGAAGACATCCAGGTCGCAGAACAGCCCACTTACGACGCTGAAGACGACGCGGTCATCGCCGAAGAGGCATCCGAATTCCTCGAAGATCACGAGGATCCGAATATTTTCTACGAATACACCACACCGGATAACCCCACCGTGGCCTCTTACGATCCGAAAGAAGGTGACCGCTGATGGGTGGCTTATCCGTAATTGACCTGGCACCTCTCTCGGTCCTGTTACCCATCCTGGGCGCAGCGATTGCCTTCACTCTGGTGCGCAAACCGGTCAGTCAGATCGCCGTCACGCTCAGCACACTGGCGATCACCCTGGCGCTGGAGATCTGGCTACTGGTTGATGTGTGGATTCATGGTGGTGCCGAAGCCGTCCTGTTAGGCGGCTGGGAGGCGCCCATCGGCATTGTCTTAGTTGTGGACCGGTTTTCAGCGCTTATGCTGGTGGTCTCTTCGATCGTGGTTATGCTCGTGTTACTGTTTTCCTCCGCTCAGGGCGTGGGCAGTGACGAATCTCCTCAACAACCGGTCTCGATTTTTCATCCCACGTTCTTGATCCTTACCGCCGGGGTGTCGAATGCATTTCTTGCCGGCGATCTGTTCAACCTCTATGTTGGCTTTGAGATCCTTTTGACGGCCTCCTATGTGCTGTTGACGATTGGGGGCACCGGCCCGCGTGTCCGTGCGGGCGTTACCTACGTGGTTGTCTCAGTTGTCTCTTCGGTGGTCTTTTTGGTTGCCATCGCGATGATTTATGGTGCAACCGGCACGGTCAATATGGCAGATGTGGCCATAAAAATCGGCGATCTTGACCCGGACTTGCAACAGCTACTACACCTGATGCTGCTGGTTGGCTTCGGCATCAAAGCGGCGGTCTTCCCGTTGTCGTTCTGGTTGCCAGACTCCTATCCGACCGCCCCGGCACCCGTGACCGCGGTCTTTGCCGGTCTATTGACTAAGGTGGGGGTTTACGCGATTATCCGCACCGAGACGCTCCTCTTTCCGGGCGACAGAGTTAATACCCTTCTGCTGG
>CAZAAP010000033.1:0-17864 GCA_964482935.1 uncultured Enteractinococcus sp.
GGCAGGAGCTTCAGGCTCTTTTTCCTTGGTGCCGCGCAGGATCACTGCATCGGTTGGTTCTTTGGTGACTTCACGGTTGATTTCAGTCTTTTCGACTTCTTCACCGTTTTCGGTCACGACTTCGTAGGTTACACTCGCGGTTCCGTTGACACCTTCGGTTTCGGTTTTGGTTTTACCTTTTTCCAGGGTGTCGTCGTTTTTGCGAGTGGTTTCGTATTCGACAACTTCTTCCTCGGTGACTTCGGTCTTTTCAATCACGGTCACGGTGATGGCGGTGTTGTCGTTGATGCTCTGATCGAGTTTTGGCGAAACCTTGTCGTCGGCACCCACTTCGATGCCAGCGTTGTCCAGGACATCCTGTACAGTGCCACCGGTGGTGAGGACTTCTTTGGTTTCGTCAGCCACAGAGATTTCGATAACCTGTGGCAGCGCGATTTGGTCAATCCGCAACGGAGTGATTGAGGAGACGCGCTCGATGTTCAATGGCTGATCAGTTGGCTGTTCTACGTTTTCGGCACTGGCAGTGGCACCTTTATCGGCGTTGGCCTGCGTGATGACGAATGCCGCGAGGCCACCTACTACCAGAACTAGAGCTGCAACCTGAGCAATGATTTTGGTCAGGGTGCCACGGAAAATGCTTGACATAAAGAAAATCCAAAGGTGTTGTAGTTCCGACGTCGTGGTGATTTCACCAGCTCGCCGATGACATAGTCCATGACTATAACGGATAGATAACAATGATTACAAATCGATAACGAAGGTTTGTTGATCATTAGATCCGCTGACAACACATGCTCTGGTTATTTATCCTAGTCATCACCAAACTTTCCATAGACCCGTTGAGTGTTCTCGAAAATAACATTTCCGAGATCTTCGATACTTTGATCACGGGTTTCAGCCAGTTGATACAGCGTGTGCGGCACCAGGTACGGCGCATTGGGACGGCCACGGTGCGGGTGAGGCGTGAGAAATGGCGAATCGGTCTCCACCAGCAGTAATTCGGGTCGTAAAACTTGGGCAGCACGGCGGGCAGTGTCATTATTTTTGAAGGTCACTACACCTGAGAACGAGGCATACCAGCCGTGTTCGTTGAGGATTGCAGCCATGTGTTCGTCACCCGAGTAGGAGTGGAACACGACATGTTCCGGTAGCTCCTCCATCGACAACAAGGTGGCGATCACGTCGTCGTGGGCGTCGCGATCGTGGATCTGTAATGCCAAGCCCAGCTCAACGGCTACTTCGATGTGTCGTGTGAAAGCGTACTGCTGGATGTTCCAGTTGGCTTGGCCTTCGGTGCGGTAGTAGTCCAGTCCGGTCTCGCCAATGCACACCACGCGGGGGTGTTTCGCAAGCTGACGTACCATTTCAATGGCCTGGTCCAGTTGCCCTTGTTCGGCTAGCGCTACGGTGTCATTGGGGTGGATGGCAAGCGCGCCGCGCAACCGGGACTCTTGTTCGATGGCCTCGATCGTGAACTGGGCGGACTCGAGATCTGTAGCCACCTGAATTGCGCCCACCACGTTGACGCTTGCTGCCGCATCCATAACCTCGGTTGGTGTTGGATGGACCTGCCCGTCGCGGAAATCGAGGTGAGCGTGATTATCCACTACAGGTACCGGTGAGGGCTGTGGCGCGGGTGGATAGATCAGCTTGCGCTTCTTACCGGTGTACTCATCGGTTGTCGAACGCGCGCGACCGTCGCCGTCATGTTCAGGGTTCGGAGCAGGAAGATACTGCGGTGGAGGCTGTGGTTGTGCTGAAGAAGTGGACATGGTCTTAGCTTAACGGGGGCCGCCCCGCCAAGATGAATATCTCGACGGGGCGGCCGGCACGAAGCGTAGGCGCTTAGGCCTGGCTGTGAGGGTTTGGCATACCGATGTACTGCACGGTGGTGTACTCGGCGATACCTTCGGCACCACCTTCACGACCAAGGCCGGACTGTTTAACGCCACCAAATGGTGCAGCGGCATTTGATATGACGCCGGCGTTGAAACCAATCAGACCGAATTCGATCTGGTCGGCCACCCGGATCGCACGGTTGTGGTTTTCGGTGAAGAGGTAGGCTGCTAGACCATACTGCTGAGCGTTAGCCAGCCGGATGGCGTGGGCTTCGTCTTGGAATTTGACGACCGGGGCCACCGGGCCAAAGATCTCTTCTTGCAGAATGGGGGAATCTTCCAGAACCGCCAGAATGGTTGGCTCGTAGAAGTATCCGTCGCCTTCAACTTTCTTACCGCCGGTGACGATCTCGCCGCCGGCTTCGACGGCTTCGGTGACCAGGCCGTGAACGTCTTCGCGTGCTTTTTCATCAATGATCGGACCGACGTTAACGTCAGCTTCGGTGCCGCGGCCCACTTTGCGAGCGCGCATCGCTTCAGCGAATTTGTTCTGGAATTCCTCGGCGATGTCTTCGTGGACCAGGATGCGGTTGGCTGCGGTGCAGGCCTCTCCCATGTTGCGCAGCTTGGCGTCCATCGCGCCTTGGACGGCTTTGTCTAGGTCGGCATCTTCAAACACGATCAGTGGAGCGTTACCACCCAGTTCCATGGAGGTGCGCAGCACGTTTTGTGCGGCATCTTCCATCAGGCGGACACCAACAGGGGTGGAACCGGTGAAAGACAGCTTGCGCAGGCGAGAATCTTTGAGCAGCGGGCCCGAGATCGCTGAGGCAGAAGAACCCGAGACGACGTTGAGTACACCTGCTGGCAGTCCAGCGTCGAGCATGGCCTGGGCAAAGTACTGAGAAGTCAGCGGGGTCAGCTGAGCTGGTTTCAGCACCATGGTGGAGCCAGAGGCAACAGCTGGGGCAACTTTGCGAGTAGCCATCGCCAGTGGGAAGTTCCACGGGGTGACCAGCAGCGATGGGCCAACTGGCTTGTGGCGCACGATCATCGTCAGGTTGTTTTCCGGCGAGTTGTAGAAACGACCGTAGTGACGGACGGTCTCTTCGGAGAACCAACGTAGAAATTCGGCACCGTAGGTAACTTCACCGCGAGCTTCGGCCAGTGGTTTGCCCATTTCAAGGGTCATGAGCAGTGCGAAGTCTTCGGCACGTTCCGTGACGATATCGAAGGCGCGACGCAAGATTTCAGCGCGTTCACGCGCCGGAGTCAAAGCCCATTCAGCCTGGGCCTCATCGGCGGCAGTGAGGGCTTTCAGAGCGTCTTCGGAATTGCCGTCCTGAATGCGCAGCAGTTCTTTTCCGGTGGCTGGGTCATAGACCGGCAGGGTCTTGCCAGATGAGGCGTCTACCCATTCGCCGTTGATCAGCAGACCGGTGGGTACACGTTCCAGTAGTTCTTGTTCTTGTTGTGCGCTGACAGTCACGGATTACCTTCTTTCTGTCGGTGGGGCACTGACCGTATAAGCCTAGTCAGGCGCCGAGAAGTTCAACTCGCCAATAAATCTAACACGCAGATTTCTCAGGTGACGCTGACGTTTGGAATCGACGTCAGTTGGCGACTCCACCGCAGCATACAACACCCCTGCTGGTATGTGCAGCGGTCATTGAAACCATTCGCATTCGGTATAGCTGAGCCGCCGGAACCTTAGAATCAGCGCAGTTTGATCATGCGCCAGATAAAGAAAATCGCAGCCGCTACGGTGACCCCCAGAGCGACCCAGATCCACCCCATGGCGAGTACCTCTAACCAGGATGCCACCATGACGATCATGATGAGGGACATGCTGAAGGCCACCCACGCCAACATTTGCACCGCATTTTTGTATTGACGTTGGGCATTATGCTCAGTGAGCATAAACGGGTAGTTGTAGATTCGCGGATATCGGGCAAGGATCGCGACCCCTAAAATACCCAGCGCCAGCAGCGTTAGTCCACCGAGGGCTTCCCAGACGGATCCTTCGCGCAACACTTCGCCGTCCACGCCATAGCGCACCGGAAGTAACTCGGTCATGCCAACAGTTTGCAGGGCAAACACTATGGGGACGATTATTGCGAGGATAACACTGACGGTCAGGAGCGCTTTGTGCAGTGGGTCGAGGTGGAAGTCAGGTCGCGGACGCTCTTTGAGGCTCGTGTAGATGACATCGCCATCGTGGTTTCGCATCGGCTCGTGAGAATGCGTTTGATCAGTCATCACAATGCTCCTTCAATCCACACCCGTTCGGTCACTCGCCTGAGACACCCTCGGGTACTTCTAATGTACTGGTTGAACCCCCGAGGGCGGTATACGACCGGGGTGAAGCTTCGCGGCTACCTGCACCTACTGGCTGGTTGAAGGTGAGTTTCTTCACTGTTCATCGCACAGCCGAAGAATGAGCACGACCTAAATGGCGCCGTACGAAGCCCGATGGCTAAACTGAGACACAAAGCCGGACCGGAG
Source organism: uncultured Enteractinococcus sp. (assembly GCA_964482935.1). Lineage (GTDB taxonomy): Bacteria > Actinomycetota > Actinomycetes > Actinomycetales > Micrococcaceae > Yaniella. The sequence goes on from CAZAAP010000033.1 coordinate 4,344, forward strand.
GGTCCAGAACGTTTTCACTCACCCACACCTTGAAAATTTTATAACCAACCATGGCTGACGATCTGTCCGGATCGTTGTGATGCCCAACTCTCAGGAGGCCTGCGTGACCGAATGGTCCAAACCTCAACCCTCATCCCGCGTTGTTGTTCAAGCTGGTGCTCGTGTTCCAGCGGCAACACCAGAAGCTCAGGCCGGTGATAAATGGGTTGAAGTTCCTACCGAATTCGATGCCATCATGCTGTCGTCATATGGTGGTCCCAATGGTCAAGACGACGTGCTCCCGTTTTTGCGCAACGTCACCATGGGTCGCAATATCCCGGATGAACGACTCGAAGAAGTTGCGGTGCACTACCGGGAAGCCGGGGGTGTCAGCCCCATCAACGAACAGAACCTCGCGCTGAAGGCCGCCATTGAAGAAGAGCTGAAACGTCGTCAGATCGATCTGCCCGTCTACTTTGGGAACCGCAACTGGGACCCGTACTTCACCGAAGCTATTTCCAAAGCCCACGAAGACAACAAGGTCGAAGGCCGTCCAACCAAAATCTTCGCCCTGGTGACCTCTGCCTACTCGGCTTATTCGTCGTGCCGTCAGTACCGCGAAGACTTCGCGGATGCCCTCGAAGCACTTGATCTGTGGGATGACGTGCAAATCGACTCGTCCCGCACCTTCTTCGACCACCCGGGCTTCGTCAACCCCTTCATTGAGGGCACACTAAAAGCTGTTGCGGAACTGGTCGAGGAAGACCCCGAGCTGGATCTGAGCACAGACGTCGAAGTGCTCTTCACCGCTCATTCGATCCCGATCAAAGACAACGCGCTCTCGGGCGAGCCAGATGAACATGACTACGCAGAACTGGGCGCCTACAAAGCCCAGCACCTGGCCGTTGGTGGTCTGGTCATGGACGCCGTCAAAGAACAATACAATGTCGAGGTGCCCTGGGAACTGGTGTATCAGTCCGAATCCGGCCCCGCACATATCCCCTGGCTGGAACCAGATATCAACGATTACCTTGAGGATTTGCCCGGTAAACGCAAGGCCGTCATCGTTGTGCCAGCAACCTTCCTATCTGACCACATGGAAGTCTGGTGGGATCTGGATATCGAAGCCAAAGAAACCGCTGATGAACAAGGTCTTACCTATAAGCGCGTCCCAACCCCGGGAACGCATCCTGAATTCGTGGCTGCCATGGTTGACCTCATTGAAGAGCGCCTCAACGGCACCCCCGCCTCAGAACGGCAGGCCCTGACGAAATATGGGCCAGGCTATGACGTCTGCCGCGCCGGCTGCTGCCAAGGTTCCGGCCCGCTGCGTGCCGCAACCGGTGGCCTATTGCCCTAAGTTCGCCTCTTCAACCGGTGGTGCTTGCCTAGGCACGCGCCACCGGTTGTGTTTCCCCAGAAGCTTAGGGATTTTGCAGTGCAGCATTATACAATTCACGCGCCGAGTGCCCGGTCTGCTGCCCGACCTGTCGGGTAGCAGCTTTCAAGCGTTGTCCCTCCTCAACGAGTTGACGCACCTGCGCGAGCGCAACATCGAACGTGGTCGGGGCGGCGGCCGGTGCTGGGCCCACGACGATTACGATCTCACCTTTCAGCGTTTTCGACTCGGCCCACTCGATCAGCTCGACCAGCGGCCCGCGGGCAATTTCTTCGTGGAACTTGGTGAGTTCCCGCGCTACAGCAGCCGATCGATCCGCGCCAAAGGCTTGGGCCATTATTCTCAACGTGTCAGCGGTCCGATGCGGGGATTCATAGAAGATCAGGGTGCGAGTCTCGGCTGCGAGCGCAGCCAGAGCTTTGGCCTTCTCCCCTGCCTTGCGCGGGATGAACCCCTCAAACGCGAAACGATCCGTGGGTAACCCAGACAGCACCAGCGCGGTCACCGCCGCAGAGGCGCCGGGCGCGACGGTGATGTCGACTCCGGCAGCGATCGCCTCCTGGGTCAGTCGGTAGCCCGGATCAGATATCGCCGGCATCCCGGCTTCGGGCACAAATACCACGTGCTTGCCGTCACGCACCGCTTGAATCAGTCCTTTGGCCGATTCAGCTTCATTATGTTCGTGATGCGACACGACGGTGCCGGTGAACTCCACACCGGCGGCGTGCAACAGTTTGTGCAACGACCTGGTATCTTCGGCGGCAATAATATCGGCTTGGCGCAGCACGTGTTTTACCCGGTCGGTCAGATCCCCCAAATTCCCAATCGGGGTGGCGGCCAAGGTTAACGAGGCGGTGGGCTGAGGGTCTCTACGGGGTGCGTCCATGTTCCCATTATCCGGTGTGTTGACCGGTAGCATGTCCTGTGTGTCCACAACGCAACGACGAACGACCCAAGACTGGCTGCAATCTCCTACCGCAGCTTTTTCGCTGGCCGGTCTCAAAGCTCGGTTGTTGTATCCGACCTTCCACCTCGGACGCGCCGGCTGGCTCATCGCCGCGGTCTTGACCATTGCCGCCGGCCTGCTGCGCTTTTGGAATCTCAGTCACCCGCATGAACTGATCTTTGATGAAACGTATTACGTCAAAGACGCCTATTCACTGTGGCACTTTGGCTACGAGCGCGCCTGGGACGACGATGTCGATGATGCATACATTGCAGGGCAGGCCCAACCCGGCCCGGACGCCTCTTATGTAGTGCATCCCCCGGCCGGTAAATGGCTCATCGGGCTCGGCATGGCACTCTTCGGATATGACAGTGCGTTTGGCTGGCGTTTCACCGTGGCTGTAGCCGGCACCCTGTCGGTACTGATCACCTTTATCCTGGCCGCAAAACTTTTCCGCTCGCTGTTCCTCGCCTCATTTGCCGGGCTGTTATTAACCGTCGAGGGGCACCACCTGGTGATGTCGCGGACCGCGCTGTTGGATATCTTTCTCATGCTTTTTGTGCTCGGAGCGTTTTGCGCCCTCGTTGCTGACCGCACCTGGGGACGACGACGCCTCGTCACCGAACTCGCTGCCCGCTATCAACGCGTTGCCGCACCGAACGCCACCAGACACGATCGCGCTCGATGGGATAAGACCCTCACCTATGGCCCCTGGCTTGGGCTACGGCCCTGGCGTATCGTCGCGGGCGTATTATTGGGCATCGCCGTGTCAATCAAATTATCCGGTCTAGCTTTTGTCGCAGTTTTTGGTCTATTGACGGTGTGGTGGGATGCCAATGCACGCAAAACCGCAGGGATCCGCCGCTGGCTGCCCGGCGCCGTCATCCTTGATGGGCTCTGGGCATTTGGCTGCATTGTCGGGGTCGGCATGATGACCTATGTGACAACCTGGTCGGGCTGGTTAGCTTCGGAGGGGGGATATTATCGCAATTGGGGTGCCGAACACCCAACGTTTTTGCCAGACTGGTTGGCCTCGCTCATCCACTATCACGTGCAATCCACGACTTTTCACACCGGGTTAGACAGTTCACATAACTATGCCTCGGCCGCCTGGATTTGGCCCTTCGCCGGTCGTCCGGTGTCGTTCTACTATCAAACCGACGGTCTGGACTGTGCGGCCGAGAGCTGCTCAGCTGCGATCTTGGACCTACCCAACCCCCTGATCTGGTGGACGGGACTGTTGGCGATCGTCGTCATTTTCTTACGCTGGCTATTAGTGCGCGACTGGCGTGCCGGCGCTGTCCTGGCGGTCTATGTGGCCGGTCAGCTGATCTGGGTCCTGTGGCCTGCTCGAACCATGTTCTTCTTCTATACGGTTGCCTATGTGCCATTCCTGATACTGGCCATTGCCTATGTGGCCGGGCTCTGGTTGGCGCGCACCACGAATGCGGGCAGCGGATGGTCCTTTCGACGCGTCGCAACGCTGAGCATCGGCGGCTTTGCGCTAGCAGCCCTAGCCCTGAGTGCCTACTTCTTACCCATCTGGACCGGCGTCCCCTTACCGACCGAGGTCTGGCGGGATCGCATGTGGTTCCAGTCCTGGATATAGCCACACCCGCAATCCAAACCGTTCGGCCCGGTGCGTGATACACATCATGACTGTGGGTGTGAGATGGCGGTACACTTGGTCGCGGCAAGTTTCATCATCCAGAAGGCAGGCCCCGTGCACGTTGCAGCACCTCCCATTACACGGCTCGATCCGGACTCCAACCTGACCGATTTGGTTGTAGAACGTCTCGGGTCGGATCCAGCCAAAGTGGTGTACGCCGTTCAAACAACCAACGACGTCGACAATGTGGCCTGGCGCGACGTTACGGCCTTCGAGTTCCTAGAGGAGGTACGCAAGCTTGCCAAAGGGCTGATCGCCTCAGGGGTGCAACCCGGGGACATGATTGCTGTGATGTCTGCGACCAGCTACCAGTGGGCCCTGATTGATCAGGCGATTTGGTTTGCCGGCGCCGTGTCGGTGCCCATTTATGAAACATCCTCGCCCTCCCAGGTCGCCCACATCCTAGCGGATGCCAAAGCCACCCGGATCTTCGTCGCAGGCGCGACCCCTCACCGCGCGGTCGCACGAGCCATTGACGATCACAACCTGACGACCCTCGAACAATTCGAACTCTCCGAACCAGGGCTGGCAGAACTGGCCGAAGCGGGTACCGACGTCTCCAACGATGACCTTGAGGCCGCCCGCAGCGTGGCGACCATGGATTCGACGGCCACAGTCGTCTACACCTCGGGCACTACAGGCTTGCCCAAGGGTGCCCGGATATCGCACAGCAACCTGGCCGATGGTGCCGTCAACATCGTGCCGTGGGCGCAAGAGATCGTGCTGAGCCACCCCACACCGCGGCTGCTCATGTTCCTGCCGCTGGCCCACATTCTGGCACGCGCGGTGCAGTATTTTGCGTTGGTCTCCGGCATCCAGGTCGCCCACACCTCGGATACGGCCCATGCCACCACCCTGATGCGCGCCTACCGGCCCACCTGGTTACTCGTCGTCCCGCGGGTATTGGAAAAGGCCTACACAGCGGTGTTAGCGCAGGCCGAAGATGCCACGGGTTTCCGCAAGAACTTACTCACCGATGCAATTGCGGTCGCCGAACAGTGGTCGCGCGCCCGCCAGGCCGGGCAAATACCTGTGGGCCTGCGCCTCAAACACGCCCTGTATGACCGGCTGGTCTACACCAAGATCCGAAATGTCTTCGGTGGTCAGGCCACTGCCGCCGTCTCGGGGGCCAGCCCGCTGAATGAAAAACTCGCCCACCTGTTTACCGGGATGGGACTTGAAATTTTCGAAGGCTACGGGCTGACCGAATCCACCGCTCCGGCGTCCGTCAATGTTCCCGGCCACGTCCGGCTCGGTTCGGTCGGCAAATTGGTGCCGGGTATGGAGGCCAAACTCTCCGAGGCCGGGGAATTGCTGCTGCGCGGCGTCGTCGTCTCCCCCGGCTATCTGTCGGAAGCCGCCAATGCCGATTCCTATGACAACGAGGGCTGGTTTGCCACCGGTGACCTGGCCGAAATCGACGACGACGGATTCATCTATATCACCGGGCGTTCCAAAGACCTGCTGGTCACCGCGAGCGGCAAAAACGTCTCACCGGGGCCGCTCGAAGAGATCATCTCAACCTGTCCGATCGTTGGGCACGCCGTCGTCGTAGGGGAAAATAAGCCGTTTGTCGGGGTGCTCATTTCATTGGACACCGAACAGCTGGCCCAATGGGCGGCTCGCCGCGGCAAAGAAGGGTTAACGCTGACCCAAGCCCGCCATGACGCAGATGTGCACGCCGAGATTCAAAGCTACATCGACCTGGCCAACCAGACGGTGTCACAGGCCGAATCGGTGCGCAAGCTGGTGATATTACCCACCGAATTATCACAAGAAACCGGGCATGTGACGCCGTCGGAAAAGTTGCGTCGCGCCGCGGTGATCGCCGACTTCGACGACGCGATGGCCGAACTCTACGGTTAGGACTGCAGCGGGGTTTCGCGGCCGGTGACCTGCGATTCCATGAACCGCTGGGCTTGCTCGCGACGATACCGACGTCGCGCGGTCGGTGCGGTACAAATAATGGTGACGAGCATGGTCACCAACGTCAGCCCGGCGACCCAGGCTGCCGCATCAATCCAGAACTGGCCCGGATAGAGGCGAATCAAGGAGTCTGACGACGCAAAGGTCCAGGTCCCGTCGGCGAAGAATACCTGGTGGAAGCCCGCAAAAAACGCTTCCCAGCCGAAGGCCGCGACCACGACCACGATGATTACGACGCCGGTGAACCAGACGGCCCCAGCAAATAATGATCGGGCAATCGCGCCTTTGCGCATGCGATACAGCATGATCATGGCAATAACGCACACGACGGCTAAAATGAGTCCGACGAGCATCGTCACCAGCATGACCATTTTGACGTCGGCCATGTGGCCTACCTCGCCGTCGGTAAAGACTGCGTTGCCATTGGCGAACCGCAGATCGGCCAGGTAGGTCGGCGGTGCGAGGTTAAACAGGTAGTCGACACCATAGGATCCCAGCGTGAGGCGCTGTTCGGTGTCCATGCCGAATTGATCAGCCGGAAACCCGGGACGATGATATTCCAACCATAAAAACACTGGCGAGGCCACCAGCCGGATCATGCCAATCAGAATCACGATTGGGGCGAGCAGCCCCAAGACAATCTGTAAGGCCTTGGCGACTTTTGGTGATCCGACGGCTGCCTGATCGCGCGCTTTGGCACGGGCTGCCGCAGCGTCTTCGAAGGAGTCTTCAAGCGGCTCGGTCGGCAGCGCACGTGCTCCAGAGCCCGAAGCTAACGGCGCTGCGGTGGCGCCACGGGGCGCAGCGACCTGGGTGGCTGGTTCCGTTCGAGCTTCAGCTGCCGGGATAGGACGGGGTTCCGTGCCTAACGCAACGCCCGCATTGGGATCGGGGTCGGGCCGCGTGTCGGGCTGTGGTTCAGATCGCTGGGCTTCAGGTCGGGTAGCCGGAGCAGTGGGCAGTGCATCGCCGTCGGGATCGACACGACGACGTTGGCCGCGTGGGGTAGCAACACGTTTGAGCGGGCGGATGTGGTCCTGTGAGGTCGGACGCGTGGGCTGATCCGCCTGCGAGTCTCCTCCGACGCCGGCCAGACCGTCGTCGGGTGATTCATGGTGGTGTTCCGATTGCTTCGACATTGCCCCAACCTTTCCATCGCGCTTTACCGTAAGCCTACGACGTCACCGAAACCGGTGCACCATCCGACGGCGCGTTGCGCCTCGTTTAAGCGGTCACCTGTCGGCGGCCGCCGTCATACTCTGCTAAATCGGCGTCCATTTGCGCCGCAACCGCACGCGACCCCAGAATCCAGGTGTAGGCCCAGTACGCCGCCAGCACGAGCGCGCCGATGTTAATTTTCGCCCAGGTGGGCAATCCTGATGGGGTCACCAGGCCTTCCACGAGCCCAGAAATAAGCAACACGCCCACCAGACCGACGCCAACCAGAATTAACTGCCGTCCCCAATATGCCAAGGATTGCAGGCGGGTGGTGCGCCCCGGAGCGACCCACGCCCAAAATACGCGCAACCCAGCGGCGCCCGCAATGAAAATGGCGGTCAGTTCCATCAGTCCGTGCGGCGTGACGAAGGCGAAGAAGGTGTCCAACTCGTCGTGTTTATGCATCAGAGCCGCCGAAATGCCCAGACCCTGCGCATTCACCCACAACACATAGGGCACGAAAAACCCGGTAATGCCAAAGGCCACTTCTTGGAGCGCGATCCAAGCATTATTCACCCAAACCAACGTGGTAAATGACGCCGCGGGATTTTCTGAATAGTAATCCACAAAGTCTTCTTCAACATAGGCCAGTTGGAATTCCTCGGGCATCATCGCGTCGAACATCTCGGGGTTGCTGCCGTACCAAAAACCATAGGCCAGTGCGACGGCGAGAAATGCGGCCCCTAAGATGATGGTCAACCAGCGAATTTGATACAGCGCGTAGGGTAGTTTGACCACAAAAAAGTCTTTGAGACCGCCCGCTGGTGAGGCGGTCGCGGCGGTGAGCTTGGCTCGTGCTCGAGCGATCAGCAACGACAGCCGGTTGGCGTGGACGCCGTCGGGATCTTGGGCTTGAATCATGGATAAGTGGGTCGAAACCCGCTCGTAGAGTTCCACAAGCTCATCAATTTCCGCGGCACTCAGCCGCCCGCGTTTCGCTAGGTCATTCAGACGCTGCCAGTCGACACGGTGAGTTGCTGCATACGCTTCCAGATCCACGGGTCCCACAATACTAGGGTTGGGTGTTGCACATGTGGCTTGACCCGCCCGACGGCTAAACTGAGACCCGAAACCCTGTGAAAGTCGAGGCACCATGCACGAGCACACCATTACCGGCGAAGCCGTTGTGCTCAATTTGCGTGCTGCAAACTTCATGCCGCGTCTCGGGGCCGCAATGCTTGATGCCATTGTCTACGTGGTGATCTGGGTGTTCCTGCTCATTGGCGTTGGCCAATATACGTCGGTCTTTGCTATGGACGTCGCCGCTACCCAGGCGGTTGTCATTCTGGCCTCAATTACGTTGATGTTCGTGTTCCCTTTGCTGGTAGAAGGGTTCTCGAAAGGTCGATCACTGGGGAAGTTGGTCTTCGGGCTGCGAGTCGTGCGGGACGACGGCGGCACCATCCGCTGGCGTCACGCTTTCATTCGTTGTCTCACCGGCGTGTTTGAACTCTGGATGACCGCCGGCTCCGTGGCAATCATCGCATCGTTATTTAATCGGCAGTCCAAACGGTTGGGTGACATGATGGCCGGTACGTTTGTAATCATGACTCGTGCACCTCGTCCACCCGCCGCCATGCCCGAGGTGCCACCTGCCATGCAGCAGTGGGCCCGGGTGGCCGATGTTGGTCGAATACCTAACGCGCTAGCCGCTCAGACTAACTCGTTGATTCGAAATGCCACAACCATGCAACCTGCAGCACTAACGACGATGGCCGCTACTCTTACCGAACAGATGCGCCACTACGTGACCCCCGGTCCCCCGTCAGGCGTGGATCCCATGACTTTTCTGGTGGGGGTCATGGCCGAACGTCGGGGTCGCGATCAGGCTGTGCTTGTACGACGACGGGAACGGCGGGAACGCGACGAGCAATATTTGCGACGCTAGGTCCCCGAAGGCCTCTCTACTCCCCCGTGCCGAACGGAATTCGGCACGGGGATATTTTTATGTCCGAACAGCTTATTACCTCAAGGATATAGGGGCGCAACCGTCTCGCAGCGAGCTGTGGAAAACCAACGATATTGGGTGTTATCCACAATATGACAGACACGTACCCAGACCGCACCCGACGCGTGATAAAGACACTCTCAAAACGACTCAAAGTTTTCAACAACTTAATAAAAAGACAATGATTTGGTTGTCTTGAGAACACTTTCGCGATAAAATAGTGCTAATAACTTCTTTCTATTCCCCTCCTCAACTTCAGGCACTCGCCCACCCTCATTTCTGGGAAAGGACACAGTTATGGACATCCCAAAAATCCTTCCGGATCTGGGATCATCTGTGTCCACCGCCCTCCTAAACCTTGAAGAACTTGCCACCGCGTCAGTCGGCGAGATGATGCACGCCGCCACGCTCTTAACGAGGGTCGTGTCTGAACGCATGGCGGATCCAGCGACCTATAACGAACTTGCCACATTCAACGACGCTGCCGGCACTGATTGGTCAGGATTGCAGAGCACAGGCACCACCTCGGTCGCCGCGAACGGAGCGGCCACTGCGACGTTAGAAAAACCAATCCAAACAGCACGTGACCTCGATGAGCCCGTTTCGGCACCGCTTGAGCCCGAAAACTACTGCGACACCCTGCCGGGTCTTGGGAATATGCTCAGCCAACTTCTCAGATTCCAGGACAGTGCGCTAGCCAATTATTCACGCTATCTTGAAGCGTCGATGTCAGACCAACGGCGTTACCTTGGCACACCCCGGAAGATCCGTGATTTTCGGGATGTAGCAGATTATCTAACCAGCACAATGCGGATCTCCCGACATCAGGCTCGCAAAGTCATCCGCCGTGGCAGATATTATGCCCACCGGCCCGGTCTCCATGCAGAAGAACCCAGTGCCCAACCCATCTTCCAAGATCTCGCCAAATCTATGGCCAAGGGAAAACTACCGATCGAAAACGCCGACAAGATCATTGACCTGGATGAAGATTTGACGAAATACTCAAACAAAACCCGTCAACCATTAGAGCGGAAAGATCAGGTCCTCGAAGTATTCGAACCCACTATGGTTGAAACGGCCGAGTCCAGCACACCCGATGAACTTTCGAACGTCAAGAAACGTTGGATAGAAGAAATCGCACACTGGATAAGCCCGGACGGTCCCTCGCCGGCGCAAGCATTTGCAAAAGAAGCAGACAACGCACTGCGATGCAGAGAACAAGCCGACGGCAGTAGCGTCTTCTCTATGCATGCCAGTCCTGCAGTCTCTGCGAGATTCAAGAACTGGATGCTCCAGCAGTTGGACTTCCATGGCACTCCGGCCCGGATTTCAGATGATGCACTCAAGCTTCTAGATCTGTTGAACTACTCACCGAATCCCGGAGCCAGGGAGCACGGAGCATCTGACATTGACCCTCAGGAACCAGCATCATCAACGCAGCAACGATCTGATGCATCTTCGGAAGCCACGCCTCACGATGAGAACACTGCTGCAGAGGAACATAGTGCCACAGTCTCTCTAGAAGACCTTGGCCCAATGACGAGCTGGGACACTTCTCTAGATCCAACGCTCGTAGTTGCAGAGGCTGAAGACGGCACCCCACTGACCGTCCAAGAATTGAACCACATCGAGACACTGACCACCGGCCAACGGATGGGAAGCATCTTACTGAGTCATCTTCTGACAATGCTCAGCCTGGACCCAATCGATCTAGGCGGTAAAAAAGCCCACGGTATCTCAGCACAATTAATGATCGTCCAAGATATAGAAACCGCCTACCATGCGCTCGGGTTTGGTTCGATACCTGAGCCAGCTCGAAGACCATCAGGACCCGACGGTTATCTACCGCCGGTCATCAAACGTCCCAATCCCCAGACCCCTGGCGAACCAGACTGTCTCGACAATCCATGTCAATGTAATCAACATATCCCGCCCGATTCTGGCAACAGTAGCGAAACCAAGCCGGTGCCGTGGACTGCCTTCCAATCAGAGGCGGTCAATATAGGTTCAATCCATCCTGCAGATGCCGACATCCTGTTATGCAATGCAGAAATTACTGGACAAATCTGGAATGGACCAGACCAAATATTGAAACAGAAACGAGCTCTACGACTATTCACTGCCGTGCAACGCCGTGCCATATTAGCTCGCGACAAAGGCTGCCAAGCACCCGGTTGCACGGTGCCTGGAACCTACTGCGATATCCACCACATCAAAGCCTGGAGCAACGGTGGTCCGACAGACGAAGACAACGGCATTGCCCTGTGTCCGTTCCATCACGATTCCGTACACCACGGCCGCTGGACCATCCGCAAGCACAAGAGCCTCACGTTCTTCCAACCCCCACCGTGGATAGATCCCGACCAACCACTGCTACGCAATGCCTACTGGAATACCTAGGTTGAAGCAGTGCTGCCACGATCATCCGAAGATAACCGTGGCAGCATAAACAGATAGCGTTTAGTAACGGTAATGATCCGGCTTGAACGGACCAGCAACATCCACCCCCAGGTATTCAGCCTGAGTCTTAGATAGCTCCGTCAAACGAACGCCTAATGAATCCAAGTGCAAACGAGCCACCTGCTCATCAAGCAGCTTCGGCAATACGTGCACTCCGATATCGTACGTGTTACCGGTAATTGAGCCTGCACCACCTTCGGCGTTGAACAGCTCAATCTGAGCCATGACCTGGTTCGTAAACGAAGCAGACATAACAAACGATGGGTGGCCTGTAGCATTGCCGAGGTTCAAAAGCCGTCCTTCAGACAGCACAATAATTGAGCGCTCATTTTCTGTACCCTTATCGAAAGTCCACTCGTGGACTTGGGGTTTGATCTCAACTTTCTCCACACCGGGAACTTTCGCGAGACCTGCCATATCGATTTCATTATCAAAGTGGCCGACGTTGCCCACAATCGCTTTATTTTTCATCGCCAGCATGTGCTCAGCCATGATGATGTCACGCCCACCGGTGGTGGTAATGAAAATATCAGCGGTATCAACGACGTCTTCTAAACGAGCGACCTGATAGCCATCCATGGCCGCCTGCAGTGCAATGATCGGATCCACCTCGGTCACAATAACGCGAGTGCCCTGGCCGCGGAATGATTCAGCAGCACCTTTACCAACGTCACCGTAACCGGCGACCACTGCGGTTTTACCGCCTAATAGTACGTCAGTACCCCGCATGATGCCGTCTGGCAGCGAGTGGCGAATACCGTACTTGTTATCGAATTTCGACTTGGTGACCGCATCGTTGACGTTGATCGCCGGGAACAGCAACTCGCCAGCTTCAAACATCTGGTTCAACCGCAGCACACCGGTCGTAGTCTCTTCGGTAACACCACGAATAATTTGACCAATACGAGTCCAGCGCTGGTTGTCCTCTTCCAAGGATTTGCGCAAAGTTTCCAAGATGACCTTGTATTCTTCAGGATCATCTTCACTTGCTGCTGGCACCATGCCAACGCTTTCGAACTCAGTACCTTTATGGACGAGCATCGTGGCGTCGCCGCCGTCGTCAAGGATCATATTGGCTCCGAGGCTTGGATCCTCTTTGGCACCTGGCCACAGGAAGATCTGTTCGGCAGCCCACCAGTACTGTTCTAGGGACTCATTTTTCCAAGCGAAAACAGGTACGCCGTTTGGTTTTTCAGCAGTGCCATCACCAACGACGATGGCAGCAGCAGCTTCGTCCTGGGTTGAGAAAATATTGCACGACGCCCAACGGATTTCAGCGCCCAGTGCCACCAGTGTCTCGATCAGCACAGCAGTCTGCACGGTCATGTGTAATGAACCGGCGATGCGCGCACCTTTCAGCGGCTGCGAATCCCCGTATTGCTCACGCAGGGCCATCAAGCCTGGCATTTCATGTTCGGCAAGGCGGATCTGATGGCGGCCGGCTTCGTGCAAATTAATGTCACGGATTGCAAAGTCAAAGTCGGCGCCTGGGACGGTCGATTTATTCGAAAAGGCCGGGTCAACGGCAGGCGAAGTAGTCATGGCAGTTAACACTACCTGGGCGTCTGCCAGCCGCCAGTTGGCGTGCAACGGGGCGTCACAAAGTTTCGCAGAATTTACTCGGGACGGACCAAGCGCAACCCACCGTACTGTTCGGATAGCGAGCTGGGACGGGTTGGCGTTACAGAGCGGTCAACCGGTTGGATCGTGCCGGAGCTGGCCTCAGCGGGTGCTTCGGTGCTTTCCGGTGCGCTGACGGCGTTGGCCACGGCCAGCAGATCATCGTCGTCCTGCAAGTTATCGGTCAGTTGGAGAAACTCCCAACCGACAGGTGCGGTGAATTGTTGGGCATGTTTGACGCACAGGTCATGGGCGTGCGGTTCGGCGCGCTGTGACATGGGACCCAACACGACGGTCGAATCAGCATAGTTGAAGGTCAGCGTTGCTGCAGCTGAATTTGAGCAAGCGGTTTTGGT
>CAZAAP010000034.1:0-17722 GCA_964482935.1 uncultured Enteractinococcus sp.
GAGCAGGGCATCGGTAATGTCCTCGGCCAGATCGTGACCGCGTTTGACCGTCCACTGGCCGGGGACCAGCAGGTGCATTTCCATAAACCTGCGGTGTCCGGCCTCGCGGGTTCGAAAGGCGTGGAAGGTGATGTCCTCGGAGGTAAAGCGCTCAATGATATCGCGAATGCGAGCGTTATCCTCGGGCGGCAGCGACACATCCATAAGCCCCGCGGTTGATGCCCGGATCAAACCCCACCCGGTGTACAAAATGTTGAGACCCACAAGAAAGCCAACGATTGGGTCGAGGCGCTCCCATCCGGTGACCCACACGAGCAGGACTCCGACGACGACGCCCGCCGAAGTCCACACGTCAGTGAGCAAGTGCTTGCCGTCGGCAGTCAGCGTGATCGAGCGGTGCTTCTTGCCGGCTCGCAACAGGATCCAGGCGACCGAGCCGTTGAGCACGGCCGCGAGCACCGAAACACCCAGACCGACCCCGACATTTTCTAATGGTTGGGGGTTGAAGAATCGTTGGACCGAGACCACAAGGATCACTGCCGCGGCCACAAAAATCATCAGCCCCTCAACGGCAGCAGCAAAATACTCGGCCTTACTGTGTCCGTAGTTGTGGTTGCGGTCCGGTGGTTTAATCGCCACCCGCAACGCAATCAACGCCACGATAGCGGCCACCAGATTGACCAGTGACTCGGCCGCATCTGAGAGTAAACCAACCGATCCGGTCAACCACCACGCGGTGCCTTTGAGCAGGATCGTGGCGATTGCAGCCCCGATGGATAACCACGCAAATCGGGTGAGGTCCTCCGGCTGTGGATGCCGGGTACTGACGCTTGGTTTCTCCGGTTTCGGGGACATCTCGGCCATAATGCCGATCATAGCAACCGCGTGGAAACCATGAGCTCACGACGACGCCGCCCAAGGTTTGTCCCCTGGGCGGCGTCGTCGTTCTGCAGTTGCGTTTATGGGTGAGGCGTTTTAGGGACCGAGTCCGCGGCAGCAGATTCTGGGGCACCATGGGAAACACCCGGTTGAGCGGTCACAGCCGCGGCCAGAGGGTCGGCTTCTAGCTGGACCTCAGGTTGTGGTTCACGCGTGCCCGACAACGCCAAGAATGCCAGGACTGCGGCGGCCAGTGCGGCAATCGCACACATCAAGAATGCAGCGTTAAAGCCTGCACCCAGGGATTCCATGGCAAGGATCGAGGCTTCGCCACCGGGGGCTTCAGCAGGAATCGAGTTCAACGCGATCGGTCCGCCGGCTTCAAAGATTCCCTTGGCCGGTTCGAGCTGATCTGGTGCCAGCTCAGACTGTGCCAATGATGCACCGAGGTTCCGTCCGGCGGTCGATAGAGCAATCGCACCCACCAGTACAGGTCCCAGGGCGAAGCCGAGGTCACGCAGCAGGTTGGTGGTTGCCGAAGCCATCCCGGCAAGGCGCGGTGGCACAGTGTTGATCGCAACCGCCGTCATGGTCGACAGGGTGAAGGCAAAGCCCAAACCGGTCAACAGTGCGGGCATCACAAACTGGCCCATTGAGCGTTCGGTGACATCCAATTGGAAGCCGAGCCAACCGCCAGCAGCCATGAGCAGCAGGCCACCAGTGAGTAAGTAGCGGTCTGGGACACGAGTCATAAGGGCTGACACCAGTGGAATCAGAACGAAGGCTGGGCCCTGCAGCAGCAGGAACAGCAAGCCGATGTTCATGGGGTCTTGGTGCTGAACCGGTCCAAGCCACATCGAGAAGCAGAAGCAAATACCAAGGAAGGCGAACATACCGACGACGGCGATAATGGCGGCCACGGAGAAGGAGCGATTTTTGAACAAGGACAGCTGCAGCAACGGGTCGGACACGCGGCGCTGAATGATCAAGAAAACCACCATCAGCAGCGCACCGATGGCCAGCGACGCGACGACGTACCCGGCAGTCCAACCGACTTCCGGTCCCTGCACGAGGCCAAACAGGACCAGTAACAGGCCGATGGCGAAGGTGACCTGACCCCATGGGTCGAGTTTCCGGGTGCGCTGTTTCTCAGACTCGGTCGATACCAGGTGGGTGAGCACTGCTGAGAGGACGCAGAGCACGACCAGTCCCATGTAAGCGCCCTGCCAGTATCCGATTGAAGCAAATACTCCACCCATGAGCGGTGCAATGACAGCACCCGCAGACAGGAAGCCTGCCCATGTCGCGATGGCGCGAGCACGTTGTTGCGCAGATTGAGTGACCGCGGCAACGAGGGCCAGCGTCGCCGGGTAGACCGCACCGGCACCCAAACCATTGATGGCCGAACCGATCCACATCACCTGAACGTTTGGGGCGATCACGCACAGCAAAGACCCAATGATCATCGTGACGGCCCCGATCACCGTGAGTTTTCGGTGTCCAAAACGGTCCCCGAGCACGCCGAAGGTCAACTCGAAGACAACGACCGGCAACATGAACCCGGCTGTGATCCACGTGAGCTGGGAGCCATAGGTTTCGAAATAAACCTGGAATGTTCCGTTGAGCGCACCGGGTAGCGCGTTGGCTAATTGGGCGACCAACACCGCGATACTCGCAGCGAAAATCGTGCCCCTCGTGCGTGTCTGGCGCCTCGAGGGCGCAGCTTGAGTTTGGGATGACATGGTGGACCTTTCGGGGAGAAAGCAGAGCTAGTCGACAGAAGTACTCAGCCAGCTCGTAGGTGTGAGATGAAGCACAAGACTTTAGTATGTTAATATACACTTTTCTGTGACGAGGTCAACACCTCCGACCGTAAAGCTTGTGCGCTCACTCAGGAAGCCACGGCGACATCACTACCCTTGTGACACCTGTGTCCTCCTTGACGTGGCGAGATTAGGTCCGGACGAGAGATGAGCCACCGGATTGCGCGTGACATCGAAATGATTCGGGTTGGGATATTTTCGCGGGTCATGGTTACCCGCTGCCAACAGCAAAACAGCATGCGCATCCTCTGGAACAGTTATCTCCCCGATGGTGGTATTTCTGGTAACGCGGCGACCGACCATGGGAATCGCAGGTTTCAGGCGCAGCACTTCTGCCAACGCGGACGGGTCAACGCTGGTGTCGGCAAAGAGCGCTTCGGTCTGGAGCAAGATGGTGCGCAACGGGTCGCGCAGCTCTTGGGCACGCCGGGTGAGTTCGTACACGTTCCCTTGGCGGACGAGCAGGGGATCACCAAGCAGTTTGCGTAACCGCTTGAGCGTATGACTCATGGCTGATTGGGAAACATTGGCGCGCCGTGCAGCCTGAGTCACCGAAACTTCTTCGATGATCGCTTGCAAGGAGACAAGCAGGTTCAGGTCAAGGGATCCGAGATGCAGTCGTGGTTGTCGGGGCGAATTGGGCCTGAGGCTCTCCAATGTACCGCTGCTCGAGGTTGTGCCGACTCGGCACCTGAGGTGGTGCAAAAGTTTTCCGTGGCGAGCTCTAGACACTTTGTCATATCTTTATTACATTGTACGCAACACGTGATGCACATCACCTTGCCGAGGTGGGGCGTCTCCATCACGCGTGGTCAGACACTTTCATCACCAGCTATTTCCTTTCGCTCTGGCCGTCTCCAACCAACCTGACACTCAGTTCAGACACTCCTTCGGAGGTTATCTTGACCCGAAAATCACTACCCCTTATCGCTATGGCAGCGACTGCGGCCCTTGCGCTGTCCGCCTGCGGTGGTTCCGGCGACACGGCCGAATCAGCAGCCGAAGAAAATGGTGAGCTGCGCACCGTCAACATTGGTCTGATGCCAATCGCCCCGTCGGTTGCTATCGAATATGGCATTCAAGAAGGCATCTTCGAAGAACACGGTTTCGAACTCGCAGTCAACCCGGGAGCTTCCGGTGCAGCGAGCTTGCCAGCAGTTGCGGCGGGCCAGCTGGACTTCGATATTGGCAACCCGATGTCCGTTGCCATCGCCAACGATCAAGGCATGGATATGCGAATCGTCTCTGGCTTTGCCAATTCCATGCCAGAAGGTGACGACATCGCGGGCATCATTGTGCGAGCCGACTCCGGTATTGAGACTTATGCCGACCTAGAAGGTAAAACCACAGCAGTTGTCAGCCTGCAAGGACACAATACGCTCACCACCCAGGATGTCGCGGAGCAAGACGGCGCAGATCCTGCAGCCTTAGATTTCACCGAATTGCAGTTCGGAGACATGACCGCACAACTGGAACAAGGCAACGTGGATGCGGCCTTCATGCCGGAACCATTTTTGAGCCGCGCGCTCAGTGATTCGGAAAATGAGCTTTTAGGATATAACTTCCAGGATTCCATCCCGGGTCTCCCCACGCTCGTGACCTACGCTTCGGGGGAGCTCATCGAAGAAGACCCCGAGCTGGTCAAAGACTTCCAAGCCGCCATGGATGATGCCTTGACCCAAGCCCAAGAAAATAAAGATGAAGCGCTGGCAATGCTTACCGATTTTATTGATGTCCCACCGGAAGCGGCTGCCAATATGCGCATTGAAGACTGGGATGCGCAGATCAAACGCGATGAGATTGACCAGCTGAATGAACTGGCCCTCAAACACGATTACATCGACAACTCGATCGACCCTGAAGGGTTCTATTTCGAATAAACACCGCACCAAATAATGAGTCCAAGGGGTGAGTATAACGACTCGCCCCTTGGACTCGTTTTGTCAGCATCAGCCCCAGTAACACTTACACCGCTCGTCAACACACCGCATATTCAAGAAACATCGTAAGCTGCAGTAACTTATAATCAACACCTTGCTCACCCAGCCCGGAAGGAACCACGGCAATGCCTACCAGCGAAATCGACATCGGTACAGGCGTCCCGATCTATCGTCAGATCAAGGACTTGTTACGCGATGAAATCCTGAGCGGGCAAATTGCTCACGACCGTCCCATCACCGAAGCTCAACTGCTAGAGCGTTTCGGTGTCAGCCGGGCTCCCATTCGACAGGCGCTCAAAGAACTCACGACTGAAGGCTTCGTCTACCGTCAGCAAGGTCGCGGTACGTTTCCTATCCCAGGGGCACGGGTGGAGCGCCCCTCCGATGTGCGTTCGGGTGGCCTTTATGAATACCTGTCCGAGGCTGGCCTGAACCCCTCATCGACAGTGACCGAACCGGTCAAAGTCACCGCTCCTGCCCACGTGCGTCGTGAACTCAAAGCAGCAAAAGATGAAAAGCTCCTGCATTTCACACGGCAGATCTTCGCCGGTGGCGATCCAGTCGCGGAGCTCATGGTCTATGTTCGCGTACCCACTGACTTCAATCCCACAAAAGAGGAACTTGAGGCTTCAGGCTCCGCTTTTACCTTGCTCGACCAACGGTACGGTCTCTTACTGGAAAGCACCGAGCACGCCGCATCTGCCACCGCAGCAACCGCGGAACAGGCCGCAACACTGCAGGTGACAGAAGGCAGTCCGCTATTCGTATTGGAGACAGTTTTCTACATCACCGGAGGGGTCCCTACGGGCTGGCGTTATGCGATTCACAAGGCGGATGACTTCAAATACCGGTTCTCAACTCGGCATTAGTTCTGCACCCCTTTGCACCTCGACTCCGACAGTCGCATAGCACTCCTTATTCTTGACTTTAGTATGACAATATGCAAAAGTATGGGGAGGTAAGCCGCGTCACAGGGCACTGTGGTGGCTACTGCAGAAACGAAACTTCTGGCACCGCTACAGCCCATGATTTCGACTCTGCAACACGTCGCGGTCGAATCCTATGTGGTCGGCCATCAGCATCGAAGACGAAAGGTCCTGTTTCATGTCAGACCAGCCGAATACCGCAGGGACAACGGTCAACACCGTACTCGGTCCAGTATCTGCCGATGATCTCGGCATCATCGCCACCCACGAAGCACTCTTGTCCGTCTACCCGGGCGCCCAGCATGCCCCCGATGTCACCATCGATCGTGCAGAAATCTTCGACATCCTCAAAGCAAAACTTAACGACTTTAAGGCCAACGGCGGCGGCACCATTGTGGACGCCACCGGGATGTACCACGGTCGAGATGCCAGCATGTATGAATCCTTGGCCAAGGCCACCGGCGTCAACATTGTCGCTTCGACCGGCATGGGTCCCGAACGCATGTTGGGGGGCTACTTCCTCACCCCGCAGACCAACCCCCCGACCCCGTGGCCTGCAGAAAAGTTTGAAACACTGTTCACCGCCGAAGTTGTTGACGGCATGGTCCGTCCGCGTATCGATCGCCGCGGCCCTGCTGGACTGGTAGTTGCGCTGGCAGACCGTGAGGGCATGACCCCGACCGAAGAGGGCCTGTTCCGCGGCGCTGCTCGCACTGCGAAGACCACCGGCATTGCGATGTCGATTCGTTTCGGCAAAGATGCAGTGTCCGATCTCGACGTCGCCCTGTCCGAAGGCCTCGACGCCAACCGCATCCTCGTCGGCGGATTGGATCGTGTTGACGCTTTCGAAGCTGGTGCCGCTCTCGAGGTCGCCAAAAAGGGTGCCTTTGTTGGTATCGACCACGTTGGCCTCAACGACAGCACCGACTACATCACCGATGAACAGCGCGCCAAGCTCATTGTCGAGCTGGTTGAGGCCGGTTACGCCCAGCAGATCATTTTATCGTCGTCGGCCATTGGTGTCGCCAAGGGCCATACCCCATACGATCTGCCCTACGCCCACGTCATCACCACGTTCCTTCCGTTCGCCAAGGCGCAGGGTCTTTCCGACGACGCTGCTACTCAGATCTTGGAACACAACCCACGCGCACTACTCGCCGGCATCTCAGCAAATTAATCCGGCCATCAGAATTTTGAGGTGAACTAAATGTCAAAGGTCAATACAGTACTCGGAACCGTTCCGGCCGAAGAACTCGATATCATCGCCATCCACGAGCACATCGGTTATGGAATGCCCGGCTCGGAACTCGACACCCAGTGGTGGAAAACCCCAGAACAAGCGTATGAAGAAACCGTGCCCAAGCTGCGCACCTTCCGTGAATACGGTGGCCGCACGTTTGTGGAAGCAACCGGTATTTGCAACGGGCGCGACGTCGACTACTACAAGTCACTGTCCGCCAAAACCGGTGTGCATATCGTGGCCTGCACGGGCTTTGTCGGTGGCAACACCGCACTGCCATATTTCGCCGAAGCCTCGGTTGATTATCTGACCAAGCTGTTCATTCACGAACTGACCGTAGGGATCGGCAACACCGGTGCCAAAGCCGGCGTCATTAAGGTCGGCGTCTCCCGTGGCGGTCGCATGACCGAGTTGGACAAGAAAATCTACCGGGCAGCAGCTCGCGCCGGAAGCCAAACCGGTGTCGCGATTCTGACCCACTTGGCGATCGACCCAGAACCTGCCATCAACATCTTCAATGAAGAGGGCATGGACTTGGATCGCGTGCTCTTCGGCCACGCCGACGACGGCCCGAACGCCCCCATTACCCCGCACCAGTACATCCTGGATTCCGGTGGCCGTCTTGGCTTCGACACCTTCGGCTACGAAACCGAACTGCCAGATCCACCTTTCTGGGCGCGTCCACGCAAGGAGCGCTTGGATCACTTCATGCAGATCGTCAATGACGGTTACCTCGATCGACTCCTGGCCTCCGCAGACGCTAACTGTTCACCGCTGGGCTGGCCAGGCGTCAAAGGCCACACGGTCAACTACATTTTCGAACAGTTGATCCCGGATCTGCGCGAAGCCGGCATGAGCGAAGCCGACGTTGATCGTCTCTTTGTTCACAACCCAGCGCAGTTCTTGTCTATCCAGAACTAGGCTGACTACCAGCACCCGACCGATGTAGCACCTGAAAGGATTTCGCCTTTGGCACTTCACCCTGATATTGCATCATTCATCGCGACCCTGCCACCCAGCGATCACTCCGGCGTCGATCTTGACGCCTGGCGTGGTGGCGAAGAACAGCGGGTTCCGGCTCTCGAAGACAGGACACCGCAGTTGACGGCGGTGCAAGACGACGTCGTGCGCACCGATGAGGTCGAGGTGCCGGTACGCATCTACACGCCCACCACGCAGCAGACCTATGGTGTGGTCGTGTACTTCCACGGTGGTGCGTTCTTTTCCGGATCGCTAGACACCCACGACCAGGTCGCACGCCTCCTGGCAGAAAAATCCGGCTATAAGGTCGTATCGGTGGGCTACCGTCGAGCTCCCGAGCACGCGTATCCGGCCGGGCTCACTGACTGCTATGCGGTAGTTCGCTGGGTTACCGACAATGCTGAGGCGCTGGACTGGAACGGCGAGCAGCTGGCGCTTGCGGGTGATAGCTCCGGGGCAAACTTTGTGGCCGCGGTGACCGCAATGGCTCAAGACGACGGCTTGGACGCTATTACCCATCAGGTATTGCTGTACCCATCCGTGGATCTTGATTTTGATGAGCAACGCTATGCGTCCCTGGTCGAAAACGCCACCGGTTACGGTCTCGAGACCGCAGGATTGCTCCCCCACAACCAGTTCTACCTGGATTCCGGTGCGGATCCGGCAGATCCGCTGGTCTCCCCCATCAAACGCGAAGACCTTGCCGGCCTACCCAAAGCTCTCATTATCACCGCCCAGTACGATCCACTGCGCGATGAGGGCGAAGCCTACGGCGCACGGCTCGAAGCGGCCGGGGTCAAGACCACCGTGGTCCGCTGGCCAGGCGCTAACCACGGATTTATGCAGAACTTTGCCTGGATCCCAGAAATGCGTCAGGCCTACGAAACCGTGGGCGAATTCTTAGAGAACTAGCGGTTCTTGAGACACAATGGCGGGGCTGCGACCCCGCCATTGTGATCTCAGACTCCACAAATCACAACTTTAGTATTACAATATACAAAAGACGGGAGCATGAGACCCAGGCCATGGACCTCGGTTATCGGGCTCACTCCCATATACTGCAAGCCGTCGGCGGCACCTGTCTCCGTCGGAGGATTTGAATCGAAAGAGAATCACCATGAAACCGTCTGAACTCAAAGATTTGCGCATCGCCATCATCGGTGGTGGCTACGGCGGTGCAGCCGCCGCCAAGGCATTGCAGAGCATCGGTGCCGAAAATGTTCAGGTCTACGAACAGGCCAGCAAACTCACCCAGATCGGAGCCGGCATCGGGCTGCGCCCAGCATCGATGGACCTGTTCCGTCAGTGGGGCATTTTCGATACGATCGCTGCCGTCTCGACCCCCTCGGATCAGCTGAACATTCTCACTGCTGACGGCAAAACCGTCATCGCCGAAGCACCATGGCCAGGTCTGAACGACTACGCAGAAAAAACGCACTGCCACCTCATCCACCGCGGTGACTTCATTGAGGCTCTGCTGTCGACCCTGCCAGAAGGCATGGTCCACATCGACCATAAACTCGTCAGTATCGAAGATAAAGGCAATGCAGCTGAACTGACCTTTGCCAACGGTAACGTCGTGACCGCCGACGTCGTCATCGGTGCCGACGGTATCCGCTCGACCGTGCGCAAGCAGCTGTTTACCGATGCCGAACCAGTCTTCTCCGGTGAACACGCCTACCGCGCCGTCATTTCAATGGACGACTCACTGGGCCTTGCACCGGATAACAACCCGCGGTTCTACATGGGCGAAGACGGCACCGTTGCTTACAACCTGCCGCTACGTTCTCGCAACGAACTGTCCTATGACATCACCGCAAAATCAGACGATGGCTCATGGTCGCCAGATGTCACCATTGACGATATTGTTGCCACGATTGAAGGCTTCGATGAGCGCATTGTCGAGATCGCCAAGAACCTGGACATTACCAAAGTCACCTCGCGTGCGGTCTTTGACATCGATCCGGTCGAGAACTGGCACACGGATTGCGTGGCACTGCTGGGCGACGCGGCCCATGCGATGTTGCACCACCAGGGTCAGGGTGCGAATTCTGCGATTCAAGACGCCGGCGGTTTAGCTGATGCCTTCGCAAACGAAGCAACAGTCGCCGAAGCGCTGGCCGCCTACCAGGCCGAGCGGAAACCCATCACGGATCACCTGCAGCAGATCTCCCGTCAAGGATGGAACGCCAACGCGGTTGACTCAGCCTTCCCAGGCCAGACGAAATAAGCGTGTGATCACACGGTGACGTCGTGAGGACTCAACCAACACGTCTGACAGCGCAGGCTCCAACCTTGGGGCCTGCGCTGCGCCATTGGGGGCACCTTGCCGGACCCGAGGGTGTGGTCCCGGCAGGCCACTGGATTGCCTCCGATGCCCAATTATTCCGCGGCCAGAGCGACCGATTTCACCTCGATCTCCTGCAGGTCGAACAACCCGGCCTGCAGGTTGCTCGCACCCTAGACCACATCGCGCAGACCGCCCAGACCGCGCACATTCTTGTCATCCAGCTCGAAGGACACAGCCGGTTGTATCCTCACGACCGACCTGATCCCATTGAGCTGGCCCCGGGGAGCGTCAGCTACGGCAACCCCAAGGTGCCCTATCGCTGGGAATTCACCGAACCGATGACGCTGATGATGCTGCGCGCCACCTCCACGGCCATGCCCCTGGCGCCCGGCGTCCTACGCCCATTAGTGGGCCGACCCTTTGATGCAACCTCCGGATACGCACAGTTGGCCATCGATGTGGCCCGCAGAGTCCTGAACGACGATCAGCTGCTGGCCGGTCCGACCGGTCCTCGAGTGCTCAACGACGTCGCCGGCATGTTTGCCACGGTGTTGACCGACGCCCTAGATCACATAGAGAGTACTGAGGACCCCGCTGTCGGTCAGCCAGCGCTGCGCCGAGTCATGGATTACATCGAGGGCCATCTGGACACTGATCTACGGGTGGCACATATTGCCGAGGCGCTGAGCATGTCGCCACGCTATATTCAGACACTGTTTCAACGCCAACAGCTCACGGCGTCCGGGTGGATCCGGCAGCGTCGACTAGAAACGATTCGCGCCGCCCTGGTCGACCCAGCGTGGGCCCACGCGGATATCTTGGATATCGCATGCGCCCACGGGTTCACAGATCATTCACATTTCAGTCGGGTCTTCAAAGCCCAGTTCGGGCTAACGCCCAGTCAGTGGCGCCAGCGTCACCTCATCGCCTAACTGAGCGTGGTCAAGATCCAGGACTGCGACCAGAGCCTGGCGTAACGCTTCCATCGGTGCGTCAGCCATGGTCGTGTAACGCATGGCAATGTGCTGATCGGGGCGCACGAGGAGACAACCGTCTTCTGCAATCTCGCTGCGTCGACCAAAATCACCGTACAGATCCTGGACGTCCCCGGCGTAGCCAATTTTCACCGTCGCAAGCTCCAGCTCCAGCTGTTGAGAAAGCCTCTGGGCCGCATCGATCCAGACCTGGCCGCGATCTCGTACCACGAGCGTGAAGCGTTCGTGGCCGACCAGATCCAAGGTCGACACGGTCTTGGTTGCATCCCCAACCCAGGCGTGCGGGAAGCGAGCGCCAGGATGCGAGGTGGGTTGGATGAACAATTGCGGATCACGTTCGTAGACCAGGTCGGTGCCGTCATCGACGACCGCATCCGAGGCATAAACCTGGTTCATCTCGACGCCATGGGCTTCGAAAATATAAGACTCTTCATCTAACACCGCACGTAACTGCGCACGACGTTCCTGTCCTACGGGCGAGTCTTCGCCAAGTTGGGCGAAGTCTGCTTCGCGTTGTGCATAGGAGTTCGTCGGATTCAGGCCCAGGGCGGGGATCAGGCCGGTGCCAAGTTTCCAGGAGTCCACGGCACGATTCACGACCTGAGCGCCGATCGGTTGGCGTTCGGTGCTGTACGACGTCAATAAGCCTGGCCCGGCGTGGCCCTTGAGCACGTACGCCAGCTTCCACGCCAGATTGAACGCGTCTTGAATACACGTGTTGGCGCCCAACCCGTTTGTTGGTGGGTGGCGGTGCGCGGCGTCGCCGGCTAAAAAGACGCGCCCGTAGTCGTAACGCTCGGCGACCAGGCGGTTGATCCGCCACGGAAAGAGCCCATGGACCGTGACCTCAACCGAGTCATCGCCGATCGCACGCTGCAGTTCAGCTGTGGCAGTTTCGGGCGTGAGTTGTCCTTTGCCTGCCCCCAAGTACACCAGTGAGGCCGACCATTCAGTCCAAGGCCGGACCATGCGGATCATGGCCCGGGTGGGTCCGTCTTGTTGGTTCTGGATGATTTCATACAGCGAACCGGGACGGTGAGCGACCAGGTGGGTCAGATCGGCGGTGAAGCTGATGTTGAACGCATCGGCCAACCCGGACTCGCCAGCAAACGTGGCACCTACGGCTTTGGCGACCGGGCTGCGTCCGCCGTCGGCGGCCACGACGTAACTGGCGCGCAAGGTTTCGGCTTGTCCGGTGAGTCCATCCACGACGTGTACGTCGACGCCGTCATCGTCTTGATCAAGGCTTACAAAAGAGGTCTGGAATCGAATGCGCGCGCCCAGCCGAGCGGCTTCGCCCAACAGGATCGGCTCGAGACGGTCCTGCGGGATGTCACAGCCTTGCACTGGGCTGGCGGTGAGGTATTCGCCTTGACGGGCGGGATTATTGCCCCAGGACCAGGCGCGCCCAAGCTCGGGGCCGTTGAACGCGGTGGCCACGACCTGGGAGGCCATGCATTCGCGTGGGACAGCCTTCTGGTTGACCTCGTGGTCGACCCCGATGGCACGTAGCACTTCCATGGTGCGCTGGTTGGTGATGTGAGCACGCGGCGAATCGGCCACCCACGTCTCGCGGGTGATCACGGTGACCTGGATGCCGTGGCGCGCGAGCATCAGGGCAGTGCTGACGCCGGTGGGGCCAGAGCCGATGACGATAACGTCATGTTGGGCGGCGTGGCCGGCAATATGTTGGGTCGCGGATGACCAGGATTCACGGGTGAGGTTGTTGGGGTGTGTCATATTCACATCGTGACACAGCGCACATTTTCCGGGTGGTCTATTGGCGCACCGATACTGGTCGATCCGCGCACCGAGAGGCTACCGCTCGAAGATCGTGCGATAGCCGTGCAGTGAGGTGAAAAATGGTGCGGGTTCGCGGGTTGGATCACCGGTATATCCGATGGTTTGGGCAACCTGATCAAAGGGCGAATAGACCGTGCCGGTGTCCTGCAAGCCTGCCTCAACGGCTTGCGTGGCCGCAGCGCGTACCCGGGCTTCGATCTCCAAGGATTCACCCAGCGCCGCTTGGGTTTCGTCAGCGTTGAGTTCGACACCATAGGGTTCACCCGCTGCGGTGCGGTACGGGTGTCCCAGGTACAGGTTGGTGGGTTTGACCTCGTTGACCAGGTATTCCAGGGAAGCCCGGTAGGCGTCGGGGTCTTCGAAACCCGGGAAGCCATTAGCTGCGCCATGGACCTGGACGGAGTCGCCCACAAAAACCGATCCTTGCCCGAGGACCTCATAAGCCACCGACCCAGCGGTGTGACCCGGGATGTGGTGGACTTTGACGCTGACTCCCCCGAGGTCGAGAGTTTCCCCACCCGTGACGACGACGTGGGGTTCCATTTCACCAGAGATGGCGGCCTGCGCGTTGGCCTCTTGTTCAGTCCGAGCATTGGGGTTGTCAATGTAGGAGGCACGGGCCTGGAAATACTGGTCGACGTGATGCTGGCGCGAACGCAGGTATGGCACGTCAGCCTCGTGGATGACGACCTTGGCTTTGCGGCCGGTCATCTGCCACAGCTCGTAGGCGCCACCTAAGTGGTCAATGTGCCCGTGGGTCAGCAGGATCCACCGCACGTCTTCGATGTTTCGGCCGAGTTTCTCCAGCTCCGGTTTCATCCCGTCGGTGGGTGAACCGGTCACACCGGTATCCACGATGGCTGGTTCGGGGGCGTCAATGAAAAAGCTGTACAGTCCGAAACGTCCCCACGGGGAAACGAGCGGGTGAATGGCGACTGGCGACGTGGCATCACTCATGGCTACTCCTTCGAGCTTGGGTTACTGAAGCGCTCGAGAGCTTGCCGGAGCGCATTTATTATAATAATATGTTATTGATCACAGCGTGTACATACCCGAGCGATCGGGACCCGACATTAAGGAGATGATCTGATGTCGCATACCACTACCTGGACAGCAGGAAGTCAACAGATCAGGATCGAAAAGGACTTGCAGGTCCCGATGCGCGACGGCATCAACCTTGCAGCAGACACCTACCAGGGCATGGAAGACAAACCGCGTCCCGCCCTCGTCGCGTTGAGCCCGTACGGTAAAGAACTCCAGGCCATGGCGCTGACGATGCCACCCCAGCGCCGTCCATCGCCCATGTGGGATGGGTGTATTGAAGCCGGCGACATTCAGAAAATCGTCCAAGAAGACTACGTCCACGTCGTGGGAGATATCCGGGGCTCGGGTGACGCCGAAGGTGAACACATCGGCAACTATAACGCCGGTGGCGTGCCGCTGGGTCAGGATGCCTATGACTTCATCGAATGGGTCGCAGCCCAACCGTGGTGTGACGGCAACGTGGGCATGGTCGGGATCTCGTATTTCGGGTCCATGTCGGTGCTGGCCGCCGCCGAACGGCCACCAAGCCTGAAGGCCATCTTCGTCTCGGGTGGCCACTACGATTTCTATGAAACCACCTATCACGGCGGCATCATGTGGCTCATGCCGCGTGCCGCACGTGAAGGGCGCGGAGGCGACTCCGGTTGGGCCTTCACCGACCGCATCAAATCCCGCATGTTAGAACAGTACTCGGAAGCTGAGCTCAAAGAGCTGGTCCACGAGCGTCTGCAAGATCCGGATGTTGCAGCCTGGCCAAATATGGTTCACACCCTGCACTATCCTAAACACCACGAAGCGTGGTTCGACATCGTCATGAACGATCTCGACGGCGAATGGTACGAAGAACGCAACCCGATCAACCTGGCCGATGATATTGATATCCCGGTGTGGTTACAGATCGACAACGGCCGCGGTTGGACCATCGACGGCACCATCGAGTTGTATAACAAACTCAAAGGGCCCAAGAAACTCGATATTGGCCCGTACCCACCGATGCAGTCGCGTCCCTGGATTGAAGAACACGACAAGATGTTCCGGTGGTATGACTACTGGATCAAGGGCATCGACAACGGGATCATGGACGAACCCGCAGTCACCGTCCACGTTGAGGGGACCCACGAAACCTCAACCGGTCACCAGTTCCCCACCAGAGACACCGAATACCGTTCGCTGTATCTGCGCCCCCGGCACAAACTGTCCGAAGAACCAGAGCTGATGGGTCCCGCCCACGCCGCACCGGATGGTTGGTTTCAGCCGCCGCTAACGGTCACCGATACCGTGCATAACGTGCGCTGGGAGACCGCGCCGTTTGCCGAAAACACCCAGATGATGGGTACCGGGGCTGCGCACATTTTCGCTGAGATCGACCAGGATGACACCAACTTCATCATGCGTCTGTGGGACACCGCGCCCAATGGTTCCCGCCAGCTGCTGACCACCGGCTTTTTGAAGGCCTCGCAGCGAGAACTGGATGAAGAGCGCACGACCGAAGGCAACCCGTATCACCCGCACACCCGCAAGGTGCCGGTCGAACCGGGCGTGATCAACGAGTACGTGCTGCGGCTCTACCCGTTTGCCAATACGTTCAAGCCCGGTCACAAGCTCGTTGTTGAACTATCGAATAACGAACCCATGGAAGATGAGCACAACGCGCTGCTGCCGCCGGATGCTTTCCACCTGCCGGTGGGTCGTCCGGTGACTCATAAGATCTACCGCGACGCTGAGCACCCATCACGGTTGGTGCTACCGTTTGTCAAAACGAGCCACTAGTTGACCCAAAGTACTGGGCGGTCTGAACGATCCTTTTCGTTCGGACCGCCCATATACTTTGAATCATGACTGCGCCAATGCAATCCACCGACGTGCTGGTTGTGGGTGCTGGACCCACCGGCCTGACCGCCGCCCTTGCGGCCGCCCAAGCGGGGCTGCGTGTTCGAATCATTGATCAACGACCCGAACGCACCAAATACTCAAAGGCGCTTGTCACGCACGCCCGCACCATGGAAGTCTTCGCCTCGCTGGGAATCGCCGACAAGGTCAAAGCCGCAGGCGGGGTGCTGGAAGCATTGAATCTGCGCGGATCATTCGGCGTCCGCGGCCGCATCACGCTGGACCGCCTCCACTGGGGCGATACCGCCTACCCGCACTGGCTGATCATCCCGCAATACGAAGTCGAAAATCTCCTCGAAGAAGCCCTAAGACAACACAAGATCTGTATCGAATGGGGTACCCAGTTCCAGGGCCTTGAACAGTCGGCCACGTCTATTACCGCAGAGGTGACCGGTCAACACGAGACGAACTCCATCACCTCTTCATGGGTGGTTGGTGCCGACGGCGGCCACAGCGTCGTGCGAGACCACATAGGATCCGTATTAAACCGCGACGAATCTGACGCCACCTTTTTGCTTGCGGATGCCCATACCACCGCCCACCTGCCCGATCGGGAAGTCCAGCTGTTCTTATCCCCGGTAGGGTTCTTGCTCCTGATCCCGATGCCAACCCACAGTCTATGGCGCATCGTAGCCCACATGCCGTATGAATCCAGCGATGCACCAGAACCAGTCACCCCCCAGATGCTCGATGAGCTCATTGCGACCCGGGGACGAATTCATTTCGGCGCCCACGAGATCGAATGGACCTCAAGGTTTTCACCATCCTATGGTGTCGCCTCGCCGCTGCGTTCGGGCAGGGTCTTTCTCGCCGGCGACGCCGCCCATGTGCACAGTCCCGTCGGCGGACAGGGCATGAACTACGGTGTCCACGATGCGCATAACCTGATGTGGAAGCTTGCCCTCGCCGAGCGATTAAACCCCAAGCAGGCTGAGAAACTCTTAGACAGTTACGAGGCGGAACGGCGCCCGGTGATGCAGCGCATGGTTCGCCGCGTACAACGGCTCACGACGCTCATGACGGATTCTCGTCGCGCGGGGCGGCGCGTGCTGGGCACCGCAGCGCCGACGCTGCTCCCCCGCACTGCACTTCGAGAAGTACTGGGGCAAACGCTGGCTGGACTGAATATCACCTACCGCCACGGCCCGCTCGTTCTGGGCCGCGATAACCTCTCGGGCACAAGAGCAGCCCGGGCTATCCAGGAAGAACAACCGGTAGGTCAATGGCATTGGCACACCGGGGAGACCGTTCAGCTGGTTCGGCCCGACGGCATCGTTGCAGCATCCGGTGCCACGCAGGACGAGGTACAGCGGCGGCTGCATCGCTCGCCAATGTACCGCGCCCTGTGTGAGGCGACCGATCGGAGCTAGTTGCTCGCGGTGAAGAGGTCAAACGGCAGGTGGATCAGGTGGACTCCCCCGGCCGCAATGGTTTCGCGCAGGGTGGGGACCAGCTGCTCGACGTCAGTGATCCGGTGGCCCGTGCCGCCGAAAGCTGTGCCCAGTGCCGCCCAGTCTGGCTGGGTGAGCCGAACGCCGATCGGCGGAATACCAACGGCGGCTTCGTTTTCTTCGATTTCTCGGTAGCCACCGTTGTCAACACACACCACGACCAGATCCAGCTTCTGTTCTACGGCCGTGGTGAGTTCCTGGATGGAGAACATCAGTGCGCCATCCCCGGCGACACAGACGACGGGCCGGGTTGGGTCAGCAATCCGCGCTCCGATTGAGGCCGGCAGACCGTATCCCAGGGTGGCGTAGGTGGCCATGTACAGATACGAGTTAGGCTGCTGCACCGGGATGTAGTTCGCAGTACCGTAATAACAAATTTGCGAGGAATCGCCCGCCAGCATCACATCGTCTGGCAGCGCTGTGGCAATGGTTTCGGCGCACTCCACCACGGCCGGGTTCC
>CAZAAP010000035.1:0-17656 GCA_964482935.1 uncultured Enteractinococcus sp.
ACATGCCCAACGCCCGCGACCACATCGACCTTGATGAAGCACGCAAGCTCATCACTGCTCTGGCAGGACTGGTTGTTGCCGGCGCCCCCGATATGGGTTCAGCTCATGCTGCACCGTTGCGTGATGGCCTGCGAACGCTCCAGCTAGCCTTCCGCGACGAATCGATCGTCCCCGACCCACCAGGACAAGGCCCAGGAGAGAGATATACCGGACCGGTAAACTAATCTTCCATCTCACTCCGGCGCTGTACCAAGTGATGACTCAGCGCCGGAGTAAAGAGCGCGATTAATACGAATCCCCCTGAAGCTAACAGGGCTCCACCGAGCAGCAGGTTGCCGAGCTGGAAATACGTGAAAGACAAAATGACCGCCAAAATCTCTGCGACCACGAGCGCACCTCTCGGCCATGCCTTGCCTTTATACACCCCCATCGCTGCTGCACTGAGCCAGACGGCACCGAGGATGTAGAGGAAAATTAGAAAGATCATGGCAGAGCCCGGCAGCTGGCGAGATTCCGGATCTATCAGCGTCAGCACAGCGTTGACCAAAAGCGCCCCGGCTTGACTCAGCACCACCAAAGCAACGAGTCCGACCATTGGTGAGGTTCGACTGCTTTGAGATGACTGTGACATGTAGTAACTCCATGCTGAAAAATCGATTGTAAGACGAATGGGCGGCTTCCCTCAGCGTAGCTTCGTTCACGCAGCCGTAGTGTGATCTTTGCATCGAGGCCGCGCAGTTTTCACCTTCGATGTGATCAACGCCTCGCCATTTTCCAGAAGTTTCTGGAAAAAGCTCTTGAACAGGTGCACGCTCCATGGAAGGCTGGTTCATAACATATTAATGGAGATCCGTAATCAGTTTGTCTTTATGGTACACAACACGTGTCGCCGAGACTGAAGCGTTTTGAATTACCGATCGACAATCACTTTTATCTCACGCTAATGCAGCGTTTTTTAGGGAGCGATCATCATGGATTGGCGCAG
Source organism: uncultured Enteractinococcus sp. (assembly GCA_964482935.1). Taxonomy (GTDB): domain Bacteria; phylum Actinomycetota; class Actinomycetes; order Actinomycetales; family Micrococcaceae; genus Yaniella. The sequence continues at coordinate 986 of CAZAAP010000035.1, forward strand.
TAAAGCAGCCTGTCTTGACAAGGACCCGGAACTATTTTTCCCAGTCGGCAACACTGGCCCTGCCTTGCTGCAGATTGAAGAAGCCAAAGCCATCTGCCGTACCTGCCCGGTCCAAGAAGTCTGCTTACAGTGGGCTATTGAATCTGGTCAGGACTCTGGCGTCTGGGGCGGAATGAGCGAAGACGAGCGGCGGGCATTGAAGCGTCGTAAAGCACGCGCACGTCGCGCCTCATAACCTAAATAAGTGTCGAAAGGTCGGTGTCGCAAATGCGCGGCACCGACCTTTTGTTCTCCAAAATCAACTTTAGCGATCCAGCGGGATCATGACTATAGCGTGAGTTCCGGCGGCTCCATGCCGGTCTGGCAGATGTCGCTCCCAGGTGATTGAACCGCGCAGATCAGATTCTACAAGTGTGCGAATAATCTGAGTTCCCAAACCACTGCCGATGGAGCTGGTGGCGTCGGGAGCGTCGATGATCCCTTCGTCGATGACTTCCACTTTCAGATAAGCGTGCGGTTGCTCCAGAGTATGCATGCGCCGAATCATCAAGGAGATTGTTCCGCCCTCGGGTCCGGTGCCGTGTTCAGCGGCATTAGTTGCCAATTCGTTGACGACTAGCGCCAGCGGGGTTGCTAAGTGTCCCGGTAGCTCCCCGAATCTTCCGTCAATCGTGGTGGAAATGGGACGCGATCCGGCAGCGATCTCTACCGCCATCATGAACTGGCGGTTCAACAAATCATCCATATCGACGGTGGACTCCATGGTCTGTGAGAGTGTCTCGTGAACCAATGCGATCGCATCCACCCTGGACATAGCCTGCAGCAATGCCTGGCGAGCATCCTCGGAGCGCATTCGCCGCGACTGCATACGTAATAACGAACCCACGGTCTGTAAATTGTTCTTCACTCGGTGGTGAATTTCTCGAATCGTGGCATCTTTACTGATGAGCTGCTCGTCTCGTCGACGAATCTCCGTTATGTCCCTGAGCAATACGAGTGCCGCGAAGTGGTCACTAGCGTGGTTCACCAGGGGAATGGCACGGGCCGATAACACGATATTGCGGGTTTCAATATCGACGCGAGCTGATTGGCGTCCGAACAACACCGACGGCATATTCTCGTCAATGGGCGTTGTCGGATCTAATTGGTTGGTTACCAACCGTGACAATTGACGTCCATCGACCGCATCCCGAATCCCTAATTTACGAAATGCCGATGTGGCATTGGGTGAAGCGTAAATAATCAAACCATGCGCGTCGATGCGGACTAATCCATCTCCTACCCGTGGGTTCCCGTGACTGGTAGAGGATGCCTTAGAGTCTGCAGCAGGCCAGGTGCCGTTTGCAATCATGACGAATAAGTCATTGGCGGATTGTCGGTAGACCTCCTCAAGTCGTGATGTATGGCGTTGAGAGACAAGATTTTGGTGCACGGTCACCGCGGCAAGAATTTCGCCTTCCCAGAGTACCGGCCATGCTGAGACCCCGGGCGGGCCAGCTACATCATTGGCGGTATTGTTCACTGGTTGACCAGTGTTCATCACTCGTTCTAACACCGGTCGGATATTGGTCGGCACAGCCATACCGGTCATGTCTTGGGGCAGGGTTGTTTGCGCTGTGACTGGTCGCGCTTGAGCTATGGCAGTAAATGATCCCACGTGGGGATACCACAATACGATGTCACAAAAGGACAGATCCGCGGCGATCTGCCATTCCGCGACCACAAGCTCTAAACGTGGGGCATGCCGTTGATCAATAAAAGACCCGGGAGTCGAGATGTGCATGTTCGTAGCGTAGTCGCGACTCCCGGATTTTGCGAAGCAACAGTTAGAGAATCAAGCTACGCAATCTACGCAAGACCACGGTCAGCATAGCAAGGTCGGTATCGCCATTGGATGTCGCAGCCGCATCGAACTGCTGGAACACCTGGGTCAAGAAGCTTCTCACCCGGGCTACACGACGACGGTGGTCTACTTCCCAGTGGGCGACCGCTTCGGCCGGTGACCGCTCTTCGATGCCCTCGGTGGTGAGAACTTCGCCGGTGAGTTCAGTTAGCCAGGAATATAGGTCCTCACGCATCGAAACCCTAGACAGTGAATCCCATCGCGTCTCCCGGGACAAGCCGGTAATGAGATCAAGGAGATAGCTGACATCGAATTCATCGTGGAGAGCGAAGAAGACACCAATGACTCGTTTAGGATCCTCATCCAAACGGGCCGCTAGGTCAACAATGTCCATCAGCGAGTACGCCTCAAACATGCGTGAGGTTCGAACTGCCAGTTGCGGTTCGAACCCTGCGTTGATCAGTCGATCCCGGTCTATCTCAAATCGTCGTTTAGTATCACCTACGAAGGCAGCAGAGATTTCCGGCAGGAGTTCGGTTACCGGTTTCAGGTACGCCGAAATACGCTGCTGCATCGTGAGGTCCGCTCGTTGGTGATGAATAATCCAGCGGGTTATGCGATCCGTGAGTCGACGCAGGCGGAACCCAATTTCCCATCGAATCGCAGGATCTACAGTTCTCGGTAGAGCATCCAGTTCTTCGCGGTATTCGTTGATCTCATAGATCCACTGGCCGGCTAAGAAGGATTCTACAACTGTATGGGTGTCGGCTCCGGTCTCTTCCTGGGCGCGGAATACGGTGGTAATCCCTCCGGTGTCAATCACATGGTTGGTGACCCTCATAGCCACGATTTCTTTGGCAAGCGGATGGTTGAGTACTGACCGGCCGGCCCGTTGTTGGAGAGTTTTGGGGAAATACGCGTATAGCCAGTCGTTATACCACTCATCATCGAGCATCGGAGAGTCCAACAGATCATGCATCAGCTGGATCTTGGTATAAGACGCTAGGATCGACAGTTCAGGGGCGACATAACCCTGACCTTGTTCCATGCGCTCACGCAGTTCAGCCTCCGATGGAATGGCTTCTTGTTCTCGATCCAGAGCAGCGTGCTCTTCAAGCCAGGCGGCATGACGAATTAGGGTTGGGGTCCATTCCGCATCAAGCCCTTCTTCCAGCCGCAGCAGCGCGTTCTGCGATACGTTGGTTGCCAATACCAGCTCAGCGACTTCTTCAGTCATCGACAGCAACAAATCGGTACGCTCTTCGGGGCTAATGAGTTCTTCTTCAAGCATCGTATCGATCAGAATTTTGATGTTGACTTCATGGTCCGAGGCATCAACGCCACCCGAGTTGTCGATGGCGTCCATATTGATGCGTACCCCGTTGAGTGCTGCTTCAACGCGTCCAAGTTGAGTAGCGCCGAGGTTGCCTCCCTCGCCGACGACTCGCGCCCGTAGTTGGGCACCATCAATCCGGATGGAATCATTGGCGCGATCGCCGACGTCGTCATGGGTTTCATCTGTCGCTTTAATATAGGTTCCGATACCACCGTTGTAGATCAGATCCACGGGGGCTTGCAGCAGGGCCTTGAGCAGCTCGTTTGGCGTCATTTCGGTCACATCGCTACCGATGTCAAAGGCCTTACGCATCTCCTCAGTAACGGCGATTGAGCGGGCTGTGCGATCGAAGACCCCACCACCTGCGGAAATCAAGTCCGGGTTGTAATCGCTCCAAGACGAACGGGGTAGATGGAACAAACGCTCCCGTTCTTCAAATGCCATTGCCGGATCAGGATTGGGATCAATGAAGATATGCAGATGGTTGAATGCAGCAAGCAGTTTAATATGCCTGGAACGCCGCATCCCATTGCCGAAGACATCACCCGACATATCGCCGATACCGATGACGGTGAAAGGTTCGGCCTCGACGTCAATCCCTAGGGTGCCAAAGTGCGACTTGACGGACTCCCAAGCCCCCCGCGCGGTAATGCCCATCTCTTTATGGTCGTAACCGACTGAGCCTCCCGATGCAAATGCATCACCCAACCAGTGTCCGTATTCTGCAGCGATCTCATTGGCGGTATCTGAGAATCCGGCGGTTCCTTTGTCAGCAGCTACCACCAGGTAGGTGTCGGTACCATCGTGACGGATAATATTCTCGCGCGTCCACGTGATCCGCTCACCATTGATGGTGCGTTGGTTGTCCGTGACATCTAACATGGCGCGTATAAAGGTTCGATAGGCGTCTCGTCCGGCTTCGACCCAGGCGTCTCGATCAACCGTAGGGTCTGGGAGCCGGTGAGCGTAGAATCCCCCTTTGGCGCCTTGAGGTACGATAACGGCGTTTTTCGTCTGTTGGGTTTGGACAAGCGATAAGACCTCGGTGCGGAAATCCTCTCGACGGTCTGACCACCGCAACCCGCCGCGAGCAATTGATCCGAACCGGGAATGTACGCCTGAAACCTGCGGTGAGTGCACCCAGATTTCATGCAGGGGGCGTGGGTGTGGAGCAAACGGGATGCGTTGGGGTGCGATTTTGAAGCTCAACCAGCTATGACCGGTATAGGCATTGGTCCGATCGGTGGCTTGCATGACGGTCAAGAAGTGTCGCATCAACCGATCCGCATCCAAGGTCGGGATCTTTTCGAAGCGTTCCTGCAGTTTCTCTACGACGTGAGTGAGTTTATTGAGGCGCACTTGCGAGGCAACCCCGTCGACTTCTTCGCCGACGTCGGCCAGATCCGGATCAAAGCGCGTCTGGAAGTACTCCACGAGTCCGGCGGTTACTGCCGGATTGGCCAGGAGTAGTTCGGCCATGAACTGCAACGAGTTTGGTAGCTGTAATTGACGCAGATAGTATCCATAAGATCGCAGCACTGCGACCATGTGGAGGTCGACTCCCTGATGCAGGACCAGTTTGTTGAATGCATCGGCTTCGATATCCCCAGTGATGGCCGCTGCGACCGTATCTTCTAACAGCTCGGAGACGCTGGAGAGGTTCACGTCGTCGCCGGCGAGCAGGCCTACGTCGTAGAGGTAGTAGTGGTCTCGGTTGCGGGGAGTGATACGAAATGGGTACTCATCGGTTACTTCAACGCCCAATTCACCCAGGATGGGCATTAGCGTGGTCAGGGTGATGGGTTGGGTCGAGTAGATCTTCATCCGTGCCCCGGTCTCATGTGGCACCAAGTAGATCGCCGGGCGCCCGTCTTCAAGGGCTGTCAGCCGCGAAATGTCCTCCATCGCGTCATCGATTTCAAAACGCACCCGGTAATTGGGTGGAAACGCATCATCCCAGACTTGGGCGGCCTCGACACCCGAGTTTTCTCCGAAAACGGCGACCGCCTGACTGTCGACGCCTTCTTTCCAGGACCGCACAGCCATGACAAGGTCTTCTTCGATAACGTCGTGATCGACCCGGTCGTAACCGTTCCAGTCCTTGGGTAATTGGATGCGGTAGAACAATCGTGCCAGAACGGATTCGTCCAAATAGACATTGAAATCGAGGGATTCGGCATTGAGGTGGCGGACCAGGACCTCCTGTATGCGCAGACGCACCGAGGTGTTGTAACGGTCGCGCGGTAGATACACCATCGCCGTCATGAAGCGGCCATAGATATCTGGGCGGAGGAACAACCGAGTCTTGCGGCGCTGGCCTAGCGATAGGATCCCCAGCATGGTGTCGAGGAGTTCCTTGGCGTTCATCTGCAACATTTCGTCGCGCGGGTAGCGTTCCAGCTCGTGGTTTAGTGCGGCCCCCGAGTGTGATTCGGGGTCGAAACCTGCGTCGGTGCGGACTTGTTCGGCTAGTTCTCGAGCATAGGGCACCTGATCAATAGGTACCAGCGACAGTGTGGGCCGCCAGAGCCCAATGAAGCGTCGCTCCCCGACTACCTCACCTTCGGTGTCGTATTTCTTGACGCCAATAAAGTCCATATAAGCGTTGCGATACACCCGGGAACGAGAGTTCGTTTTAGTGATAATCAACGGGTGTGGTTTATCGATCTGGAGCTGGCCCAGCGCAGTGAGCGGTTGCGCTCTCGACTCGCGGTCGCGCATAACGCCGAGACCGGTATCCTGATTCGCGGCCAGGTATTGCTGGCCTTGGGAGTTGGTCGCTAGCTCATATTCGCGGTACCCCAAGAACACGAAATTTTCGTCGCGCATCCACTCCAGCAGTTGAGCAGCCGGTTCGATACCCCGCGCCCAATCAGGGCTTTCGTTCCGCAGTGCTTCAGCAGTACGGGTCGCTGCGTCGCGGAGGTTGTCATAGTCGCGATGGGCAGCCCGCGCGTCTGCCAGTACTACGCTCACCGCTTCGATGAGGGTTTCAGCTTGTTCCGGATCTAGGGGCACACCGGTTTGAATAGATATCCAAGATTGCAGTTCCGCGTGATGACCTGCGGGGGATGCCGGAAGTTGTTCCAGGGGCATGGCCCGGTCCCCGGAAATTCGTGGCGAGTGGCTCGGCAGTTCAAAGATTGCGGTGAGCTGTCCGTCGTCATCAGCATGTTGAGCGACGACAATGGGGTGCACGATGACAGAAATAGGGACGTCGCGTTTATTGAGTTCCGCTGAAACCGAGTCGACCAGGAACCGGATATCCGGATGGACCACCTGAATGATGGCGTGACGGGCATAGTGTTGCACGCCGATCTTGGGCTCGCAGGCGGCTTCAACCGCGAGCTCCAAGTGGGACTGCACCATCTCGGCGCGTCCTTGTTTACCGAGTATCCGTTGATCGTCTGGACCAACATGCCGAAAGTATGCTTGCGCAAGCTTCTCGGTGGTATGGACAGGGCTGTCATCGGCCGGCGCTGTCCACAACGGTTCGTTCGCGGGCATCTGGCAACTTTCTGTTGAAATCTCCTCGTGGCGGCGCCATTGCCGCCACCATTCACATTAGCTTCTGGCTAAGTATCACAACAGGGTTGAACAGCAATAAGCTCCGCTCATACACGGAGCGCTAAGACTGTGGTTCGCTATGACGAGCTGTTAGTAAATTTCTCCAAACTCACCGGTGAGTTCGGCCGAGTTTTCGGGGTTCTGGGTGAGCGGGTCGTTGCACCGGCCAGGCTCGGAACGCATGCTTCCATGAGTCGGCGAATCGCCAGCCGTATCTCTGCTTTGGGAGCGCTTTCGGCAAGCGTTTTACCATTCAGTAGAGCCGCTGCGGTGACTTCGGGGGCCCAACCAATAAATTGTTGGAGTGGGACTTTTGGTCCGAAGCGCTCCCAGACACCCCGCAATTGGCGTTTCGGACTCAACCCAGAGGTCATGGAGGTGACCTTATTGACGATGGGCATGATGCGACTCTGGGTCGTTTCCGTTAGGTGTTCCAAGCCTTTCATAAACCGAACAAATCCCACGGGGTCCCCGGTTCCGACCGCGATGACTGTATCCGCCTTAGCGACAGCCGTGAGAGTTGTGGCGTTACGCTGAGGTGCCGGGATATCGAAACTCAACTCCTCGTCCTCTTCTAGTCCGAATCCGCAATCGATCACAATAACGTCCCACCCGTCTTTTGCTACCTCCAACACGTGAGACCATGCAGCAGCACGAACCTGTGGCCAACGCTCTGAACGCGTCAGCCCAGTGATGACATCAACGCCAGCCCCTCGGATTGTTACGCGCTGCGTGTGAGCGGCCAAACCTGCGGTATCGAGGCCACGATGTTCAGCCGCACGGCAGGCCTGGGCGATAGCTGCGGTGTCTTCCAGCAAGCCCAGGTGCACCGCAACCGCCGCTCCATAAGTATCCGCATCGATAAGTAACGTTCGGTGACCAATCAATGCAGCTTCAACAGCCAAATTGACCGCAATGGTGGTCACCCCCGGTGAACCGGTGGGACCCCACACAGCGGTGATATGGCCGCTTGGGCCGTGATCAGAGTCGTCAGTTTCTGCGACTCCTTCAGCGTCTAAAGCCACATGCTCGTGCGGGGTGGCACCGACGTCCTGATGTTCTACAGTTTCGTTGGCTATCAGGGCATCGCCTGATGACACGACATCGATGAGGCTGGGGTCTAGGTTCATCGCATCGTTTAGCTGCTGGTCAAAGTGCAGCTGAGATTGTGGGACGTCGGTGGCGGGGTCGTATGGTGCAGCCCTACGTCCGCGCCGGCGTTTTGGCGCAGTATCTGGATCAAGTTCCGCTAGGACGTAAAGATCGGCAGCGCTCAACGTGGATTCGGCAGCGGGCGGTAGTGCGTCTTTGTGATGGTGGATGTCTTCGAGCCAGTTTACCAACTCTGTACCAGACATGTGCGGCGAGGCGACGGGTATGCCGAGTTCGGTCAAGCGTTGACGGTCGTCTACGACATCGCTGAGCGCTGCGACCTTGGGACCACTACCGTCAACATTTTTGACTTGTTGTAAAGTTTCTAAACCCACAAGTTCAAAGTCATCAACAATCAGCACAATATCTACCAGACCAGATCGAGCTACCGCCATAAGTTCAGCAAATATATGGCAGCGGTGAGTGATAGTCACCGCCGAGCGTGTGGATTCGATAGGAGTCACGTGATCGAAGCGCGGGTTGATTGTCGTTGCCACGTTCAAGTTAGTCATGGCTGTTACTCCCCGGGTGTGGCTGGAACGAGCGAAATCTTCGCACCATTGGCTTGGGCATCCAAGACGTCCGGCAAAGCTTTTTGGGACAACATCAAATACACCGTCGTGGTGTCAGCGGCGGCAAATGCTGAACTGGTGTCATTCATACCGACAACTTCCGCGCTCGTAATGAGTCTGGTGGGTTCTTCGAAACCCCGTCCGTCAGGATCTGCTAACGCGACCCAAACATCTGCACGAGAGCCAGTCGTGATCGAGCCTGGAATATCCTCGGAGACCCGCACCCCCACCTGCTGTCGCCCACCTGGATCAGCATCGCTGACCTGGCGTTGTGCCAAAAATTCACCCTGTAAAACTGTTGACGTTACGTAAAATTCCGGGGGCAGTTCCTGGGCGGCGGACCAGTACATATCCGAAGCCTCTGACATACTGGCTTGGACAACGTGGAAGTCTTCGGGTTTGACCTTCACGCCGGGCACCACATCGACTGATGCCGCCCAATATCCCTGCCGAGAATCCGCGGAGTGCATGAGGGCTACCACCCCTGTTACTGAAAGCACCACGAGGATGACGCCAACGATGAGGCGCGGATCGCGCCAGCCAGGTGTGCGGATTCGTGGGGCTTCTGCTGGTTTGTCGTTCATAGTCTTCCTCAACGGCGGTTCCAGTCATCTACTGTGGCGTAGCGCATGAAGGAACAAAAGGGCTGATCTTTCACACCTCCAAGCGTCTTTGAGAAATGTGATTCTCGGTCAGATTAACTCATATTGCATCACTTGTGAACACTCGGCATCTCACGTATCCTAAAATCATCAAATTTCCCCAAATTGCGGAGACAGGAGTTGCCGTGGCTCGTTTCATGACTCTGACGGATGTTGCCGAAGAACTCCAAATTTCCACCGCTGCGGTGCGCAATATGGTACTCAAAGGGGAACTTGAGGCTTTTCAAATTGGTGGGCGCGGCCAGTGGCGCGTAGATTCACAAAAATTTGAAGACTTCATCGAGCAGTTACACGAAGAACAGCGGCAGCGCGTCGTTGAAGAGCAGCGAACCGATCAACATCAATAGAGCACCCGCTTAGGAAATTTCATCTAGCCCCATCGGTGAGGCGCGCACATGCTGTATCACGTCAACAGGGATGATCCGCGACCCTTGCAGGGCTGACGAGCGCCGAAAGTCATCGCGAGCGTGTAGCGCAACGTCGATGTGGTCCTTGCCCACGCGATCTATCGTGCCTTCAGCCAGTGTCGTCCCGTGTATCGAAACTATTTGCAATGGTTCACGGCGCCGGGCAAGGGCTCGATAAATGGCAAGAATACTAGGGCCCGCCTGCAATGGTTTCGAAGGAACAATGGCACGGTTCAGTTCCGCATCCACTCCGACTAGGGCATTACGTGTAATGATCAGGGAGCTCGTATCATCAGCGCCGCCGATCCAAGCGGGCCCGACGGCTTGTAAATTCAGTACTTGAGTGTGTCCATCTGTCAGAACAAGGCGTACCTGTTGCCCCAAAGCAGCTCGCATGCGATCCATCAAGGTCAACTCTGCCCAGAAGCCTCGAGTCAGCTCAGCGGCTTCTTGTTCAACAGCTTCCCACTGACCAAATTGCAGCTGCGCTTCGAGGTCTGAAAACAAATCATTCCATCGCACCCCATCACCCTAGAACGAAAAGCGCGCGAATTCACGGGCTGAGGGCGCATAAGTTGAAAATTTCCAAAAATTTGGATCCATGATTTGAAATAACTAAATCAAAAGTAATCAAACATAATCAAATAATACGTATATGCATCATTGACACTCAAATGGTTGCTCTGGAAAACTACTGTCATCCTTGAGAGCCCTAGTTTCAGGAGACGAGATGCCCACTAATACAGTGCAAGCGCGGCAACGAGCTGACGCTGAAGACATTCTGCTGGCCCTACTCGGGCTTGTAGCAGGCCCGTTGTTGTGGTGGATGAGCCAAGTTTGGAAGACACAGTCTGTAGCTTCTTCGCTACAGACATTGGAGTACTGGATCGCTCTGATATGCGGTTTTATCGGCGTTGCGCTCGCAACGCTCTGGCTCATTTTTCTTTTGGCAAGTCTGGCCCTGATTATGGGCCTTAAGACTCGTAATGCTGCGGTTACCTACTGGTCTGAACTTTTTACCCCGAAATTTCTCCGGCGCATTGTTATTTCAGTTATAGGCACCCAGTTAGCGTTTTCTTCGCAGGCTGTTGCCGCTCCAACGCCTCCGGAGACCCCTGTGGAAGCGAGCCCAGTGGAAGCCTCCGACCACCCACAACGCGATGCCTTCATGCCGTATGTAGAGTCACCAACTACTCAGACGACTCCACCTGCGGGCTTGGACGCCCACCACTCTCCCACGCCGGCGCCTGCATCTTCCGAACCGACAGCTTCCGATACCGAGCCCACTTCGAGCGCAACCCAGCACAGTGCCTCGCCCCAGCCACGGGAAACAGCTCACGCCATCGCCTCACCAGCTGTAACCCCAACGGTGACTAAGACAGCAAACCTTGTACCGACCCCGCGACAGACCTCTACGATTCCAGTGGATGCGGAAACACCCGTTGAACTCACACCGACACAGCCACACAGTAAGCGAGGCGAGTTTACTCCTCAGCCGACACCCCTTGCACCGAATATCTCGGCACCTCCACAATCTCCGGATGAGGACGGTTCAGCGCTTGTAATCACGGCCGGTGATTGTCTATGGGACATCGCCCATTACGAACTCGGTGCAGATGCGACTTTATTTCAAATTGATCGACGGTGGCGTCAATGGTGGGAACACAATTCGGATGTAATTGGCGAAGACCCCCACACGCTCCAACCAGGGAGCATTCTTGAAACACCCCCGTTTACCGACTGACTGCTCAAACTTACTCACATCGAAAGAGGAAACGAAACATGTCAACTGCACTTCATGAACCGTCACGTCCCGAAGATCCAGAACCCGGTCGCAAGAACCCCGCCACCAGGCATCTGCATCCGGTCCAACAATTACGGATAACACCGGTATCAAGTCTCCCTGCAACAAGGGTAAGGGCAGCTGCTCGAATAGATCTCATGCCCAAGGATCCGTTGGATGAGTACGAGCCGTCGAAATTCTTGAAGCCACGTAACCTGGCAGAGGTTTTTCCGGTTCGGAAAAGACCGTCCACACAAACAACTGATAGACGCTACCGACAGCAGTTAATGTCTATAAAAAAGATGACGCAGACTATCGGAGCGGCATTTATCGAAGCCGAACTCGGCATCCGCCCATACATGCAGCTCAGCTCGTGGATGGAACTGGAGCTCTTTCACAAACTGCGGGCACGAGTCGAACACAGCGTCAACGAAAAATATTTAGCCAGACGACGCGGCGACAAGGGATCAAAGAAGGTTCCTTCAATTGAGACTCTGGGTGTTCGAGCCACGAAGAAGGCCAATGGAGAATGGGAGACTTCCATGACGATAAGAGTTGGGCAACGGGCTCGGGCGATCGCGATGCGGCTGCAGCTGCATCGCGATCGCTGGCGCGTCATCGCTTTCGAGGTAGGTTAAGAGTCGCGACGGGACTTTTTAGCTGCTTTGCGGGCTTCGCGTTCCTCAGCTTTCCGGTCTGCACGAGACTTTTGCGCCGTCGTGACCTGTTGACCATCGGCCGCACGGGTCTGGGTTGTCGTCGTTCCGGGCGCGGAAGCTGATGGGCCGGAATACTGCAGAGGCTGCTGTTGCTGTCCGCCGACATTCGCAATCTGGGAGAAGTCTGCCGCCACCCCTGGCAGCTTGGAGCCGACCGTTACCTCTGGTTTGCGAACCTTCAGGTGGAAGAGCTTATACACAGTCTCTTCGCGAATGGCCTGCATCATAGCTTGGAACATCGTATGACCTTCGCGTTGGTATTCCACAAGCGGGTCACGCTGGGCCATAGCTCGCAGACCAACGCCTTCGCGCAGATAGTCCATCTCATAGAGATGCTCTTGCCACTTCTGGCCGATGGTTTCAAGCAGCACTCGACGTTCCAGATTACGGAGGAGCTCTTCTCCGAGTTCTTCTTCACGAATGCCGTATAAGACCTTCGCATCAGAAATCAGTTCGCGCTTCAAATCAGCAGGTTTCACTGATGATAACGGCCCCAGTTCGGCCTCGATATCTTCTTGCGTGAGCGAGACAGGATACAGTGCTTTGAGGTTCTGCCACAACTGATCGCCATCAACTTCTTCGTTATTGTCGACCAAGTACGCTTCGTCGACGATCGCAGAGATCGAACTTTCAATGAACGCATAAATGCGTAATTCGAGGTCTTCACCTTCAAGGATATGACGGCGGTCCTCATAGATCGCCTCGCGCTGCGAGTTCATAACCTGGTCATATTTCAACAGATCCTTACGCTGTTGCGTGTTGCGCTCTTCAACGGTGGCCTGTGCCCGCTCGATGGCCTTCGTGACCATTTTTGCTTCCAACGGCATATCGTCTGGATAATTGCTCATGCTCATGACACGTTGAGCCATGCCGGCGTTAAAGAGCCGCAAGAGGTCATCGGTCATCGAGAGATAAAACCGCGACTCCCCCGGGTCTCCCTGACGACCGGAACGACCACGTAACTGGTTATCGATACGCCGGGACTCGTGACGCTCGGTGCCAAGCACGTATAAGCCACCGGCAGCTCTGACCGCTTCACGTTCTTCTTCACTATCTGCCTGAGCTTTGGCGAAGACTTCGTCCCAGATGGCTTCGTATTCTTCGGGATGTTCCACGGGGTCAAGACCGCGGCGATTCATTTCTCCAACCGCAGCGAACTCGGCGTTACCACCGAGGATAATGTCGGTACCGCGTCCAGCCATGTTCGTCGCGACCGTCACAGCACCTAGTCGACCTGCTTGGGCGATAATGGCAGCTTCACGTGCATAGTTCTTCGCGTTGAGTACCTCGTGTCTGACACCTTCTTTAGCCAAAAGTTTGGAAACGTACTCAGATTTTTCAACCGAAGTCGTTCCAATCAAGACCGGCTGCTGAGCCTTGTGTCGTTCGACGACGTCTTTTACGACGGCCTCAAACTTTGCTTTTTCGTGTTTGAACACGAGATCTTGTTGGTCGAGGCGCTGGACTTCGCGGTGCGTTGGGATCGGTACCACACCGAGTTCATAGGTTGACATGAACTCGCCGGCTTCGGTTTCCGCAGTACCAGTCATACCCGAGAGTTTTTTGTATTTGCGGAAGTAGTTCTGCAGCGTAACGGAGGCCAGGGTCTGGTTTTCTGGGTGCACCTTGACCTTTTCTTTAGCTTCAATAGCCTGGTGCAGACCGTCGGAAAGGCGTCGGCCGGGCAACATTCGTCCCGTGTGTTCATCCACAATTCGGACTTCACCGTCGATGATTTCGTATTCACGACCGCGAAGGAACAGTTCCTTGGCACGAATCGCATTGTTGAGATGCCCGATGAGCGGGGTATTGGCTGATTCGTAAAGATTCTCGATTCCCAGCCAGTCTTCGACCTTGTCAATGCCGTTTTCAAGGACAGAAACGGTACGTTTCTTTTCATCGATCTCGTAATCAATATCGCGTTTGAGTCGAGGCGCTAGGGTAGCAAATTGCGAGTACCACCCGGAGACATCCCCTTGTGCGGGACCTGAAATGATCAGCGGGGTACGTGCCTCATCGATCAGGATCGAGTCAATCTCGTCCACGATGGCAAAGCCATGGCCACGTTGCACCATGTCGTCCAAATTCATGACCATGTTGTCGCGCAGGTAATCGAAGCCGAATTCATTATTCGTCCCGTAGGTGACATCGGCGTCATATTGCGCTTTACGTTCCGAAGGGGGCAAGCCAGACGAAATGACGCCGGTCGACATACCTAGAAACCGAAAAATACGGCCCATGAGTTCGGATTGATATTCGGCCAAGTAATCATTAACCGTTACGATATGAACTGCATCACCGGACAGGGCGTTGAGGTACGCTGGGGCAGTCGCCACAAGCGTCTTACCTTCACCGGTTTTCATCTCGGCAATCAAGCCTTCATGCAGTGCAGCACCACCCATGATCTGGACATCAAAATGGCGCAACCCGATGGTTCTCGAGGCAGCTTCCCGCACGGCAGCAAAAGCCTCTGGTAGTAGGGCGTCCAGGGTGACACCATCGGCGATTTGGGCTTTGAACGAGTCTGTTTCGGCGCGCAGCTCAGCGTCCGTGAGCGACTTGAAGTCCTCTTCAACTACGTTCACGGCGTCCGCGTATTGGCGCAACCGTTTGAGAACCTTTTTCTCACCGGTTCGCAGAATCCGTTCAATTAATGATGCCACGTGTCTTGCACTCCCGAAATCTTCATACTCTGGCGGGGTTACCGCATACTGTTGACAGTCTACGTCGCCAGGCTTTGTGGATACCAAATCCACCTGCTTCTGACATACATGATGCCCCACCGGTTTCGGTGGGGCATCAGTTTAAGCATCCAGCTTTAGGCTTCAGCTTGGCGATAATCGCGAGTTGTTTCGGACTCTTCATCGCCCATGGCAATGACACCGTATGACCATCCACGACGGCGATATGCTACCGACGGTAGATCTGTTTCTTCATCAATAAACAGATAGAAGTCGTGTCCGACTAGCTCCATGTTGTCAATGGCGTCGTCCAGATTCATTTTCTGGGTCGGGAAGACCTTGCGACGAATAGTGACTGGAATGTCACCGTTTTGCTCCAGTCGCTCCTGTTCTGCCTGCTCTTTGGCTTCGACAGCCTGCTGTTCCAAGACCTCCTCGACAAGCGAGACGTCGGATGGGACAGGTGCAAAGTTCTGCGTAATTTCTTGTACCGAAGGACGGCGACGGCCACCCTTGGCACGTTCGCGTAGTCGACGTAGGCGCTCCTGCAGACGCGCAAACGCGTGGTCGAAAGCAAGCTGCTTATCATTATCGTTCGCTTCGGAACGAACCACGTTGCGAGGTGAGTGCAGGGTAAGCTCTGCAGTCACCAGCCCGGACGCCCCGGTGTGCGATTCACGAGAAACAAGTTTGACCTCCAGACGCTGCGCTTGTTCGGTCAATGACGAGATCTTGTCGAATTTTTCTTCGACATACGAACGGAAATCATCCGTGAGATCTGTGTCGCGGGCCAGGTAATTGATGTCAAGTGCCATCAAGTCCTCCTCGTGTACTTAGAGCAATAAAGTCAGCGGCGAAACATTAAACGTTCATCCACTGCTCCGCCGCTGAGGCTGGTCTCCATAATGTTACCCTCTGTAACGTTCCACGATAAGTTTTGGTCTGAGGATTCCTGTGACTTCCTCGAAATTCTTCCTTCCGCTAAGGTTCTGGACCATTAGCCTCTTGGCAGGACTGCTGAGAACACTACGGCAGCCACCACGTCAAAACCCGCAGCTTGCAAAGTGCGAGCAGCAGCGGCAAGTGTGGCACCTGTCGTTAGGACATCATCGATCAAAATGACCGGTTCAGCAGGTTGTGTATGCCGAGCGGCCAGTCGATACTTCCGACGAGAATGCTCCCGACGCGTTGCCACCCCGGTTCCATGGTGGGCCGCTCGGTTCAACAGCTTCCACCGAGGTTTCAATATGCGCACATCTAAACTAAACACGGGCGGTAGGTGACGTGGCAACATCGTTATCACTGGATTGTAACCACGTCGGCGCATGCTCGCTCCAGAGGTGGGGATAGGAACTAACCGGTAATACGGATGTCCCATCATCTCGCCTGCGTGGTGCAAAGTCCGGTACACGATCGGCCTCAAGAAGCCTGCGACATTAATGCGCTGATGATCTTTGAACTTCAGCAATACGTTGGCCATTTCGGGAGTATAAAACGACGCAGCAAAAACTGGTAAAGCTTGTCCAGTGACCAGATCTAGTGGCAAAGCATCCGCGAAATCCTGGGCTTGGAAGATTTGCTTCGACTGTTCTTTCAACAATTGCGTACACGGCTCGCACAACTGATGCGCCACCGCATCAGCCCACACGCATAGTGAACAGGGATTGGGAACCAACAGGTTCACCATGCCACGCCAGGCTGTGAGGATGGCGTGTGCCAACGACGACGTCACTACCCTATCCATCACATGCCAGAAGCCACTCATGCTCCTAGTGTGACCGATTCACTGGCCGGTGTTATCGATACGATACGCGGTGTGGAAAACTATCCAGGATAGGACAGTTGCTTGGGGGCATCGGATTGGGCGCGCCAGTTATTGCCTACTCGCAGGTACACATTTTCTTCGGTCTCGGCATATACGTTCCCGGCTCCGGTGGAGAAATTGACCA